>CALVDP010000032.1 GCA_944326315.1 uncultured Bacteroidales bacterium
GCCACTCCGTGACTCCTTCTAATCCTGACTTGCTCCGCAGGCGCTTGTTACCCAAGAAAACGCCATGGTTTGAATCTCTTGTGGAATCAGATTTGTCGCCTGCCATGCCTGGCGGCATTTGCCGTATCTGTCTGTATCCCATTGAGAGCCAGCTCTCATGGTCTCCAGCCCTATACGGACGGACTTCGTCCCTGCAGGCAACAAAAAACACCGCAGAGGAATCTGCAGTGTCGTTTTCTTGTAGCGGGTCGCAGGATTGAACTGCGGACCTCATGATTATGAATCATGCGCTCTAACCAGCTGAGCTAACCCGCCATGACTTTCGTCAGAGTGACTTTACCGTCGGATGACGGTGCTGTCTGGATTTGTTGAGATAGAAGGATTCGAACCCTCACTGACAGAGCCAGAATCTGTAGTGCTACCATTACACCATATCTCAATATGAGCCCCTTTGGATTTGGGACTGCAAATCTACGAAGGTTTTTTGAAAATGCAATGAATTTTCATTTATTTTTTCGAAAATACTGTCGAATCTGCTTAATCAGCTTCTCGCACAGGTTCAGTCAATGCTGAAGAGCAGCACCGATGCATATACTTCACATCCTTCGGACCGGCCGACGAAACCCAGTTTCTCTGTCGTGGTGGCTTTTACTGAGACCGAATCAGTCATGACTCCCATTATTTCGGCCAATGTCTCTCGCATCCTTGAGATGTACGGGGCAAGTTTTGGCCGCTGCAATGCTATTGTGATGTCGGCGTTCCCGACCCTGTAGCCTGCATCTCGGATCATGGACATGGTCCTTTCCAGGAGTATTCTGCTGTCGATTCCCTTGAATTTGTCCGATGTGTCAGGAAAATGTTTCCCGATGTCACCGAGAGCAAGCGCACCGAGCAGCGCATCGCACAGTGCGTGGATTGCCACGTCTCCGTCCGAGTGGGCTATGCACCCTGCTGCGCTTTCGATGTCTACACCTCCGAGCCGGAGCGGAAGTCCGGGTGCAAGTGCATGTACGTCGTATCCGTTGCCTATTCTGATATCTTTCATGATTTGACTTGGTGATGGTTGATACTGCAAAAATATGAAAAATAATCCACGGAGCATGCTTCCGTCCGTCTGTTGTTCAGCCGATATGGTATTGGACTGCATGGTATATTTGGCCTTCGGCCACATATTCGGGGTGCCCCCGAATATCTTTCTTCGAAAGAAATTCATCCTAACCCCCTGCACCCTGGGGATTAACCTTGACAGGTTTTCCTCCTTCGCACCTCAGGAATATCCAAATAAATTTGGTATTCCATTCGGTTTGTCGTCGGTTTCGCTCCCTCCGGTCGCGGTCCCTTCGGGACTTTTTCTTCATGCTTCTGTTCCATAATTCTGCGATATTTGGCTTCGCCACATATTCTGTAGCGCCTCGTTTGGCAAGCTCTCGGCTTCTGCGATATTTGGCCTTCGGCCACATATCCTGTAGCGCCTCGTTTGGCAAGCTCTCGGCTTCTGCGATATTTGGCTTCGCCACATATCCTGTAGCGCCTCGGTAATGCAAATTGAACAAGTTCATTTGCATTACTCTCGGCTTCTATGTATATTTGACTTCTATACACGAAAGATGGCATGCCGGGACGGAAATATGATTTGTCCGGCTTGCGGTTTTTGTCTATCTTTGCAAGATGGATTCCTTTCAGATACGGCCGGAAGGCTGGCTGCAAGGGCGATGTTAAATGGCAGTTTTGCCGGAATGCAGCTTAGATATGAAGTTCAGTTTTGGATTTTTCGGTACGCAGGAACATCGGGTTTTCAATTACAAGCCGAGATATTATGACCCGGAGAAGGAAGCCCTGAAAGAAAAGTTCGGGCATGTGGACGGACGCTTCAGCAAGGAGTCTTACGCCCCGGGCACCTATATCAAGGGCAGTTTCAGGAACGGACACTACCAGAAGACCAAGCAGACAGGCAAGTCTATCGCCATAGTCGGGATGATAGGACTGGCCCTCTTCTTCGTGGTCCTTGTCCTTATTGCCAAATATTACACTTTGCTTTGGTAGGGCCGGTGACGCCGCATCCGTACGCACGGGTGTCAGGCTGCCGGATTATAGAAGACGAGAGATGGATATAAGGATTCTTCCAGGCAACATAGCCAACATGATAGCTGCGGGCGAGGTCGTCCAGCGGCCTGCTTCAGTTGTGAAGGAGCTGATGGAAAACGCTGTGGATGCAGGCGCGGATACGGTCTCCGTAGCAGTCCAGGATGCGGGACGCACTCTTATCCGGGTCATGGACAACGGATGCGGGATGTCTCCCGACCAGGCGGTATTGTGTTTTGAGCGCCATGCCACATCCAAGATCTCGTCAGTGGAAGACTTGTCCGCTATCATGACATTCGGTTTCAGAGGTGAGGCGCTTGCATCCATCGCTGCGGTGTCTGAAGTGACCCTGAGGACCAGGAGGGAGGAGGACGAGGTCGGCTGTGAAGTGGTATTCGCCGATTCCAGGCATGTATCCACACAAGAAGTATCGGCCCCGAAGGGGGCAAGTTTCGCGGTAAGGAACCTTTTCTACAATGTGCCGGCGCGCAGGAAGTTCATCAAGTCCGACAATGTCGAAATGAAGCACATCGTGAATGAATTCCTGCGGATTGCTTTGACCAGGCCGTGGTTGAATCTGAATCTTACATCCAACGGGAAGAACGTCTATGTCCTCAAAAGTGCCAAGTCCTTGAAATTCAGGATACAGGATCTCCTGGGAAGCAGTGTGGTGGATTCTGTCGTGGATATAGCCACCGAGACATCCGTCGTGAAGATTTCCGGCTATGTGGGGAGGCCTGACAGCGCAAGGAAGAGCCAGGGGAACCAGTATTTCTTCGTCAACGGGCGGTATTTCCGCAGCCCGTATCTGCACAAGGCGGTGATGAATGCCTACAGCAACCTTGTCCCTGAGGGATATTCTCCGTCCTATTTCATTTATTTCGAGGTAGACCCGCATACGGTGGATGTGAATATAAGCCCGACCAAGACAGAGGTGAAGTTCGAGGAGGATAATGTCATATTCCAGACCTTGTATGCCTGCATAAAGGAGGCGCTGGGCAAGAGCTCGTTCGGGGATGCGATAGACTTCGACAGGGAAGGCGCTCCCGAGATTCCCGTCCTCAGCCGGAAATACAGGGAGGACCATCCGGTCGTGGAGCCGGACATATCGTATGACCCTACCTACAACCCGTTCCAGAATGACGGTTTCCCGTCAGAGCCGTCACCTTATTCCAATACGTTGGGCTACAATGAAGGCAGGCCTTTCATGAATTCTGCCGGAGCGGACGAGTTCGGCGCAGGGCGTGCGTCCTTTGTCTCGTCGGCCGGTGCAGACGGATATGATGTCTCTGCTGCGGACATGGATTCTGGCGTGAGGGGAGGCTTCTCCGGGAAAGACGGCTTCGTCGTGGACAGGCGTGATGACTACGGAAAACTTTTCGAAGACAAGATACTGCCGTCTGCCCAGGTACTGGTCGTGAAGGGAAGATATATATTCACGCCTGTCAAATCCGGGGTGATGGTCGTGGATATAAGGCGCGCGATGGAGCGTATCCTGTATGACAATTATATGAAGAATGCCGCGTCCGGACGCTCCGGGACGCAGGCGTCGCTGTTCCCGATACCGGTGACTATCGGCACTGCCGACATGTATCTTTTCACCGAATACAGGGATATACTGACCGAATTCGGCTTCGATATCGAGCCGCAGTCTGCTGACACCGTGGTGGTCAAGGGAGTGCCAGATGGCTATTCCACCGACCAGGACCGTGTCGAGAGCATGCTTCCCGATCTGATTCTGGCATTGTCGGACGACCATGTATCAGCGAGGGAGAACATGCTTTCCGTCCTTGCAGACAGGTTCGCAAGGCTCGGTGCCGTGAATTGTGTTCCGGTCCGGACTCCGGTGGAGGCACAGAGGCTGATAGATGATCTCTTTTCATGCTCGAACACGGAATATACCAATTCAGGGCACAAAATCATGGCTGTCATCAAGGAGGAAGATATCGTGAAAATGTTCAGCTGATGCATGCCGGCATCACGGTGCACTTACAAGAAATTAACACATAATAAAGAACTACAGATGTATTATAATTCATACAATGGAGGCTACGGCGGCGGTGGCGGTTTCATGAGTTCCGTCCCTCCGGCCATCAAGAACATCATTATCATCAACATCCTGGTCATGATATTCACATGGCTCAAGCCTGATTTCATGTACAGGACGTTTGCACTTTTCTATCCTGCCTCGCAGCTTTTCAAGCCGTGGCAGGTCATCACTCACATGTTCATGCACGGAGGATTCTGGCACATATTCTTCAATATGTACACCTTGTTCATATTCGGTACGGTGCTGGAAAGGGTCTGGGGCACAAAGAAGTTCCTGATCTTCTATTTCGTGACCGGCCTGGGCGCGGCCCTGCTGCACATGACGGTGCAGTTCGTCGAGGCCCAGATGTACATTTCCCAGATAGCGGAGAATTCCCAGCAGGCCATGATGGCCTACCAGACATTGAAGATGACGCCTACCGTCGGAGCTTCAGGTGCCATTTACGGTGTGCTGATCGGATATGCAATGCTTTTCCCGGATTCTGTGCTGACCCTTATATTCCCTCCGGTGTCACTGAAAGCCAAATGGTTCGTGATAATTTTCGCGGTCATTGAACTTTTCACCGGTATCCAGAGCATATCGAGTGTCGGCGGAGGTATTGCACATTTCGCCCATCTTGGCGGAATGCTTTTCGGGTGGCTTCTCATCCTTTACTGGAAGAAAAAGAACAGGATGTATTAGCGGGGCGCCGTACCGGCAGGATATCTCATGAGCAGAAGTCTTATAGGCGGAATTACCAACAGGGTGCTGCTGCTTGCCGCGGCGGCATTGCTGGTGCTGTCCTATGCCTCTGCTTTCGTGAATCCTGCGAAAGCGTGGTATATGATGCTTCCGGGACTGTTTTTCTTCCCGCTTGCATTGTTGAACCTGTTCCTCCTTGTGTGGGCCCTGTTCAGGAAGTCAAGGGCTGCCGTGATACCGTTGCTGGCGCTGCTGCCCACATTGCTTTTCGTAGGCAGGTATGTCAGGCCTGCCGGTCAGGGCGAAGATCTGCCCGATGAAGACCGGAAGACAGTGAAGATGGTCTCGTACAATGTAGGCAGGTTCGCGAACATGAAGGACGGAAAAGGCAATATCATGAGGGATGCGTGCGAGGATTCCGTCTGCGCATTCCTGAAGAGCACCGGAGCTGACATTATCTGTCTCCAGGAGTATTATGCGCGGGACACCGATGACCTGCATTCCGGCCTGGAGTCCGCATTCGAGGGGTATGATTATGATTACTACGTGTTTACCGGAAAGCACGGCTGCTTTGGCAATGTGATACTGAGCCGTTTCCCGATACTCGGGCAGGGTGTGGTCAAATTCGCGCAGAGCACAAATCTGGCAGTCTATACGGACATTGAGGCTTACGGCAAACGGTTCCGGCTGTATAACTGTCATTTCGAAAGCTACAATATATCCTTTCCCGGTATAGTGAAGGGAATAATGGACAGGAAGGACGGGATATTGAAGGAGACTGAACGCAAGATGAGGCATTCCTTATCCCTGCGTCCGGAACAGGTGGACAGGGTGCTCGGACATATCGCTTCATGCGGATCGGAGACTGTCCTGTGTGGAGATTTCAACGACAATCCGATGTCTTATACCTACCAGAGGCTCATCAGTGGACATAGGGATACTTTCTGTGAGGCCGGGACAGGTTTCGGGGCGACTTACCGTGTCCTCTGGCCGGCCTTGAGGATAGATTACATATTTCTTCCGGAAATTTTCAAGGCGGTGGTGCATGATTCGCCGAGAATACGTTTTTCGGACCATTATCCGGTATGTTCGGAATTTGAATTGGAACAATGAATACAAAGGAAACAATGGAAAAGGCACTTGACGTCCTGCGGGCAGGAGGAGTGCTTCTGTACCCTACGGATACCGTATGGGGGATCGGCTGTGATGCTACGGACCCTGACGCCGTGGCGAGGATATTCGCACTGAAGAAGCGTGACGACAGCAAGTCGCTTGTCCTGCTTGCTTCCGACCTCGACATGGTGGCCCGCTATGTGAAGGAGATTCCGGAAATGGCCGTGCAGCTTGTGGAGGTCAATGACAGCCCTATGACTATAATTTATCCCGGGGCAGTGGCGTCCGTGAAGCCGGAGGACGGGGCGGCTCCTGTGAAGTCAAGGCATCTGCTGGCATATAATACCGTGGCTGCCGACGGTTCTGTCGGGATCCGGATTCCGATGATGGACTTCTGCCGTGATCTCGTGAAGCGCTTCGGCCGTCCGATAGTGTCTACGTCCGCCAACATATCCGGAGAGCCTGCACCACGCAATTTCCAAGAAATATCCGGTGAAATCCGGTCCGGTGTGGATTATGTCGTGGACCCTTCGCTGGAAAGCGGCGCTACAGGCAAGTCATCGTCAATCATCAAGATAGGCCTTGACGCCACTGTCGAGATTATCCGCAAGTGACCCGAAGTGGAAATATACCGCGAATACGGCTGCAAGGGCCGCTGTCTCCGTCCTGAGACGGGATTGTCCGAGGTGGACCGGAATGAAACCGTTCCTGACGGCCGTTTCCGCCTCTTCCCTTGAGAAGTCTCCCTCAGGTCCGATGAGGACGGATACGGACCTGCAACTTGCCGGCATCCCTCTGAGAGCTTCCTCTATGGATATGCGCGGGGTATCCTCATCCTCGAAGCAATATGCCATGAGTTTCAGGCTGCCGCTGTCTTTCATGTTTCCGACATATTCCCTGACAGTCAAGGGCTCTTTTACTTCCGGTATCTCCGCTTTCAGGGACTGCTTGGCGGCAGACAGCAGGATTTTCCTGAGCCTGTCGGTCTTGACGGTCTTTCTCTCCGAATGGTCTCCGATTACCGGTACAATGGTATCGGTCCCTGTTTCGCATGCCTTTTCGGCAAACCATTCATATCTGTCCATGTTCTTGGTGGGGCACACTGCCATCTCCAGGGTATATGGCCTGGAGTTCCAGTTCTGTATGGTCTCGACTATCTCTGCTTCAGCTGTCTTCGGTGAGCAGGATGCAAGTCTGCATGAATACAGGGTGCCTTTCCCGTCGATGACGTGAATCATGTCGCCGGCCCTGTGCCTGAGTACCTTGACGCAGTGCATGGCCTCGTCATCTTCCAGCACAACGGTCTTCCCGTCTGTGTTTCCCGAATAGAAAAGTTCCATAATGTCATACCGGCGTGACCTCTGCCGGCCCTGGCAAAGTTATAAAGATTTCCCTGGAAGCCCTCTCCCGTGAGCGGAAAATGCATAAATTTGCTGCCGGTCGTGCATGGGACTCCATGCCGGGAAATGACTTGATATAACAATCGGAGCAATGTATATAGGTTTGATTTCGGATACCCACGGTGTCTTCGATGCCCCTTTCCGGGAATTCCTGAGCCCGGTGGATGAAATATGGCATGCCGGGGATTTCGGCAGCCTGCAGGTGGCAGAGGCTATTGCTGCATTCAAGCCGCTGACAGGCGTCTACGGGAATTGCGACGGATATGATGTCAGGCTTGACTATCCTCTGTACCGTCTGTTCATGTGTGGGGGCATGAAGGTGCTGATGACGCATATAGGCGGATATCCGGGCAGATATGATCCCAGGGCAAGGGCCCTTATAGACGAGCACAGGCCTGACCTTTTCGTCTGCGGGCATTCACATATACTGAAGGTGGTCAATGACAGACGCCGCAACATGCTGGTGATGAATCCCGGCGCTGCAGGCATCCAGGGATTCCACCTGGTCAGGACAGCGCTGCGCTTCAGGATAGAGGATGCTGATATCAGAGAACTTGAAGTCTTCGAACTTGACAGGAAAACCTCCGGGCATTAGAAAGGGAAGAGCAGTGGCAGCACTATTATCATCACTATACCCATTATGACCTGAAGAGGAAGTCCCACCTTGATGTAGTCCATGAATGTGTACTGGCCTGCCGGCATCACAAGCGCGTTAGGCGGTGTGGAGAACGGTGAAGCGAAGCACATGCTCGCCCCCACGGTGACCGCGAAAAGGAATGGAACGGGGCTTACCCCGAGCTGCACGGCGCTCTGAAGGGCTATCGGGGCCATCAGCACGGCTGTTACTGTGTTGCTGATGAACATGGTCATCAGAGATGTCGTGAAATAGATGCCTGCAAGCAGGGCTGTCGGGCCGAAATCGCCCAGGCCATGCACAAGCGCTCCTGAAATATAGTCCGACACGCCGGTCTTCTCAAGTGCAGTGGACATTGGCAGCATGGCCGCGAAAAGCACTATTGTCTCCCAGTTTATGGTCTTGTATGCCGCTTCCACATTCCGGAAGCATCCCGTGAGCACCATAAGTATGCCGGCTATCATGACAGCCGTGACAGGAGCCACGGGTATGAAGTTGAACACCATCATCGCTACCATGAGTATCATGATTACCGCGGCGACAGGGGCCTTGTAGTCGAGGGTGACCTTGGCGGCCTCCTCAAGGGGCTGTCCGAGCACGACCCATTCCGTGTCTTCCTTGCTGAGCCTCCCTATATCCTGCCATGTGCCTTGCACCAGGAGGACATCCCCGCTGTGCATCCTGGCATCACCGAGCTCGTGCAGTATGTATTCGTTCTTGCGCCTTATCCCGAGCACGTTTACATTGAACTTGTCTCTGAAGCCGGCTTCCTTGATGGTCCTGTTGATGATATCGGATGACGGCATCAGCACTATTTCCGCTATCCCGATGTCGTAGAAGGCGAGTGTCTTGCCTGCGGCGGAAGCCACCTCGGAAGTGTGTTCGTCTAGTATTTCCAGGCCGTAGTCACCTGCGAAGCGGTTGATGTTCTCCACATTTCCGTTCACATACAGCACGTCCCCTGAGCTGATTACCGTGTCGGGAGACGCCAGCTCCTGTGTCACTGTCTTCAGGAACCTGTGCTGGGAAGTCTCACCCCTCCTTATCTCCAGGATGTTGATGCCGTAGCGTCGCCGTATGTCTATTTCAAGCACGGTCTTCCCGATGATGCCGGAGTGCTCGGATGCCCTGATCCTGAACAGGTTGTCCGCCAGGCTGTATTCGTTCACAAGCTGGTTGAGTGACTTGCCGCCGGATACCTTTTCGCTCTTTTTCCCTTTCCCGGAAAGGAATATCCTTGAGAGCGGCAGCAGCACTATAATTCCTGTAGCAAGGCAGACAAGGCCTACAGGAAGAAACGAGAAGAATGAAAGTTCACCGTATCCTGCCCCGGAGAGAGTATCCTGGATGATCAGGTTCGGCGGGGTACCTATCAGGGTCATCATGCCTCCCATGCTGCTGGCGAATGCAAGCGGCATCAGCAGCCGACCCGGACTCATCCCGGCATTGAAAGCCAGGCTCACGACTATCGGAAGCAGCAGCGCCACGGTGCCTGTATTGCTGACGAACGCCCCGATGCTCCCGGTCACGAGCATCACGAGGAGGAACAGTTTGAGTTCGCTTTTCCCTGCAAGCTTAAGTATCTTGGAGCTTATCATTTTCGCCAGCCCTGTCTGGAAGATTGCTCCGCCTACCACGAACAGTCCTATCATCATGATGACGACCTGGTTCGAGAATCCGGCCAGAGCCTCTTCCGGAGTAAGCACCTGGAATATCAGCAGCCCGAGAAGGGCGCACAGCGCCACTATGTCCGAGCGGAATTTCCCGGACACGAAAAAAGCTGCGGAAATGACGAGTATGAGTATGGTTACAAGCATGGGGGATATGTTTTTACGGACATCTTTACAAATTTACCCAAAATCCACGGAAAAATGCGTGGCCTGTGTCAAAATCATGGATTTTTTGTGATTCCGGTTGATATATTTTCAGTATTATTGCAGAAATATGGAAGCGTCCGGTTATCCTGACAGGGACAGACAAGAAGGATTTGTCGGACAGACGTTGGTTTGGATAATATTTTCCTGATATGGTGCAAAAGATGAAATCGGTGTGGTTCTGCTCTTCCTGCGGGAATGAGAGTCCCAAATGGATGGGCCGGTGTCCGGCGTGCGGGGAGTGGAATACCATGGTGGAAGAGAAGGTGGCCGTGAAAGGTGGCGCGAGGGCGTCCGAATCTACTCCTGGAGCTTCAGCAAGACCGCTTGCCCTGGATGAGATCGACTACGGGGAAGAGACAAGGACTACCCTTGAAAGTGCGGAAATGGACAGACTTCTCGGCGGCGGGATTGTCGAGGGGTCGCTTGTGCTCATAGCCGGAGAACCCGGTATCGGGAAGTCAACACTTTCTCTTCAGATCCCTTTGCATTGCAAAGGCTTGCGTACCCTTTATGTCACAGGCGAGGAGAGCGCCCGTCAGGTGAAGCTGCGCGCTTCCAGGCTCGGCGGGGACGGCAGCGGGTGCATGGTCTACAGCGAGACATTGATGGAGAATATAATAGCCGAGGCGAAGAAGGCCATGCCGGATCTGATGATCGTCGATTCCATACAGACGGTATATACCAGGACGATGGAGTCTTCCCCAGGCTCCGTGTCGCAGATAAAGGAGTGCGCTTCCATGCTGTTGCGTCTGGCCAAGGAGACCGGCATACCGGTGATCCTCATAGGCCATATCACCAAGGAAGGCAGTATAGCCGGGCCTAAGGTGCTGGAGCATATCGTGGATGTGGTGCTGCAGTTCGAGGGGGACAACACTGGTGCATACAGGCTTCTGAGAAGCATCAAGAACCGTTTCGGATCGACATCGGAGATGGCAGTATTCGAGATGACCGGCTCCGGGCTGAGGGAGGTGTCGAATCCTTCCGAGATGCTGATCCCGATGCACGGCCAGGGCCTGAGCGGTATAGCTGTGAGCGCCATGCTTGACGGGTCAAGGTCGTTTCTGATAGAAGTGCAGTCACTGGTCAGTTCCGCCGCCTACGGTACCCCGCAGCGTTCCGCAACCGGCTTCGATGTCAGGCGGCTGAACATGCTGCTGGCCGTGCTGGAGAAAAGGGCCGGATTCCGGCTGGGCGTCAAGGATGTATTCCTGAATATGGCAGGAGGGCTGAAGGTCTCTGACCCGGCCTGTGACCTGGCAGTAATATGCGCTGTCCTGTCCTCCAATTTCGATTTTGCCATACCTTCCGAGACTTGTTTCGCAGGAGAAGTCGGGCTGAGCGGAGAGATAAGGCCTGTCTCCCAGACGGAAAGACGTGTGGCCGAGGCTGCAAGGCTCGGCTTCAGGACCATTTACCTGTCATCTTTCGGTGTGCTGAACAATCTTCCCGGCGGAATAGAGGTCGTGCGTGTACCTGATGTTCCGGTATTGTGCAGGACATTGTTCAAGGAGTCCCGCTGACGGCTGTCGTGTGTGCTGCATCCTCTGTTGCCGTCTTATTCGGTCCCGGAGGCAATGAGGAAGATGAATCTGTCCATGATTTTCTGCATCCGGTACTGGGAAAGGATGGAATTGTTTATCATTATGGAAAATACAGCCGGTTTGCATTCCTCTCCCTCTCCGTGGCTGCCCAGAGGTGGAAAGATGTATCCGCTGAAGCATTTCACCCCCGTCATCGAGCCGCTCTTGAGCCTTATCCTTGATTTCAGGCTGCTGTCATATCCTGCCATGACGCCCTCCATGGTCCCCGAGTCTCCGGGGGAGGGCAGGCTGCTTACGAAGCTGCCGAAAGCCTTGCTTTCTTCCATTCCGAGCAGGAAGCGGCACAGGAATCCTGCCGACACAAGATTCTGCCTTGACAGTCCGCTTCCGTCCTGTATCCTGATCTTGTCTGTGTCTATCCCCATGGCGGCAAGCAGGTCTTTTGCGGCCTGCCGTGCATCTTCATGGCTGCCGGTGCCGCACACATCTCTGCCTGTGGTGTGGAACAGGGTCTCGGCGTAGACATTGTTGCTGTCATGATTGGTCACTCGGGATATCCCGGCCAGTGACGGTGATGATGTACTGCCTATCACGATGATGTTGTCCTGGCATGGAAGCTTCTCCCCGGAAGCGAAATGACCGGTGTCTGCCGCACCTCCGGTGCATTCTATGCCGTTGCGTTCCAGCCATCCTGTGAAATACGACGCACAAGTGTATGCCGGGAACTTGTTGCTGCATTCCAGAATCTTGGCCGGAAGTCCTGCCGCAAGTGTCCCCCTCATTTCACCTGCAGGTGCAAGGTCCGAAGTGTAGTAGTACAGACGGTCGCCAGTCCCTTCCTCGCCGGTAGATGACCTGTCAAGATATTCCATCCAAGGGCATTCCGGGAAATCTTCTTCTATCGTCACGGGATCGCCTGGCTTCTCTCCCGGGGTCACCTTGAAGTCCTGCTTGTTCTCGTAGAATGAAAGACCGCAGATGCCGGCTCCGTAGTAGGTCCCGCAGTCGTCCCATTGCCAACTCTGGTCTTCCGGCATTGCCGTGCCGAAATACCTGCTGTCTCCTATGACATGTCCTTCGATCCTGCTTATGCCTGCATCCCTGACAAATTCTGTCCATTGTCCGAAAACTTCAGGCAGTGATGCGGCGATGTCGTCATCTGATCCGAGTGTCGGGTCGCCTCCTCCCATGATATACAGGTCTCCGCGGAGTATGCCTCCGGACACTTCCCCGTGATATCCGATTCGTGTCGTGAAGACGAAGTCCGGCCCGAGACGGTCGAGGGCAAGCCCTGTGGTGACAAGTTTCATGTCTGATGCGGGCATCATAAGCGCTTCCGGTCTGACCGACACGATGGTGTCACCTTCGCTTGTCAGGGCAAGTACGGACAGTACGGCGTTTTTCAGATCCCCGTCCATGAGCGAAGCTGCGTAGCTCCTGGCATTGTTTTCCTGTGCCTGCATGTGGCCTGTGGCCATGACGGACAGTACAAGCGGCAATAAAAAGAAAAAATTTCTGTAAAAAAAAGAAAACATCGTTTTCCTGGTGTTTGACGGAACATGCAAAGTTACTATATTTGTATGATACAGTGAAATTTTCGACAAGACTATACCAATAACTATAGAATATTATGGACCAGAACAAGAAATGT
The DNA here is from genome assembly GCA_944326315.1 of uncultured Bacteroidales bacterium. GTDB lineage: Bacteria > Bacteroidota > Bacteroidia > Bacteroidales > UBA932 > Cryptobacteroides. The sequence continues at coordinate 13,030 of CALVDP010000032.1, forward strand.
GTATTGGTTTCCGGTGGCGCAGGCTACATCGGCAGCCATGTTACTGTGGAACTGATCGGGGCAGGATACGACGTGGTCGTTGCCGACAATCTGTCCAACTGTGACCTTACATGCTTTGAAGGCGTGAAGAAAATAACGGGAAGGGACGACATCCCTTTCGAGCAGATAGACTGCTGTGACCAGAAATCTGTGGATATGGTTTTCGAAAAATACAGGATCGATGCTGTCATCCATTTTGCCGCATTCAAGGCCGTGGGTGAGTCTGTGGCCGAGCCTATCAAATATTACAAGAACAATCTGATGTCATTCCTCAATATTCTCGATGCATCGAAAAACCACGGAGGATGCGATGTCTTGTTCTCTTCTTCGGCCACTGTCTATGGCGAGACAGACAAGCTGCCTGTGACAGAGGAATCTCCACGCCAGCCGGCCATGTGTTCATACGGGGCGACGAAGCAGATATGTGAGGACATCCTGGCTGATGTGGTACGTGCGACAAGTGCGTACGGTCAGGAAATCCATGCAGGGGAGAAGAAGCTCGGACCTGTCAAGGGCATAGCCTTGAGGTATTTCAATCCTATCGGGGCGCATCCGTCTGCCCTTATCGGGGAGCTTCCTCGCGGGGTGCCTAACAATCTCGTGCCGTACATTACCCAGACTGCGATAGGCAAGCGTGAGTGCCTGAGCATCTTCGGCAACGATTATCCTACACCGGACGGGACATGCCTGAGGGACTATATTGATGTGGTGGACCTTGCGAAGGCACATGTCGCAGCCGTGGCAAGGATGCTTGACGGCAGGATGAAGAAGGATTACGAGATCTTCAATATCGGCACCGGACGTCCTGTGTCCGTGCTTGAGCTTGTCACCAAGTTCGAGAAGGTCAACAATCTGAAGCTGAATTACAAGTTCGCACCGCGCCGTGCCGGGGACATCACTGCAATCTGGGCTGACACGTCTCTTGCCAACAAGGAGCTTGGCTGGAAGGCGGAACGTACCGTAGAGGAGACCCTTGCCGCCGCCTGGAAATGGGAATGCCATCTGGCAGGGAAGTAGCGGTAACACGTAAGCCAATATGAAATGAAGGCAGGGTGGAGATACCCGAACCCATTCAGGGTCATTCATCTCCATCCTGCCTTTATCTGTGTGAGGGACTCCGTCGGCTACATGCCGGTGGCATCGGCGTAAGTGTAGACTTTGACGGTAGTGGCGGCTGCGGTACAGTTGTATGTAGCTTCCAGTCCGCTGTAGACGTCATTCATGGTGATGTCGACCGTAGTGTCCGTCAGGTTGGCGTATTTCAGGGTGTATTCAGTGTCAGGAACGCCGTCCATGTCCGTGTCGCTGCTGTAAATGATAGTGCCGGCAGTGTCATCGGACGGTGTTATGCTCACGATTGTCTCGGGGCCGGTGACCATTGCGATGAATGAGTTGTCAGGATCATAGTCTGTGATGCCGAACATATCCATATATGCTTCCATTCCTGGCATCCAGTCACCTATGAGGATTGAACCTTCGGTGGCAAGGTCAAAACATTTTCTGGTGGATCCGTCCTGTGCTTCCGACAGGTCCGCTACCCACTGCTTGAGGATGCTTGCTTCAGGCTCGTCCGGGCCGATCTCGCCTTCGTCAGTCCAGTCTTCTATTTCACCGGCAACCTTCACCTGCAGACCTTCTTCAACGGATATCCTCGCAGTGACAGTATGCTGTCCGCCCTGTACAAGCTCCTTTTCCTCCAGTTCCCTGGTGTAGACTTCAGAGTCAGATGTGGCTATTTCAAGCGTAAGAGCCACAGTCTGCGGTACAAGTATGGCATAATATCTTTCACCTTCATCGGAAGCCGCCTTGCATGCCAGTATATCAGCTGTCTGTGAAGATGGTGCTGCTGAGACAGTGGCATCTTCGTAGGAAATGGCAGCCGTGGTCAGGGACCCTTTCAGCGTGACGGATGAGATCTCCGCACCTGTGTCATTCGTGATATCGAGTACTATCTTGCTGAACATGTGTCTGAAAGTCATGTCCACCGCATCCTCGCTCGGGGAAATTCCGGTTGCCGATCCTATGATGAAATCAGAGGAAGAGGTCCCGGCGCTCTGGTCTGCGGACACTGTGAATGTATCCGGCATGCCTGCCGCATTGTAAGGATAGCATGCGATGATGTCAGATGTCTCGTCAGTGTCGTACCATGTCAGCGTGCCGCTGAATATCCCGCCGGTGAATTCAAGCATGGCATTCTCTGCGTATGTCCCGCCGGCTGTCGTGATTGTCACGCCGATCTGGTCTTTTTCTTCGAAATTCGTGTCGGTCGCGCGGGTCAGAATAGGGGAGATTCTGACAAGTGAAGGATTGTCAGGTTCTGTCGTGACCTGGCTCTTGTCACATGACGCAAACATGGCTGTTGCGATCATGGCTACATAAAAGATTTTTTTCATAACTATTTGTATTTGGTTAAATGGTTTCATGTTATTCATGTTATTCATGTTATTCATGTTATTCATGTCATTCATGTCATTCATAGACATATTCCACGTCTACATTGAAGGAGGTGACAGGGTCTGTATATGACGCGCCTGTCACATATCCTTCATCGTCATAGACATATTCCGCCGGAGCGTCCCCTATGTCCGAAGGCAGATTCTGTGAGACTGTCCCTGTCAGCCCCATCAACTGTGCGACTCTGAATATCTCGCACTCCGTGCCGAGGACCGTTATGGTCATGTCGGCTCCGAACGGATTGTTGACGAGGTCGGGGTCGTCGTATGTGCTGCAGGTGATGTCTCCGTCTTCAAGAATGATATTTCCGTCGACAGTCTCGAGCCATACCGTACCCAGTCCGCTTCCGTTGCTTACGGCATAAGTGAGGTAGCCGTCACTGTCATATTCCCAGTTGAATGTATAAAGGCCCTCTATCCCGCCCTGTGTGGTCTCGAATGTCGATGAAAGGACTTTCCCGTCGCGGACTCTGATGGAGAAGTCAGTGTATCCGGAATCTTCGGAAGCAGGAGCGAAGCTGTATTCCGTGTATCCGCCGTCGCTATCCGTGCCGGTCGAGGATGTCATGACATATTCGTCAAATCCTGTTACATTCCCGTCTCCGTCATGTCCTGATACGGTCAGTGTGTAGGAGTGTTCGAACAGTGTCCCGGAGGCTATGGTATAGGTGATCCGGGAAAGGAGCCTGCGGGAAGTGATGAAGAATGCCGTGCTGGCGGCAGTCTCGTCTCCGCCCTGTGACAAGACAAGGGTGAATTTCCCTCTCGGGGCATCTTCCGGCACATGAACTGTCATCCCGCCGCCTTCCACGCTGACATCGGCGAGTTCGGTCCTTGTGCCATCCCCGCCTTCAAGGCAGACAGCCGTGGAAGCCGTGAAGCCGCTCCCGTATATCACGAAACTTTCCCCTGGAAGGCAGTAGTCCGGTACGGAACTTATTATGATCTCCGATGATGCCCCGGTCACACTTATCCTGCCCAGTTCTATCCTTTCTCCGCCCTGTTCCGCGACGACAGTGTATTCTCCGGCAGGTACTTCAAGGGTGAAGAATATGCCTGAGCCAGTGACGGTGACATTCTCTATCATGGTCTGGTTTCCGTCGCCGGATACAAGATAGAAGCTTGCATCGGACGAGAAGCCGTCGCAGATGATGATGACATCATCACCTGTGTCGTATGTGTCGCCTGACGGGAAGCGTATCAATGAATCCTGTATCCCTCCGGTGTCGTCTGTCCACTGCCCTTTTCCGCAGGCGGAGAGCAGCACGGCCAGAAGAAGTATGTATGAGGCTTTTTTCATGATATTGTTGTTTTGACTGGTTATGTGCAGACTGTACCGGCCTGCCTGTGTCAGTTTCAGATGCCTTCCAGTCCGGAGAGGAACTTCTCTGTGTCTCCGGAGGACGGACGAGTCATTTCAGGATTGACAATGCACCCTTCCTTGTCCAGCAGGATGAAGCGTGGAATGCTCCTTACTTCATAAGCGTCGAGGAAGCTGCTTTCGTTGCCGAGATAGAGCTGTATGCCGGGCATCTCACCGCTGCCGACTTTCGCCTCCCAGTCCTGCCTGTCCGCATCCACGGAGAGCCCGAGGAATGTGATGCAGCGTCCTTCGAACTCCTTCTCCAGCTCGGCGAGGTGCGGCACTTCCATCATGCACGGACGGCACCATGTGGCCCACAGGTCGATGAAGAGGTACTTGCCCCTGAAGTCGGCCAGCGAGAATTCATTGCCTTCAATATCCGTGGCCTTGAAGTCCGCGGAGAGTTTCCCCGGTTTCTTCCTGTCCCATCTGTCGCATTCAGCCTTGAACTCGCTGGTCAGAGCGGGATCGTCCACATAGGTGAGATATATGCCGGCCATGTCCTCAGTACCCCCGGTCCCGAAATTCTCTATGTATGGCATCGCAATATGATGCAGCAGGGCCTGTCTGACCTTGGTGTCACGACATTCTGAGGCAATGTATCTCATCTCTGCCACAAGCTTGGGATAGAGTTCCCTGATATCCCTTCCTTCCGGATCCAGAATGTGCGCGCTTTCGGTCATGAATTCCCTGTATTCCTGTATGTCGGCGTACATCGGGTTTTCTTCCCAGTATCCGCGTATCGTTCCGAAATACGTCTCGTCAGGGACATATTGCGGATCATGCGCCATGAGCACATGGGCGGTAGGGTAGAGCAACAGCTGTATGCCGTAGGCATATCTGATCCGGGCTTCTTCCATTTCCCGGAACTTGCCTGTACCTTTCAGATCCGTATCGCGGAGCAGTACGGCGGCTTCGCTTGTCTTGTCCTTTATCTTCTGCAGGAAATCATCGAATGGAAGAGCATAATCTTCGTCAGGGAGTGCCGTCATGACGACAGTGTTGAGGTATTTCACGGCCGGTCCCTTTTTACCTTCGAGGCGGAATGTCCCGTTGAAGTCGTTCCCGTCGAAGGTTATCTCGGCCTTGTCTCCCTTCTCTGCATAGATGAGCCTGTATCCGGTCCCGTAGAATACCCTGGCATAGGCGGCGTCCATGCCGTCAAGCACCATTGTCCCGTGTCCGAGGCTGTCGAGCTCCACTTCACTGATCTTGTTGCCGCATACGACCACTACATTGTCTGAAACAGGGGAACTGACATCGAATGACAGTTCAATGACCTCCTGCTTCTGGCAGCAGGCGCCCGCAACGGCAAGTGCAAGGATGTAAGAAATTTTTCTCATGCTGTCTTGTATTCAAAAATATTTTCCGGCTGCATCCCTGGGGATGACATCTGCCGTGTTACGTGTTAATAGATACGTTCCTTGTAGGTGGCGTCCACTATCCTGCTGAAACCGGTGTATGTCTCCGCCGGCTCCGCCCCCGAGAAGTCGCCTTCACTGTCATACCCTTCATATATCCTGAGTTTCCCTTCTCCGGACAGGGTCTCGCTTCCGACTATCAGGTCATAGCGTTTACGGACATTGTCGGAATTTTGGTACAGATTGAATTTCAGGCATGTGACTGTTTCGTCCGGAAGCTCGAACTGCAGGCTTGAGACTGCGGGATTCTCCGAAAGGTCTGCACGGTACACCTTGCCTCCCGCTGCGTAGTACATGTAGCTGCGCAATGAACTGAAAGCGTAGAAGTCCGCACCCGCAATGTCCTGGCATCGGGAAATGTCCGAATAGAGGGCTTTGCCCAGCACATACGTGCAGTCTGCGTAGACAAGCATGTCGCCGCATTGGATGCCGTAGACATAGAGTTTCTCTCCGTCAGAAAGTATTGTATAGGTCACGCCCATGGATCCGTTGCCGGGATCATAGCATGTGTTTTCCATGTAAACGTATTCATAGCCTTCAGGATAGTCGAAGCTGACCGTCTCCACTACACCCTCACATCCCTCCTTGCCTGCTGTCTGTTCTTCCGCGATGGCCCCTATCTCATCCATTTCCTGCAGGGTCGCATAACCTCCTATGTCATCGAGCTGCGGGCAGAATGCCATGAATTTCCTGTTGTCCGTATCGTAGAGCAGATATACGGCTGCATATATGGTCCTGGCAAGTACATTGGCGCCTATCGCCGGAGCGACCTTGAAGCCCTGGTTCACCGCACTTCCGTACAGCCCGCTTATGCCGAGCACTTCACAATAATACGCATCGGTCCCGCTTACAAGCATTTTCCCTATGCCGGAGCATACTATGGAGTACGGCGCCAGCTCTATGCCTGCTCCGGATTCATACACGATGGCATAGTCTTCCTCCCATCCGAAGGTGTCCTTTCCAAGGCGTGTGGCTCCGTCGTCCGTGAGGAGATAATACGGAGATGAGCTGTCTGTCATTGTAGACAGCCACTGTATCTTTCTCGGTCCATGGTATACCGGCATTCCGTCCTTTACGGCCTCTTTCAGTACATCCGTGTAGGTATCTCCCGTGATTGCAGATATGAAGTCAAGCCTTGCCGCCCCCTCGTCCGAGCACAGCACCATCCAGCCCTCCGACATGGAAGAATTCACTGTGAGCACGGAGGATACCTGCCATGTTATCCCGGTATCTTTCTCCGTGAGAGTATAGTACATCGAGTATGATCCCGGGTCGAGGGTCACCTCGTAGTCAAGATCCTTTGTCAGGGCCAGAACGGTCTCTTCATTGTCGTTGTTGTTGTCGATGACCTTCCATTCATAGGAATAGCCGTCTTCACCCGCCCCTCCTTCTATCACGGGGCTGATGTCAAGTGTCCCGAATGTCAGCACTTCATAGCTGTCCACGATGCCGCCTATCGACGGCCCGTCAAGCTCCGTATAGTCATAATTCCCGAGATCCCTGGCACATGCGCAGAGAAACAGTACCGGAAGCAGCGCCGGTATCACCTGATATGTAAATCCTTTCCTCATCATACGAAAATTATGGGATCTCCTGTCTCCGGATCAAGTATGTCCTCGTCAAAATCCTGTCCTGCATTCATCTTGGCGGTCTCTTCGCTTATGTACGACATTATTTCCTCCCTTACATACATCTGCATCGGGAGTGTCATGACATTGGCGTCGTTGAAGTCGTCAGGATCGATGTCGAGCACCTTGCAGACAAGCTGGAACTTGTGCTGCGAGAATGTCCCGAGTATTTCTTCGTCCCATGCGGCCGGTGCCGATGTGAACATGTCGGAAAACACTATCCTGAACACGACAGTGGATGCCGTATCTGCAGTCTGCTCCATCTGTGTCATGGCAAGGGTGAAATTCTCGTTGGCATGCAGTTCGAGCCTCACTTCCTTACGGGACGTCTGCAGCTCCGCTGTCCTGAGCAGGGTGACAACGTAGTCGAATGAATATTCCCCGGCAGGAAGCACCGCACTTTCGGGAAGGATGTAGTCGGTCCCTTCCTCCGCATTGTCGGATGATACAGATATGCTTACTTCCCTGTCCAGGGAGGATGCACGCCCAAGCAGCTGCACTGTCACCGGGACTTCCATCCGCACGGCGTCGAGCGGCTCATACACGAATGTCACGTCCGTAGTGTCTATGAGAACGTTCCCCGTGCCCCTGTTGTTGAAATAGACGGAGCTGATATCTTCAAAATAGTCCGGATGCACCTCCTTGCAGGAAGAGGCGGAGACCGCGGCTGCAGCCAGTGCGGCCAGATATATTGGCATGTTTCTCATCATCAGTTCTCTGTTTCTGACTGAGGCAGCGGTACTGTGAATATCGCATCGCTTGCCTCCGGGTTTTCACTTGATGTAGCCGAGAACAGGACTCTCGTGAACATTCTCTTGTACATGAAGAAGAGCTGTCCTTCACCGTACAGTTCCCGGATATATTCATATTGCAGCAGGTCGCGTGTCAGTTCCGTGAGTTGGGTGACTCCTCTGTTCGAGCGCAGTATGTTGATGTATTGCAGCCCGCCCGCAATGTCGTTGGACTGGCTTTCGGCCGCTATCAGGTACATCTCCCCGAGCCTGATGAGCGGTACCATGGTGTTGCGTATGTCTCCGGTGGCTGTCATGTCCGAGTATTTGTAGAAATAGCTGTTCCCGCCGGTAGTCCTCCAGTTCGCAAGATACCTGTAGTCATAAAGGCTGCCGCCGGTGCTGACTCCTCCGAAGATATAATTGGAGAAAAGCCCGCTTTCCATGGTGAAGACATAGTTCGGAAGCCTGCTCGGGTCGAAATAGTTGTCGAACAGTGTCCCTCTCTGCTGGTCAGTCAGCGCGAAAATCACTTCCGAGGAGAAAATCCTGTCGGGATCATCAGGCGAACCGGTGACAAGGGCCCTGTCCACGAAAGGGAAGATGCCTGCATTGCCGGCTTCGATGACTTCCGTGGCGTACTTGAATGCCCCCGGCTTGTCTCCTGTCCACAGACATACCCTTGCGAGAAGTGCGGATACCGCGTAATAGTTCAGCCTCAGGTTCCGGTAGTACAGGAACGTGTCTGTCACACCTTCGGACGGCCCGTCCATCATTGTCCCGTCCGTACGTACCGGGTCCAAGGCGAGGAGCACCCTGGCTTCATAGAGATCCTGAAGTACAAGTGCCGCAATTTCGGACGCAGGCTGCGTTTCATGCGCCGTCCCGTCATATTCCCTGTAATAAGGTATGCTGGACGCTCCGGGATTGCGCGAGTAGACAGGGCCGAAAAGCCTCAGCATGTCGAAATGGAGCATCGCCCTCAGGGCCAGCGCCTCTCCCTTGATTATATAGTAGTTGTCCCCGCTGAAGATATCCTTTGCCCCGTCTATCCGGGCGAGGATCATGTTGCAGTTCAGGATTAGTGAATACGCCTTGTCCCAGGTCTCGCTGAGCCGTGTACGCCAGTATTCCGTGCCGTATTCGTATGAGGCTATGTCATTGTAGTCTCCCCAGACAGAATCATCGGTGCCCATCTTGTACGCGCCGCCCATGATTTCTATCATCTCCACAGACAGCGCCCCGCCGTAGAGCATCTCGTCGTTCAGCTCGATGTATATGCCGTTCAGAAGCTGGCGGAAGCCGTCTTCCGTGGACAGCAGGTCATCTTCCGCGATTTCGTCATACGGCTGGATGTCAAGCCATCTGCTGCAGCTGCAGGAAAGGACGGCCGCGGCTGCGATTATCAGATATGTCAGTATTTTGTGTCCCATATTCTCCCCTCCGTCAGAATGTCAGACCGATTGAAAACGACATGGTGCGGGCGAAAGGGTAGTCTGTACCCCTTTCCACGCGGACAGATGACAGCCTGAACAGATCGCTCATGGTCACCTGCACCGACATCGCACCGAGTCTGAGCTTCCTTACTATCCTGTCCGGGAACTCATATCCTATGTAAAATGACTCCCCGGTGAACGTGTTCTCATCCATCACGAAACGGGATGACTTGGATGTGGTCTGGACAAGTGATATGCCCTTGAAGTACGCCTCTCTGTTGGTCGTGGACCATCTGTCATAAAGCGCCCTCCTGTCCTGGTTGTTGTAGACATCCTCGGTGCCGATGTTCTCCACTTTCTCAAACAGGGAAGTGTTGAAGACCTGTCCTCCGAGCTGGTAGCGGAAATAGGCGCCGACAGACAGCCCCTTGTAGTACAGCGTGGTGCCTATGATTCCTTCGATCTTGGGCTCCGTGTCACCTACCACCACCTCGTCTTCCGTATCATAGGAGAACGAATATGTCCCGTCTTTCTTGATGAAAAGCTCCTTGCCTGTCGCAGGGTCTATGCCTGCCGAACGTACGGCCCAGATCGCTGTCGGACTTCCGCCGTCGTAATATCTCGTGGTGCCTGAAAGGGATGCCTTGCCCTCTTCGTTGAGCTCGCTGAACGAATCCCCTATGTTCGCATATCTTGACCTGGAACTTGTTGCGTTGAGGCTTATGTTCCAGTTGATGCCTTCGTATGGCCTGTATATCGGCGATATCTTGAATGTCGCCTCCCATCCGTGCGTCTTCTGCGATCCGGCGTTCATGGCTATGCTTGTCACTCCCATGGAACCTTTCGTGGTGATGATGGCAAGCAGCGGATCCGTATTCTTCCAGTAATAGTCGAACGTGAGGTTGACGCGGTCGCCCCAGAATGTGATGTCGGTACCGATATCCGTGTTGACGGTCTCCTGCCATCCCAGACCCGGATTGCCCAGCTCGTTGACTATGACTCCGGTGCCGAAGATATTGCTGGAACTATTGAACATATACGTGGTGAATGCCCTGTAGGACGAGAAGTTCTGGTTCCCCGGGTTCCCTATGGAGCCCCTGATTTTCAGCATGGAGAAGAAATCATTGTCCCTGAAGAAGCTTTCGTTGTGTATGTTCCATCCTAATCCGGCGGACCATGTGTTCCTGAAACGGTTGTCTGTTCCGAAAAGTGACGTCCCGTCAAGCCTGTAGTTGACATCGAGCAGATACCTGTCGTCGTACGAATATCCTCCGTTCAGATAGAAGCTTGCGGCCCTCCTGGTGTTCAGGTCATAGCTCGGCGTGTCCCCGTCCGGGTAATTGTTCGCGAACGACGGTGCCCCGAACATGTCATCGGTGAAGCCGTTGGCCGAATAGCCGAATGATTCCGTATTGTCATGACTGAAATTGAAGCCTCCAACGGCGTTGACGGAGTGTTTCTTACCTATCAGCTTGCCGAATGTGACGGACGCATCGCCTTCGTAGTTCAGATCCTTGCCTGACGTATGTGTATACAGCCCCTTTTCGCTGTCCTCCAGATCATCGAACTGTGAATGCAGTGGAGAAAGGCGGGTCTGTGAGTCGCTGTCCGTCTTGGTGATGCCGAATTTGGCCCGGAATCTCAGGTAATCCAGTATGAACCATTCGAATATGAAGTTGTTTGTGAAGCCGAAGCTTTCCGATATGTCATAATTGTTCAGTGAAGCGTTCCACAGAGGATTGCTTACAGGATAATCGTCAGTGCCTTCCTCCGGATAGTACAGGTATTTGCCGATACTCCCGTCCTTACTGTATTTCATGTAATATGGATTCGCATCGGCGTATTCCTGGAAGGATACAGCCGGATTCTCAGAGTCAAGGTAGTTGATGGTCAGCTTGTTGCTGAACTGGAATTTCCCTGTCCGGTATATCAGGTCGATGTTTCCTTCAAGAGTCTGCCTTCCTGACCCCTTCATCACTCCCTGCGTGTTGCCGTAGCTGAGTCCGAGACCGTACCTTATCTTCTCTTCGCCGCCTTCCGCATATACGTTGTGCTTGTGGGTGAAGCCTGTACGTACAGGTTCGCTGAGCCAGTACGTGTCCACTCCGCGTACTATGTTCTTCAGCCTCTCGTTGTAGAGATTGTCCAGGCGGAGCTGGTTGAAATTGTCTCCGTTCCCGTCGGTGTACACTCCCGCCAGCCGCTCGAATTCAAGTTTTTCTGCAGCATTCATCAGGTTGTAGTCTGTCAGGTCAGCGAACGATATGCTGAAATCGCCCTTGTAGGATACCTGCAGGCGTCCCCGGGCAGGAGCCTTGGTCTCGATGACCACCACGCCGTTGGCCGCCTTTGACCCGTAGATCGCTGTCGAAGCCGCGTCCTTGAGTATTGTCACGGATGCCACCCTGTTCATGTTCAGATTCATCACGGTCTCCAGCGTGGTCTCGAACCCGTCCAGTATGAACAGCGGCTGGTTGGGGTCGGTGCCATATTCCTCCTTCAGTCCGGCCACGCTGGTCTTTCCACGGATCTCTATGTCCGGCATTGTGTTGGGGTCGGAGCCGAACTGGGTGTTCTCCATTATCTTGAATGAAGGGTCGAGGGTACGGAGGCTTTGTATCACGCTTGACGTGCCGATCTTTTTCAGCTGGTCACCCTTGTATGTGGCGGAGGCTCCCGTGAAACTTTCCTTCTTCCGTTCATATACTCCTGTTACCACCACATCGTCTATCTGCATGGCAGCCTGGTCTATCGTGACCCTTCCGAACGTCTTGGCATTGCTCCCCGAGAACTCCATCTCCCTGGTCTCATACCCTATGGAGGAGAAAGTGATCTTGCATCCCTCCGCCGGGACTTCGATGGTGAAATTGCCGTCGGCGTCAGTGAATGTCCCCGTCATCGTCCCTTCAATGTACACTGACACGCCTGGTACCGGAAGCCCGTCTGCAGATGAGAATACGGTACCTGTCACCGATGTCTTCCCCTTGCTTCCGGAAGGTATGATGATGATGGTGCGGTCTTCTATCTTGTAGGTGAATCCTGTGCCTGAAAGGACGTCATACAGTATTTCTTCAAGGGAGGCGGACTTTGTGTCGATATTCACCACCTTGGTGCATTTTGACAGTTCTCCTGAATTGTAGAAGAACTCGTATCCTGTCTGTCTCCCGATCTCGTTCAGGGCGTCGGCGACAGAGGCGTTCCTTATTTGCATGCCGAAATCCTGCGCCACCGCCGATGCCGCGGACACAAGGACAAGAATGATGTATGCGAATGTTTTTTTCATGAATATCTGTCAGTCCAATATGATTTTCCCGTCCGAGACACTGCACCGGATCCCCGAAGTTTCCTCTATGAGCTTTGTGATGAAGTCCACACCTTTGTCGTAGCTGATCCTGCCGGTGAACGTGTGTCCGGCAAGGTGTTCCCCGACAATTATCTCGATTCCGTACATCCTTGACAGACGTCTGGCCAGGACTGGAAGGCTTTCATTCTCGAATGTCAGGTAATTGCCTTTCCAGTCGACCGTCGTCCCTGCGTCCACTTCCCGTATTTCCGCGCTGCCTTCGGCCCTGTCCACGCATATCTGCTGGTCAGGAAGCAGAATGACCTCCTTATCCGAAGAGTCATGCCTGTATGCAATCTTGCCGGAAACAAGTGTGGTGACGTTGCAGTCATTGTCAGGATATGAATTCACGTTGAACGATGTGCCGAGCACTTCTATCTTCTCGTCGTTGTCGAGATTCACTATGAACGGGCAGTCTTCATCCCTTGCCACCTCGAAATATGCCTCGCCTGTAAGATACACGTCCCTGTGGGAGCATCCGTCGAAGGAAGCCGGGTACTCAAGTACGGAATCCGAATTAAGCCATACTTCGGTGCCGTCCGAAAGGGTCAGCCGGAACTGTTTTCCTGAAGGGACTTCAAGGCGCAGCATCCTCTCGTTCCCCACCTCGACTTCTATCCCAGGCGAACTTACAATGGATGTCTGCCTGTCGGTACCGGATGTGAACAAGGCAGAATCTGCAAGCGAGAGGGATATGTCGTTGTCCATCTTCAACGACACCTGCTTGTCGGATACTGCCACACCCATGGATTTCAGCTGTGCCAGCGGAGAGTCATTGTCCTTAGGGGAGAAACCGGACTTCATCGGGAGCCAAAGTATCAGAAACAGCACTGCCGCCGCCCCTGCCGCCGACAGGATTCCTGCAGTGCGTGACCTCCGCCTTTCCGCCTGGCGGATCCTTTGCCTGAGATCCCCTATGTCACCGCTGTCCGGAGTCCCGTAGTCGGCCGCGTCTCCTATTTCCTGCCACAGCCTGTCTGTCAGGGCATCTTCTGACCTGTGTATTTTCTTGTCGTACATTCCTGTGTTAATTATACATGAAAACCCCGCCGGAATCCTTGTCCGGAACATGGATTTCATATAATATATTCGATGAAGCGGAAAATACTTACCGGAAAAATCAGATTTTTTTCAATTCTTCGCGCAGACGCTTGCGTGCCTTGTACAGGATAGATTCGACAGTCCTTATGGAGATGGAAAGTTCTGTTGCGATGTCCGTGCTTTTCATGCGTTCCATGTAGGTCATCCTGAAGATCTTGCGGCTCTGTTCCGGCAGCCTTTCCACGGCAGGGACGAGTCCGTCGATGTCGTAGTCCTGGACTTCCTTCTGGTCAGGTGTCTGGGATTCCATGCTTTCGGAGGCCAGGAACTGTTCTCTGGCACGTCTGGCATTCTCTTTCCTGACAAGCCGCAGGGAATTGTTGTGCACGGCGCGGAGAAGATAGTTCCGCAACGGTCTGTCAGGGTCTATCCTGCGCCTGTTCATCCATACTGACACGAATGTGTCCTGGACAACCTCGTATGCGCTGTTGCTGTCCTTTACTATGGTTTCGGAATAATTTCTCAGGGCAGGGGCATATCTGGAATACAGGGCCTCGAAAGCAGCCTCATCACCTTTCCTTATGGCGGCGGCAAGTTCTCTTTCATCTGTTCCTTTGGCTTGCATTCCCGAATAGTTGTAAATCCTGAATGGTTATAAATCAAAACTGAACAAAAATAGTCAAATAATCATTGATTTCAACATTAAATTTGAATTTTTGCCTGCTGTGCCGGATTGGCCGGTATCAGATTGTAAGTTAACGTGAATTCGATGAAATGAATGGAATGAATTTCATCGAATTACCTCTATGGAGGACGAAGTCCGATGTAAGGGGGCTGGGTCAAAAGTCCCGAAAGGACCGCGACTGGGAGTCGCACAACCGACGACAAACCGAATGGAATACCAAATTTATTTGGATATTCCTG
>CALVDP010000033.1 GCA_944326315.1 uncultured Bacteroidales bacterium
ACAAAAAAAAGACTTTCATCAGAAAGTCTCTCAATTATTTGCATCTTTTTCTATTTCCTCAAAGTGTCAAACTCCCGACAAATTCATGCCATGGGTAAGGGGAAAATACAATAAAGGTGTGATCTACCTGAAAGGAGGGGATGTGTCGCAGGAAATAGCCGAAGCCATGGGAAAAACAGGGCTGAAAAAGGGATCGGTACATCCGTGGTCAATAGAAAGCTGGATCCGGGACCCCTATTTCAAGGAAAAACTGGCGATATTCATAGAAGCCTGACAGATTTAATGCCGTATTTTCAGGAAAATTATTTGCAAATAAAGCGAAAAACACTACCTTTGCACTCCCAAAAGATTTTGAAAATATAAAAAGCATAAAATAATGAAAAGAACATTCCAACCTTCACAGCGTAAGCGCCGTAACAAACACGGTTTCCGCGAGCGTATGTCTTCACCAAACGGACGTCGTGTTCTTGCATCACGCCGCCGTCACGGACGTAAGAAACTCACAGTATCTTCAGAAGACAGATATTAGCAGTTTCCGGACCGCATGATCCGAAAAGCGGTTGTGGAACAATGACATCTATGAGGGGTGACCGGGAAAGATCCGGCCACCCCTCAATGTTTATACAAGCCGGCGCCGGAGATTGTTGTCCGGCATGATCTAAAGCAGCAGCATCACCGCAAAGCAGAGCAGGAAAAAGGCCTGGAAGAAAAGATTGCCTACAGTACCGTAGGACAGGAGTGCCTCAGTCGGGTCCTCCACTCCGAGCTCGGACATCCTGTCGCTGTGAGGCAGAGACCTGAACGACCATTTCCTCACAAGAAAGCCGTCGGAAAAGAAAGTCGCACCGCCGTTGGACCGGTTCATGGTGATCAATGTCTTGTAGTCTGAATAATAGAGCACGCTGCGCATGAACTCCATATCAATACCGCCATATCCCTCCATGGAATCCAGCAAGGCGGCTCCAGCTTCAGGAGAGGCCGCGGCAAGCAGCAGCGGGCGGAAGCCGTTGTCTGCGGCAGACTGCAGATATTCGGAAAGAGCCTTCCATTTCCGCATCGGCATTGTCTCCGGGGAATAGACGCTCACCACCATCACCCTGTGGCCTGATGCCAGCCGGTCGTGTGACTCCCCCATGCTGTCTATGACCGGCAGACTGACAATGGATTCATCACTCCTCTTCCCCGGCTTCACGCGTACCGTCTCGGCAGATACGAAGGTCCATGTGGAATCCGGAAGGTTCTCGAGAGTGAACTCCCTGGTCCTTCCGTTCTTCTCATACACGAATACGGCGGCATATTCGTCTTCAGCCGCCGGATGGCCGTCGGAATGCCTGTCGGAGACCGCCAGGCGTGCAGATGCGGAATAATCGGTAAAATCCACGACCGGGATATACAACAGAGAATATATCCCGAAGAATACCAGGGCCGCGGACACAAGTGAGAATGCCACATACTTGCGTTTCTTGGGACGTCCGAGAGCGGAGAACGGGAAGAATGACGCACAGCACAATGCAGACAGGACAAGATTCTTCACAAGCGTCTGCATGTGCGTAAGATGTACGGCTTCGCCGAAGCATCCGCAGTCCATCACAGGATTGAAGATCACGAGAACAGCGGAGATAAGGAGGAAAAGCCCCATCATGGACATCGTGACTATGGCCACGACCCTGCGCCACAATCCGGTGACAAGAGCTGCTCCGACAAGGGATTCCGCCATGGATAGAAATATGGCGGCCGGCTTGGACAGGAAGTCCAGAAAGCCCACATGCAGGAATCTGAAATATTCCTCAACTATCAGTCCTGACCCCACAGGGTCCATCAGCTTGAAAACACCGGAGACAAAGAAAACTATGCCCACAAGGTAGCCGCAGAATCTCTTGCTCCTCTCCAATATCACATTCATAATCCTGTCTGACAATAAAATCACATGGTTATAATTGCGCCATGACGGTGTCGGTGACAGCCCTGATCCTGGCGAATATGTCATCCGGAGGAAGCATGCTGCCGTCTTCCGCGGCGCAGTCTATACGCACGAAACGGTCATCCTCCCTGCACTGTCTAAGATACACGTCCCTGACTCTCATCTGAAAGTCGAGATCGGCCTCATGTATGTCCCTGCCACCGTTAAGGTAGTCCCTGTCCTGACCGTTCCTGTCTGCCGAGAGCTTCTTCTCCACAAATCCGATGGGCACGTCAAGAAAGATATTCAGATCCGGGACAGGCAGTCCGAAATCCCGGTATTCCGTGTCTATTATCCATCTGCGAAGCTCTTCCGCCCCGGCGATGTCATGCATTTTGGCACACTGGTACGCGATATTCGAATAGACGTACCTGTCAAGCAGCAGGGTCTTGCCGGCAGCGAGCTCGCTCTTCATGTACGGAGCGGCCTGCCGCCTGTCCTCGGCGTAGAGCAATGCCACAAGCTGCGGGTGCACTGTGTCCAGGCTGCCGTAGTCACCGCGCAGGAACCGGCTTATAAGATTCCCGTATACAGGTGCATCATATCTCGGGAAATGAATATAATCGACAGTCCCGCACACAGTTTCAAGATATTTCCTGAGCTTCCTTACCTGGGTGGACTTCCCCGCCCCGTCAAGACCTTCCAGAACGACCAGCATAAAATCCTGTTTTAAATCCGCCCAAAGATACGGCTTAATATCCGATTTTGCATTATAGCGGAAGATAAAAAACATATCTTTGCAAGTTAAGCATAAAGAAAGACGATGGATACAGAAAAAGGAAAAATTTTCGACAGAAAAAGAAAAATCTCCATAATGGGCATCATAAACCTGACTGCGGATTCCTATTTCCCGGGAAGCAGGTTCATGGAAGCCGACGGTAAAGTCGAGACATCAAGGGCGATGGAAAAGATTGGAGAAATGTTCTCGGAAGGGGCGGCAATAGTGGATATCGGGGCATGCTCCACAAGGCCTGGAGCCGCTCTGGTAAGTGAAGAGGAAGAATGGAGGCGTCTGTCTCCGCTGCTTGGCGTACTGAGAAAGGATTTCCCTGACAAGACATTCTCCATCGACACCTTCAGGGCAGGCATTGTCGAAAGATGCCACGGATGTATCGGGGATTTCATTGTCAACGACATATCTGCAGGAGAGGACGACCCTGCCATGCTTGAGACGGCAGGAAGACTCGGACTTGCATACATAGCCATGCACAAGAGAGGCCTGCCGTCGGACATGCAGGAAAGGTGCGACTACGGTGATGTCACTTCTGAAATGCTCGGCTATTTCCGGGACTTCGGCATACGTGCGGCAAATGCCGGCATCCGGGACTGGATACTTGACCCTGGTTTCGGTTTCGCAAAGACGGTAGAACAGAACTGGCAGCTTCTCAGAGAGCTCGGGAGATTCCATGAGGCAGACAGACCCGTACTGGTGGGGATATCCAGGAAAAGCATGATATACAGATACCACGGCATCACTCCTGAAGAAGCGCTGCCGCAGACGCAGGTACTGCATCTTGCCGCCCTGCAGAACGGTGCCGACATACTCCGCGTGCACGATGTGGCAGAAGCGGCAAGGACAGTCAGCTCCTACAGGATGCTCTGACCGGGGATACGTTTTTCAGGCAACTTTCCAGATAATTTTCCAGCGTACGTTATTGGCGATTCTGTTTTGTTGTCATATATTTGCATTTTCTGAAACCAACATTATTATCATAATGAGCAAAAGTTCACTTATGGCTGTCTCCCCTGTCGACGGACGCTATGCCCGGCAGACAGAGCCTCTGAGGGAGTATTTCAGCGAATTCGCACTGATACGTTACCGCATCCGGGTGGAAATCGAATATTTCATCGCATTATGCGACATCCCGCTGCCGCAGCTGTCCGATTTTGACAGATCCCTGTACGAAAGTCTGAGGGACATCTACCGCAATTTCTCGCCGGAAGATGCCGAAAAGGTCAAGGACATAGAGAAAGTCACCAACCATGACGTGAAGGCCGTCGAATATTATATCAAGGAGAAGTTCCATGAAATGGGCATCATGAAATGGGGGGAATTCGTGCACTTCGGGCTCACTTCACAGGACATAAACAATACCGCCGTGCCTCTTTCGCTGAAAGATGCGGTGGAAGGCTGCTGGCTTCCTGCGGTAAATGAAGTCCTTGGCATCATCCGGAACATGGCGGAAGAATGGAGAGACATCCCGATGCTGGCCAAGACACACGGACAGCCGGCCTCCCCGACCAAGGTAGGAAAGGAGTTCAAGGTGTTCCAGGCCCGTCTGGAAGAACAGCTGAGGCAGTTCGGACTGCTCACCTACCCTGCCAAGTTCGGAGGCGCCACCGGAAACATGAACGCGCACAAGGTGGCGTACCCGGGCATTGACTGGCCGGCATTCGCAGACTCGTTTGTCAGCTCTCTGGGACTGAAAAGGTCCTGCCCGACCACCCAGATAGAACATTATGACAATCTGGCGGCCATCTTCGACAACATGCGCAGGATAAACACCATCCTCATTGACATGGCACGCGACATCTGGACCTACATATCTATGGAGTATTTCAGGCAGAAGGTGAACAAGAACGAAGTGGGCTCGTCAGCCATGCCTCACAAGGTGAACCCTATCGACTTCGAGAACGCGGAGGGGAATCTCGGAATGGCCGATGCCGTCCTGACATTCCTGTCCATGAAACTCCCTGTGTCCAGACTCCAGCGCGACCTTACGGATTCGACGGTGCTCAGGAATATCGGAGTCCCTGTCGCACACGGTGTCATCGCGCTCAACTCCCTGAAAAAAGGTCTCGGCAAGCTGATCATCAACAAAGAGGCCATCGAGGCAGACCTTGAGAGGAACTGGGCTGTCGTAGCGGAAGGGATACAGACCATATTGCGAAGGGAAAACTATCCCAACCCTTACGAGACCCTGAAAGCTCTGACACGTACCGGTGCCGGAATCAACCATCAGACCATATCAGACTTCATCGACGGGCTTGACGTAAGTGAAGCCGTCAAGGAAGAGCTCCGTGGCATCACACCGATGACATATACCGGCTTCTGATCCGGCCTCCGGGGATGAAGACCTGCATGCACAAAAGGGCACTAGATCATCTCCGCATCCGATACATTGGAAACAGCCCTCGCACGAAACGGAGGTGCCGCCGCTGTAATGGTGCCGGCCCTTTAGAATCCGCAGGCACCTATTCTTCCAGGATATACACATCTTCGCCCGGGGCAGCCAGATGGAACTGCTCGCGGGCGAATTTCTCAAGGGTGTCCCGGTCTGTCACAAGCAGGTCGATACGTTTGTCAAGCTGTTCAAGCTGCTGACGGTAACGCCCTATCTGCTTCTCCTGCCGCACGACTTCCCTGCGCGCCGATATCCAGTTGAAGATATTGCTGCCTGGCTTGAACAGCACGAACAGCAAAAACAGGGAAGTGACTATGGCAACATATCTTGCAAAACTTTTCTGGCCTCCCTTGAAAAAGTCCCTGAATTTTCCCATTGTCCCGGATTATGAAAGTTTTTCTTTTTATATGGTATTTACAGCAAAAATAGCTATTTTTGAAGAATAATGAATATCATTCTAAATTAAAACATAATGAAACCAACTCTATTAGTTCTTGCAGCCGGAATGGGTAGCCGTTACGGCGGTCTCAAACAGATGGACGGTCTCGGTCCGAACGGGGAAACAATCATTGACTATTCGATCTATGATGCCGTACAGGCCGGATTCGGGAAAGTCGTCTACATAGTCCGCGAATATTTTCTGGACGCATTCAAGGATATGGTAAAGACCAAATACCAGCATGTGACATGTCCGGACGGTTCACCACTTGAATTTGACTTCGTGACACAGGAACTCAACAAAATTCCGGAAGGCTTCACGCTCAATCCGGAGAGGGAGAAGCCATGGGGAACGGCTCATGCGGTACTTATGGCCAAGGATGTGGTCAAGGAGCCTTTTGCTGTCATCAACGGTGATGACTATTACGGCAAGGAATCCTTCAGGATCATAGCCGACTGGCTCATGAAGCATGAAAACACGAAAGGAGAATACTGCCTGGTAGGCTTCGAACTGGACAACACACTGTCGGAATCCGGCGGAGTGTCAAGGGGACTGTGTACCGCAGACAGTGACAACTATCTCACCCATGTGGAGGAACATCACAACGTAGAGAAGGCGGAAGACGGTAAGGTCTATGCCGACAACAGCAAGGGAGAAAGGATCGAAGTCAACGGCAAGGCACTCTGCTCCATGAACATGTGGGGCTTCACCCCTGACTATTTTGACAACAGCAAGGATGTGTTCACTGAATTCCTGAAGGAAAACATAAACGAGCTGAAAAAGGAATTCTACATCCCTTATGCAGTAGACTACATGATCAAGAACAACCTGGCCAAGACAGAGTTGCTCTCGACCCCGTCTCGCTGGTTCGGAGTCACATACAAGCAGGACAGGCCAGGTGTCGTGGCCAAATTCAAGGAATTTGCAGACACCGGCATCTATCCTTCACCTCTGTACAAATAACACAAAGCGATATGGGCATTCTTTCTCCTCAACGGAAAACAAGGACCTCGTACAATCTCCTGTCGGTATTTGACTATTATCTTCCCGACATCAAGGGTGTTTTCATACTTCTGGTCCTGCTTCTTGCAGGGGCGCTGCTCGGTAATCTGGTTACCGCAGGCCTGGTACTGCTCCCGGGAGGAGAAGGACTGGCTTCATACTCCATGCTCATATCGTACCCTGTAATGTTCATTCCGGCACTGCTGTACGCTGCCGGGAGAAGCAGGACTAACCATGATTTCGAGATAGAGGCCCCCGTTGCGACGGACGGCCGGAACTTCGGAAGGCTCGGCTTCTGGGGTCTCGTCCCGATGGTCATGGCAGTCACTCTGGCAGCAGGCTTCGTGGTGGACCCTGTCTCCAAGCTGCTTCCCCCTACTCCGGAATGGTTTGACAATCTGACAGAACAGATGCTGACAGGGACCCCTCTGTGGGCCACTCTCCTGTCGGTGTCTGTCTTTGCCCCCGTCTTCGAAGAATGGCTGTGCCGCGGGCTTGTGCTCCGCGGGCTCCTGCACAGGATGAAGCCGGGCTGGGCCATGGTCATATCATCGGCATTCTTCGCGGTGATACACATGAATCCATGGCAGGCGCTTCCCGCCTTTGCACTCGGGATGCTGTTCGCCTACGTATATTACAAGACAGGCTCGCTCAAGCTGACCATGCTGATGCACTGCACGAACAACACATTCGCGGCCCTGATAGGACAGAACGAGAAATTCAGGGAGATAAATTCTTATTCGGAAATCATGGAGCTTTGGCAGTATGTGACCCTTGTGGCGGCGGGCTTGTTCATTATCATCGTATTCATCCTTATCCTCAGGAAGAATTCCGTCACCGGATCAGTACAGTCCGAGTAGTCCGGGAATCCCTCCCTTTCAGCTTTCAGACTTCAGACTCAGACAGGAATGCAGCTGCGCATGCAAGAGATTCAGGCTTGCCCGCATCGAAAATATGAAGATTCTCGGCCACCACCCCGTAAACGGGATAATCGGCGGCGATATCCAGATAGAAATCCATGATCGGGAACTTCCCGCAGCAGCCTCTTTCCCTGAAAATACGGAACACATCGTGCGAAAGCAGATGTATGCCTGAAAACGCATATTGCCGGCATGATGACGGATCCAGGCCGGGATAAGGACTCCGGACTTCGCCTGTCGACGTATTGGTCCATCCGACAAGCCTCATGTCATCGTCAAACAGGAGATACCGCGAAGTCTTCCTTCCGCTTACGGCAAGTGTAGCTATGGCGTCATTCCCGGCAGCAAGGTCAAGCCGGCGCAGATCAAGGTCGGATATGATATCGACATTGTGCACAAGGAAACGTCCGTCACCAAGCAAAGGCTCCGCGTGCAAGATGCCTCCCCCCGTATCGCGAAGAAAACCGCTCTCGTCCGAAATGCTTATCCTGACGCCCGGGATATCGACGGAACGGAGATACTCCTCCACCTGTTCCGCGAAATGATGGACATTGACCACAATGTCGTCATATCCGTACGACACGAGCCTGTCAAGGACTATGCGTATCAACGGCCGGCCGCATACCGGCACAAGGGCTTTGGGCATCTTGTCCGTAAGAGGCCTGAGGCGCGTGCCGAGCCCGGCAGCGAATATCATGGCTTTCCTTGTCATTGTCATCAGAATTCCTTTTCCACACCCTGTTCCCTGTGGACGAGGGTTATCCTTATATTGTATCTGGCACTCAGATGGGCGGCAAGGGCCTCGGCGCAATACACGGAGCGGTGCTGCCCTCCGGTACATCCGAAAGAAAACATCAGATCCGTAAATCCGCGTGAGATGTATTTCTCGACATGGGAGTCGGCAAGTGAGAAGACATTGGCCAGGAAGGATGTCACCTCTCCCCTGCCCTCCAGAAAATCAGCGACTTCCCTGTCCATGCCTGTCTTGTCCCTGAACTGCTCGTATTTACCCGGATTGTGCATGCCGCGGCAGTCGAACACATATCCTCCGCCGTTCCCCGAGACATCTTCCGGTATGCCTTTCCTGTATGAAAAACTGAAAATACGCACTTTCAGCCCTGTCGCATCAGCCTGTCCGACAATCCCCGAAGGCTTTGCGAACCGCGGCAATTCCGTCAGACGGGTGAAGAGCTCTGCCATGTACGGACAGTATCTGCCTGCGGACGGGATGGAATCCCGCAGGTTTCCGATGGCATAAGGAATGCTTTCCAGAAAATGCCGCTTCTTCTCATAATATCCCCTGAAACCGTATGCGCCGAGCACCTGCAATGTCCGGAAAAAGACGAACAGGCCCAGCTTTTCCCTGAATTCCCCCTCATCGGTATCACGGTACTGTCTCAGACTGTCCATATATGCCGACACAAGTCCTTCCTTTATGTCCTTCGGGAAATCCGACCTTGCCTGCCACACGAAAGAGGCGACGTCATAATACAGCGGACCTTTGCGGCCTCCCTGGAAATCAATAAAATACGGCTCTCCATCCACAATCATCACATTCCTTGACTGGAAGTCACGGTACATGAAGGAGTCATCCATGCATTTCATGAGTTCGTCGGAAAGCCTCAGGAAGTCTTCCTGAAGCATGTCTTCGTTGAACCCGACGCCGGTAGTCAGAAGAAAGCAGTATTTGAAATAATTCAGATCGAACATTATGGAGCGCGGACTGAAGGACAGGCCGTGCAGTGACCTTGAGAAATCCCAGCCCTCAGCACCTTCCACCTGTATTTTCGGCAGACGGCTTATCGTTTTTTTCAGCAGAGCCACGTCATCATCGGAGTAGCATCCCGACACGCGCCCCCGGGCCAGCCTGTCATAAAGGCTTTCGTCCCCGAGATCCTGCTGGATATATGACATCCTGTCCCTGCTGACAGCATACACCTTCGGAACCCTTATACCCTTTGACAGGAAATGCTCCGACAAAGAGCAGAACACGTCATTCTCCTCCGCATCCGTCCCCGAGACGCCGATGCATGAAAAATCCGGAGAGGAAAGACGGTAATATGTGCGGTGGCTGCCGGAAGATGTCAGCTGCACGATACGGTCCGGTCCCTTTCCGGCATAATCCCTGAACAGGTTTTCCAGTTCCTTATTCATCCGGTCACAAGATTCATTCAATGTCCCAAAAATAAGGCATAAATTCAAGAAAGGCAAAAAATAAGAGTATTGCAGGTGCAATAATTCCAAAAAAGAGTAAATTTGCCGAAATCAATAAAAGACCAGATGTTCAATAACGCGTATTGCTCTGACAAGTACCAGTACACAATGGGAAAGTCATTCTATGAGTGCGGCTTCAAGGACAAGACCGCCATATTCAATCTTTTCTACAGGAAAGCCCCGGAGAACAACAACTGGGCCGTGGTCAGCGGTGTCGAAGAAGTGCTGGAAATGGTCAGCAATCTCGGCAAGATGCCTGAAGACTTCTACAGCCGGTTCCTGCCGGGTGACGAATATGCGGAATTCCGGAAATATCTGGCACAGATGAAGTTCACGGGTAATATCTATGCCATGAGAGAAGGTGAGATCGCATTCCCGAACCAGCCGGTCATAATAGTGGAGGGACCTATGGTGGAGGCTCAGGTGCTTGAAACACCGATGCTCTGCATAATGAATCACCAGATGGCCGTGGCCACCAAGGCATCAAGGGTATGCCGGGCGACGAACAAGCCGGTCAGCGAATTCGGATCCCGCCGCGCCCACGGACCATGGGCGGCGATATACGGAGCCAAGGCAGCCATCATCGCTGGATGCGCCAACACGTCCAACATCCTCACGGGGACAATATTCGGATGCGGTTCCACGGGGACAATGGCGCACAGCTACGTGACCTCATTCGGATGCTCCGTATCCGGAGAATACAAGGCATTCGACACTTATATCAAGACCCATCGCGGAGAGCCGCTCATTCTTCTTGTAGATACATACGATACATTGAAATGCGGCGTCCTGAACGCAATCCGGGCATACAGGGACAACGGGATCGATGACAGCTATCCGCTCATGTACGGCATACGGCTTGACAGCGGAGACCTCGCCTACCTCTCTACGGAATGCAGGAAGATTCTCGACGAGCACGGCATGAAGAATTGCAAGATATTCGCTACCAATTCACTTGACGAATACATCATATCGGACCTGGAAAGACAGGGGGCATGCATTGACTCGTACGGAGTGGGCGACGCCATAGCCACAAGCAAGGCCAGCCCGTGCTTCGGGAATGTCTACAAGCTGGTGCAGATCGACGGGAAACCGGTACTCAAAAGGTCGGAAGACAAGGCCAAACTGATAAACCCCGGCTTCCAGATCACATACAGGATCACGAAAGAAGACAAAGAAGACGGCGAGATATACAAGGCCGACGTCACCTGCCTCAGGGGAGATTCCCTTTCCGGGAAGATCCTGTCAGGAGAGACTTTCACCATCTGCGACGAGTACGACAGATACAAGACCAAAACCTTCGAGGCCGGAACATACAAGGCGCACGCCCTGCAGGAAAAGGTGATCGAAGGCGGGGAAAGATGCTGCCCTCACCACACTCTCGGGGAGAAGAAGACATACTACAACAGCACGCTGGACCATTTCAGCCCGAGCGAAAGGCGTCTGATAAACCCTCACTACTACAAGGTCGACATATCTGACGACCTCTATGACCTGAAGATGGATATAATCAACAGACTGACACGTGAGATCAATGAATTCCATATCTGACAAGCTTGAAATGAAAGACTCCGCCCTTGTCGTGGTGGACATGCTCTACGATTTCATCGACGGAGCGATGGCATGCCTCAACGCGAAGGAAGCCGTAGAGAAGACCGCCGAGTTCATCGATGGCCTGGAGGCCCAGGAATCCGGCGACGGGGAAGAAATCACTGGGATGTTCCCCGTATTGTTTGTCTGTGACCGGCATCCTGCTGGACACTGCTCGTTCGTGGAAAACGGAGGGCCGTGGCCGGCACACTGCGTCGAAGGGACAAGAGGGGCGGCTGTCCACGACAGACTCATGCTCTATGTAACCGAAGAACTTACGTTCTTCAAGGGATGCGACAGGGACAGGGAACAATATTCCGGATGGGAAGGCGTGAACAGGGCCGGACAGCCCGTGTCGGAAGTCCTGGATCTGCTTGATATCCGCAACATATATGTCTGCGGCATAGCGACCGAATACTGCGTCAAGGCCACTGCAGAAGACTTGCTTGCGGCAGGAAAGAATGTCACCGTCATCAGGGAGGCACTGGCATTCGTAGACAGGGAAGGACACGAGAAAGCGCTTGGAGAAATGCGCATGAAAGGCATAGCCGTCATATAAGCCGGCAGGCCCGTGCTGCACCTGCCCGTTGACTCTGCCCGGCAAAGGGTTGATTACTAAAATTTTGTTATTTTAAAAATAATATCTACCTTTGCCGGCTCGATATGAAGAGTTTTATATCAAAAATATGGTTTCCGGCAGTGCTGACAGGACTGGCTGCCATACAGTCGTTCGGCATAGATACGGGGCGGTTTCACAGTTTCCTGCAGCAGCAGGACAGCCTGGCACATGTTACGGGAACGGACAGCGTCCTGATGGCGGACAGCGTTGTGTCAGAAAGTGTTGCCGACACGACTGTCGCTGATTCCACCAGCATGTCCGCCGACACTGCTGCAGTCCGGGACACCATGCTTCAGTCCGCCGCACAGGATTCCCTGCCGGCATACGACAGTACCGCCGTTGCAGACAGCCTCCAATCCGCAGATACGGCTGTCACGATACATGCACGTGATACGATTACGGTCCCGGATTCCCTGAGATATACAGACTCTCTCAAATTCAAGTATTACATAGCGCTCAAAGACAGCATTACAAGGGCTGCCGTTAGGGATTCGCTCAGGACCATAGGCGATTCTCTGGAGCTGCACAGGCTGGACTCGCTGGTATTCAAGGATTCGACCGAAACGGCCATCAGGGATTCCATCGCCTATGTCAACTCCTTGTCACGGAAAGAGAGAAAAAAATATCTTGCCGAGCTGGAAACGGCAAGAAAACTTGTAGAGCTGGACAGTATCCTCCATGTGAAGGACAGCATCCGTGCCTACAAGGATTCCATCATCGAGAACACGCCGCGTATCCTGAACACATACGCCCTGCCCGATTCCATGCAGTACAAAAGGATGGTCATGTGGAATCATGACAGGTATTTCAATGACATGCAGCTGCAGGAGATCGACACTACATACAACCATTATTTCACGGAATACCCCTTCCTGAGGAATGACGTGAACGCGACCTACCTCGGCGTGATAGGTTCCCCTACCGTGACATACGACTTCTTCAAACGTGAAGAGGCGGAGAATGCATTCTTCTATACCCCGTACATGATGTACAACTATACTCCGGAAACGCTGCCGATGTACAACACCAAGACACCGTATACCGAGCTTGCGTACTGGGGTACACTGTTCGCCAATTCGGAGAAGGAAGAAAGCGATGTAAGGGTGATGACTACCCAGAATATCCTGCCCGAGCTTAACATCACCCTCGAATACGACAGGTTCGGAGGCAACGGAATGCTACAGAACGAGGACACGGACAACCGGACATTCGTGGCCGCGGCCAATTATCTGGGGAAACGCTATTTCATGAATGCCGGCTACATTTACCACAGGATCCAGAAAAGCGAGAACGGAGGCGTGGTGGACAATTTCTGGATACGGGACACGACTGTGGATGCCAGGGAGATAGCCGTAAGGCTGAGCGACGCCAGCAACAGGGTCAAGAAGAATACGGTATTCCTGGACCAGTCCTACAGGATCCCGTTCGACTTCCTGACCAAAGAGGCACGCGAGAAAAGGCGTGAAAGGAAGGCGGAAAAGGCTTACCGTGACAGCCTGATGGCAACCGGTGACAGCTTGGCCATACAGCAGTATCTGCAGGCAGAGGCCGAGAAAGCCGCCTCGGAAGCGCAGTCCGGTACAGACAGTATAGTCAACAATGTCACCACCGCATTCATCGGGCACTGCTCCGAGTATTCGGTGTTCACCAAGGCATACAACGATGTAATATCGGCTGACGACACCGAAGGACGTGACCTGTACGGAGGCAACTTCTTCCTGAACCCTACGACCAGCAGCGATTCCCTCAGGGTGATGAAGCTGGACAACAGGATTTTCCTCAGGCTGCAGCCGTGGTCAAGCGAAGGCATCGTATCCAAGCTTGACGTCGGCATCGGGGACAAGCTGCTCAACTATCATGATTTCAACAGGATTGACTATCTGACAGTCTCCAGGCCTGTAGTGCGGAATTCGCTGTATCTGTTTGCGGGAGCACAGGGCAAGCTTAAGAAATACATGAACTGGGATGCCAAAGGAAGGTACACATTCCTCGGCAGTGAGTTGAATGACTTCAGCATCAATGCCAATCTGTCAGTCAACTTCTACCCTTTCAGAAGACACAGGAACAGTCCGCTGAGCCTTGGAGTCCATTTCGAGACAAGTCTCAGGGAACCAGACTATTACGAACAGCATCTGCATACCAACCATTATTGGTGGGACAATGATTTCGGGAAGATATCCACCACGAAAGCCGAGGCCACGCTGGACATACCGGTATGGAATTTGAGGGCTTTCTTCGGGTATGCATTGCTGAACAACAACATATATTACGATAACCACGGATCAATACAGCAAAACGAAGTACCGATGAGCGTCATGACAGCATCTGTCATGAAAAACTTCAGGCTTTGGAATTTCCACTTTGACCACCAGGCATTGTTCCAGCTGTCCTCCAACGAGAACGTGCTGCCACTGCCGATGCTTGCATTGAACTTCAGATATTATTTCCAGTTCAATGTGGTCAGGAATGTGATGCAGATGCAGGTTGGGGCCAATGCCACATATACGACGAAATGGCATGCTCCGGCCTACAGCCCTGCACTGGGACTGTTCCACACGCAAAATGAGGAGTTGTACGGAAACTGCCCGTACATAGACGTGTTCGTGAACATCCAGTGGAAGAGGGCATGCATCTTCATCAAGGCTGTGAACCTCGGGATGGGATGGCCGAACAAGTCGGCCGACTATTTCAGTGCACACCATTACATCAGGCCTCAGCAGGCATTCAAAGTGGGTATATTCTGGCCGTTTTATGTTCAACCTAACAGGCCGTCCTCTTCCAATTCAAAGCAAGGGGGCGCCAATGAGCTGAGAAGCTCGCAAGAATAGGAGAATTATTATGAAAATTACAGGAAAAATGCGCTCAGTCATGAGGTATTGCGCCGCTTTTGCACTGGTATCGGCATCAGTGACAATAGGCGAACGTTCGAATGCAGTGGACAGTGCCAGCCCCTACGGGACTTTCGGAGGCGACACTATCAGGTGTGTGATCAATACCGGAAACGAAAACTATGGGAGGAACGGTTTCAGGACAGGCTTCAGCTATGAACTCCTGCGCAAATTCGGGGAACACGTCGGAGCAGACGTCAAGATCTCGATTGCGGATGACCACAGCGACTATGTCGACTCTCTGCATTCAGGGGTAATAGACATCATGGTCCTGCCGGACACATGCGGACATTGCGGTAATGACATCATCCTGTCAAGGGATCTTGACAATACCGTATGGGCAATCAACAGCGAAGACATCGCCAAGATCAAGGAAGTGAACACATGGATCGCCACATATACGGAATCCGACGAATACAGGCAGACATGGGTCAAGTATCACAAGGGTGTAAATCCCCTGTCAAGATTCGACCGTGAAAGACTGGCTTCAAGGATCAGCCCGTATGACAGGCTCATCAAGGAATACTCCGCCTCACTCGGATGGGACTGGAGGATGCTTGCGGCGGTCATATACCAGGAATCCAAGTTTTCAATCAATACCGTATCACACCGCGGAGCTACGGGGCTGATGCAGGTAATGCCGTCTACCGCTGAATATTATGGCGTCACAGACCTGCTGGACCCGGAGCAGAACATCAAGGCCGGCACCATGCATCTTGCACGCCTGCAGAAAATGTACAGTGATGACAATATGACAGACATGGAACGCTTCAAGTTCGTGCTCGCTTCATACAATGCCGGTGAAGGCAGGATAGAAGACTGCAGGAATCTTGCGGCCGCAAGAAACCTGGACAACAACAGGTGGGACGACATCCTGAAGGTGATACCTTCAATGAGGGAAGAGGCCACAGTCCAGGAAGCGAACCTGAAGTTCGGCAAGTTCAACGGCACGGAAACAATGAACTATGTCGACAATATCCTGAACATCTACGCCGTATTCTGCGAGATCTGTCCGGCATAACAAGGGCTACCCCATCCTGACAGTTCTGGCAGGATCCACCCTGGAAATGAACATCGAAGGCAGCAGGAGCAGCAGCATGATCACGAGATATGCAGCTGCATCTGCCGCTATTATTTTGCCTAACTCCAAGTGCACCGGCACGTAAGAAATGAAATAATTGGCAGGGTCGAGAGATATGGCGTGAGTGGCCCCCTGGACCGCACAGAACAGGAAGGCAAGCAGGTTGCCAGCCAGCATTCCCTTAAGGACAAGGGTGGAAGAAGACCTGAGAAATACCTTGACAATGGCCCTGTCCGTCATCCCGAGAGACTTCAGGATACCGATAGTGGATATATTCTCGAAAAGCAGGATCAGAAGCCCCGAAATCATGTTGAATCCGGCCACGACAGTCATCAGCAGAAGTACGACAAGCACATTGAAATCTATCAGTGAAAGCCAGTCAAACAGTTGTGGATACGCATCGGCAGCAGAGAGGCTTATGACAGATGCGTCATCCTCCGATGAATAGAGAAGTGCAGCCGCACCTATCTCGGTGGACAGGGCGGACATCGCCGCCGCGTTGCTGCGGGACCTGTCGTCAAGCGATATTTCGAATCCTGAGACCTGGTCCTCACTCCAGCCGTTGATCCTCTGTATATCTGACAGTCCGGCATGTATGACAAGCCTGTCATCGGCTTCAGCAAGGTCTTCATAGACAGATGCGACAGTGAATTTGCGTATCTTGACCCTTTCTCCGACGAAATAAGACTGGAATTCATCGCCCGGAGCGGCAGAAAGTATGGACGCCAGCCTCGAAGGTATGCTTACGGCCAGTGACATGGTATCTGCCGGCAGAAAATCCTCGACTCCCTTGAAGAGGACACCGTGCACGACATCGTCCTTTCTGACAATACCTGCACGGTAGACTACCGGGACGACAGACGCCACCCCCGGGATGGAATCCAGATGTGAAAGATAGGCAGGATAGCGGCCGACCGGAGAATTTTCCGACAGCCAGTCCATGTTCGAAGGAATGAGACGGACATCACCGGCCACCGATGAGACAGCATCCCTTATTTCTTTCCGGAAACCGGAAGACACGGCCACGGCAATTATCATCACCAGGAAACTGAGAGCGATGGAAACTATGACCAGCCTTCCACGGAAACGCAGTTTCCCCGAGATGAAACCCGTGACCCCCATGACAGACCTACCAGATTATGACTCTCTCGGATTCAGGGCGGTACATTGCATCCCCTTCGGTAATGCCGAACGCATCGAAAAATGTCTGGAGATTCCTCAACGTCACGTTCACCCTGTTCTCGCAAAGGGAGTGGACATCGAGCTTGGTCAGCCTTGCCTTCTCCTCATCGGTAATATTCATTGCCCATATATTGGCATAAGACAGGTAGAATCTCTGCTCCGCAGTGAAGCCGTCTATATCGGCCGGTCTTACGCCTCCGAACGAATTCTGCAATGCTGTATATGCCACACGCAGCCCGCCCTGATCGGCTATATTCTCTCCAAGGCAGAGGGCTCCGTTGGCCCTGAGTCCAGGGAGGACATACACGGAATCAAACTGAGCCACAAGTATGTCGGTCCTGGCCTTGAAGGCGGCCTCGTCCTCAGGCCTCCACCAGTCAGTCATGTTGCCGTCCTTGTCGAAGTGGCGGCCCTGATCATCGAAACCGTGCGTCATCTCATGACTTATCACGACACCAATGGCCCCGTAATTGACGGCAGCGTCAGCCTCCGGATTGAAGAATGGCGGCTGCAGAATAGCTGCAGGGAAACAGATTTCATTTGTGGCAGGATTATAATACGCATTGACAGTCTGCGGACTCATCAGCCATTCGCTCTTGTCCACCGGCTTCCCGAGCCTGGAGAAATTGTCGGCCATCTCCCACCTTCTGATATTCCTGACATTCTCCATATATGACAATGTCGGGTTTATGATAAGTGACGAATAATCCTTCCATTTGTCAGGATAGCCTATCTTCACTGTGATTGCCTCAAGCTTTTCCCTGGCGACCATCTTGGTGGAATCCGACATCCATTCCAGCGAATCTATATGCTCGCCGAGGGCTGTCCTGATGTCCGCCACCATCTTAAGCATGGCGTCCTTGGATTCCTTAGGGAAGTATGCATCCACATACAGTTTTCCTACCGCCTCCGGCAGCATGGCGCTCGCCACGTCAAGGGAACGTCTCCAGCGCGGCTGTTTCTCCTTCACACCGGCCATGGTCTTCTTGAAGAAATCGAAATTCGCATCATAGAAATCCTCGCCAAGCACCGTGCAGAAATCTGATATATATTGTGCAGCAAGGTATTTCTTCATCATGGACATGTCTGTAACAGCCATAAGAGAATCAAGTCCGGCGAGATATGAAGGCTGCCCCACGATGATCTTGTCCGGCTCCTCTATGCCAAGCTCCCTGAACCATGCACCGAAATCAAAATGAGGATAAGTGCTCTTGAGATCCTTGGCCGATACAGGATTGTATGACTTCAGCACATCTCTCAGCTCGACTCCCGACCAGGAAATCCTGGCCAGCGCATCCTCGACTGCAAGCACTTCCCTGGCAGAAGAATCCGGATTCTCCATTCCGCTCAGTGCGAAAATGCGTGAAAGATAGCGGAGATAGCCATCCTTGAGGCCGGCATTCGCCGTATCGACATAATAGTCCCGGTCACCCATTCCGAGCCCGGACTGCGATATGTAGAGGACATTGGCGTCACTGTCGGTCATGTCGGCCGAAACATATCCTGCGAAAAGCGGGAAAACGGCGGAAGCATGCAGCCTCGCCACGGTCTCGGCGAAAGAACGGCTGTCACTGATGGCATTGATGGCTTCCAGACCGGACTTCAGCGGTTCCGCACCTTCTGCGGCAAGTCTTGTGGAATCAAGTCCCATGTTGTAGAGATCATCTATCTTCTGGGCATCGCTGCCCGGGACCGGATTGCCGGCACTGAGATTCTCGAACAGCTGCTTCAGCTGCTTCTCGTTGTTCTCTGTCAGGACATTCATCGTCCCATAACGGGCGTATTCAGGCCTGAGGGGATGCGACTTCATCCAGCCGCCTGTCGCATAACGATAGAAATCCTCCCCCGGAGCCACAGTCTGGTCAAGGTTGGACAGATCCAGTGCAGGCTTTATATTTTCTGTTTCTCTGCAGGAAATGGTCGCAGCCAATGCAAGCATAAGACATACAATTCTATTCATAACTTCCAATCTGATAAAAATCGTACAAAGATACGGATAATTTGAGAAGCTGTCTAAAATTTTCGCATATTTGCGCCCAAATTATTGAAAATTTAACTTTTCCGGCAGTCCCGGGAAATGACTCCCGGCCGCCGGTCCGGACAATGCCATGGATACAGGAAGTTTTTCGGGGAAAGCCGCCAGGTTCTTCAAGGACTGGACACTGGTGATATCTATAGTCTCAGGAATCGTACTCTACTTAGTCTACGACAGCATCCCGGCACTCTCGCCTGCCGGTCCTTATCTGGAAAAGGTGATAAGCGTCCTGCAGCCGCTGCTTCTGTTTGCCATGCTTTTCCTGTCATTCTGCCATATCGAGCCCAAAGATCTAAGGCCTAGAAAATGGCATGTATGGCTTCTCATGATACAGGCATTTGGGTTCATGGCCCTTGCATGCCTGGAGGTCGTATTCCCGGAGTCCCACGGCAAGATTCTCATCGAAGGGGCCATGCTCTGCATGATATGCCCCACAGCCACGGCGGCAGCGGTAGTGACAGGGAAACTCGGAGGAGACATGCCGGGCATCACGGCATACACTATAATCATCAACCTGGTCACGGCAGTGCTGGTCCCGGTCTTCATTCCGTTCGTTCATCCGGCAGAAGGCATCTCCTTCATCTCGGCCTCAAGCATGATACTGGCCAAGGTGTTCCCGCTGCTGATCGCACCGTGCCTGCTTGCCTTTCTCGTAAGATACCTTACCCCTGGCTTCCACGCCTGGCTGCTGAAATTCAAGGAATTGTCTTTCTACCTGTGGGGCTTCTCCCTAATGCTTGCCATAGTGATGACCACACGCTCCATAGTACACAGCTCCACTCCGGCGATATACCAGGCCGGACTCGCTGTCGTATCCCTTGCATGCTGCGCCCTCCAATTCTGGGCCGGGAAGAAGATAGGGAAAAGATACGGTGCCTCCATTACCGCCGGACAGGCCCTCGGACAGAAGAACACAGTGTTCGCCATCTGGATGGGCTACACGTTCATGACCCCGGTCACTTCAATAGCCGGAGGCTTCTACTGCATCTGGCACAATATCGTCAATTCCTGGCAGCTGTATAAAGCCAAAAGTAAAGATAACGTGAATTCGATGAAATGAATGGGATACCGGACTGGTCCGGATATTCCT
Source organism: uncultured Bacteroidales bacterium (assembly GCA_944326315.1). Taxonomy (GTDB): domain Bacteria; phylum Bacteroidota; class Bacteroidia; order Bacteroidales; family UBA932; genus Cryptobacteroides. Next base: position 20,146 of record CALVDP010000033.1, read on the forward strand.
GAGGTGCGAAGGAGGAAAACCTGTCAAGGTTAATCCCCCGGGTGCAGTCTTTCGAAGAAAGACATTTGAGGGTGACCAAAAGTCACTTTTGAGTCGTCACGAAAAAGGAAAGGGATTTCGAAGAAATCGTAACGTCAGCTCGACGGAATCTCTGATATTGAACAGAATAATTCGTCGAACTGACGTTAAAGATAATGCCGTTTAGACCGGACGGCAAGTAAGCAGTACAGGACCTACTGCAGGAACTTCAGACGGGCCTCGGCAGCAGCCTTCTCCTCGTCAGGGGCAATCCCGACAAAGGCTGAAAGATATTTTTTCTCCATTTTGCGGTTTTTCTGCTGGCGGGCGAGCAGTACACAATTCTTCAGGGCCGTATAATCTTCCGGATCAATCTTCAGCGCCTTTCTGTAATACTTGAGGGCTCCGGCGTAGTCCTTGGCGACAATGAAGTCATAAGTGCCGAGATTGGTCAGAAATACCGGATTCTTCGGTTCTTCAAGAAGCATCCTCTCTGAAAGGGTCCTGAAAGCATTGTAGGCGGAAGGGGTGCCGAGCCGGTAGAAGGCATAGCAATACTCCTGCATGGCCTGGACAAAGAAGTCCTCCGTAATATCATATCCCGGATATACCCATACGCAGTCTTCCTCCGCATTTTTGTCCACCAGCGCAAGCAGATAAGAAAGCGCCATGTCAGGACTTGCCTTCTCATACGACATCAGCGCGGCGACCTTGGTGAAACGCAGATCTATCCTCAACGGCTCGACGGAAACTGCCTTGTCAAGATATTTCATGGCAGAGGAAAACAAGTCATCGTCATAGAAGACTTCCTGGAAATAATAAATGTCAGTTCCCGTAGAATCCTTAAGGGACAGTACCGGATCCGCCCCGAGATACTTCTTCTGGGGCTTTACCACCACCTCTTCCGACTGGGCTTTCGTGAAATAATAGTTGAACCAGGCTACAAGCATGTCCACATCCAGCGAATCCTCGCCTTCCCACTGCTTCAGCACTGTCTCAACGCCGACACCGTCATAGCCCAGCTTCGACACTATAAGATTGTAACGCTTCGCGTAAGACCCGTCCTGGGCATACGATGTCACGGCAGTCCCGGCACAGCACACGGCCAGGGCAGATGCCAGTATGATCTTTCTGTAATCCATAATATTGTTCCTATCCTATATCCATCCTGATCCTACGTTCCTGCGGGTGAAGGTTGTTGCACCTGCCTCCGAGATTCTTCACGAAACCGAGCGGATGTCCTTCAAAACATATCAGGACATATCCCTTTTCCACCCCCGGAAGAGCAAATGTGTCCCTGTGCAGATATTTCAGGGCAAGGTCCCTGTCCACCTCCACACGCGGGAAGGCGTCTTCAAGCAATTTTATGTCCAGGGCAAGGTCTGCGCACGGCACAAGATCCTTCCCTCTCCGCATGAAAGCCGCACAACCTGACGATATCAGCCTGATTCTGGACTCAAGAAACGCTATCTCGCCGGACACCGCCTCGGGTACTGCCTTCACAAGGTCTCCCCTGACGGCTGCGGACATCCTTCCGGAGAAAACAGATGGCATCCCGGCATCAGGCTGCCGGCCGCCGGCTGCCCTGATATCCGCCACACGCTCCATTCCGCCACGTTTTCTCAGTACGGCGCAGAACTGTCCTTCCCCCCTTACAAAGCCTGGGACAAGGCTGCATCCGCATTCAGTAGCCATGACACCGTCCGGCAAGGCCCCGCCTGCCAGGCTTCCGATATCCACAATGTCGGCACCGAGATTGTCGGCAGCCCAGCGGACATTCATGTCATTCTCATATCTGTTGAAAGTGCAGGTCGAATACACCAGGATGCCGTTTTCTGCCAAGGCCGGCCAGACATCGGCAAGTATCCGTCTCTGCCTCGCCGCACAATGCTCCACATTCTCCGCCGACCATTGCGCCACCGCATCGGCATCCTTCCTGAACATACCTTCTCCCGAACACGGGACATCGGCAAGTACTACGTCGAAATATCCCTCCAGGGCACCGACCACGGCCGGATCCGAAGATGACACGACCACAGAAGGATCCCCCCAGAGAGCTACATTCCCGGCGAGGACAGTGGCCCTCTGCCTTATCACCTCGTTGGATACCAGCAGGAAACCGTCTCCGAAGACAGCTCTGAGGGACGCCGCTGCATCCGTTGTCTTGCCGCCCGGAGCCGCGCACAGGTCAAGCACCCTGGCGATACGGTCCTTCGGCATATCCTTTATCACCTGTCTCAGGACATAGCCCACGAACATGGACGACGAATCCTGAACATAATAGCATCCGGCATGGAACAGAGGGTCAAGCGTAAAGGCAGGGCGCCCATCAAGCATCAGTCCCGAAGAAGACCACGGCACAGCCGATGCACCGGCACCGAACGGACGCACCTTCACAGGCTTGTACGGGTTCAGCCGCACGGACACGGATGCCGGCTCCTCCATAGCGGACAAGGCGACCTTCGCCTTTCCGGGTCCGATCGCCTCTTCAAGATATCTTACGAAAAGTTCATTGGCGGAAGCCATACTCAGACGGGTCAAAGCCTTCCGGCATCTTGCCCTCGGAAGCGTCCGCAAGAGATGTCACCACCTTGTCCAAAGCCTCCTGGAGCTTCGAGCCGAGCAACATCTTCATCATGAAATTAAGCTCGGCAGAGAACTCTATATGAAAATCCGTCTTGCCAGGTTCGGATGCCGGATCGAAAAACATAGACAGCGAGAACTGGAACGGCGCCCCGTCATCCTTGAAGTCTATCCGTGAATACGGTACCCTGTCCACAACCCTTATGCCTACATTGAACCCCTGGACAGTCCCTCTTATGGAATCATAGTCTGCCTCTATGCCTGCTTTCTTGTCTTCCGGGATGAACTGTATGAAATTCCGCATGTCCACGAACCCCATATAAAGCTCATAGGGCTGTCTGGACACCACCGCATGCCTGCTCTTGATCTCTGTCGCCATATATCACTCGTTCTTGCCCCATGTGGCAGGTGAAAACCTCCACTCCCTGAGAAGCTCCATATCCTCGTCCTTGATATAGCCGGTATTGCAGGCCACATCAATGAGTGTATCATAGTTGGTGAGTGTGGTCAGCTCCACGTCAGCGACCTCGAAGGCACGTCTTGCCTGGTTGAAATTGTAAGAAAATATCGCTACCATGCCCAACACCTCTGCAGCCGCCTTGTTCAGGGCATCCACGGCGGAAAGACTGCTCTTGCCAGTGGATATGAGATCCTCCACGACCACTACCTTGGCACCTTTCTCCAATATTCCCTCTATCTGGGACCCCGTACCATGGTCTTTCGGTTTCGGACGGACATAAACGAACGGCTTGCCAAGGAAATATGCCACCAGCATTCCATGGGCGATCGCACCTGTGGCGACTCCGGCAATGACCTCTACGTCAGGATATTTGGTCCTGATGATGTCCGCCATGAGACGGCTGATATTCTCCCTGATGTCAGGATACGAAAGTATTCTCCTGTTGTCGCAATAGATCGGCGAACGCCATCCGGATGCCCATGTAAACGGCTTGTCCGGACTCAAAAGCACCGCCTTGATGTCAAGCAGGGACTTGGCTACCGTAATTTCTTTTGATTCCATATTTATATAACATTATAATATTTCAAGTCATTCCCGTCCGCAGGAGCCTGTTGCTGCAGGCTTGCTCCGCTCCATGTTTCTGCATATATTTGCAGTCATATTTTGCAAAGATAACAATTTTCATGGATAAAATGCACAAGATATATTTTGAAAAGAGAAGCATAATCATCTGTCCGCCACATGAACAGGCACTGACCGACCCGAACGCCATACAGTTCTGTCCCGGCGACAGACTGGACATACACAGCCTCATCTGCATGTTCGAAGTGTCCGGCTCTCTCGGAAGAATATACATCCCCACAGAAGACACGGAAGGCATGTACCGCAGGATATGCTCCGAGTTCAAGGAAGTGGATGCCGGAGGCGGACTGGTATCCAACAGACGCGGCGATTTCCTGCTCATAAACAGGAACGGGCTATGGGACCTGCCCAAGGGACACAGGGAAGACGGGGAGGACATCCGGGTCACGGCGCTGCGCGAAGTACAGGAAGAAACAGGCGTCGATGCCCTGCTGCCGGGGGACCTTATATGCATTACAGACCACTGCTACAAACGGAACGGGATCTGGCATCTGAAGCACACATGGTGGTTCGACATGCAGTATACCGACCCCACCGACCTCACGCCGCAGAAAGAAGAGGACATCACCAAGGCGGCTTGGGTAGCCAGGTCAAGCCTGCCTGGGTTCCTCGACAACACCTACCCGTCCATTCAGGAGGTGTTCAAGGAAAAATTGGGATAAAATAAGAAAAAATTCTTACAAATCCAAAATTTTGAAACATTTTTTAACTTTTTTCGTATAATAAAATGTCGCGAGACATGACCCGTTCCGGGGGCTGTGCCAAAATTTCCATTTTGACACACCGTTAGAGTTTTCCCGGACTGCGGTATCATGGCAGGAACAATGTTTAATATATAAAATCCGTCAACCGGACTTTGAAGAATGAAACTTTCACAATTCCAATTCAACCTTCCGAAGGACAAGATTGCACAGGAACCTCCGAGATGGAGAGATGAGTGCAAACTGATGGTCCTCCACAAAGACACAGGAGAAATCGAGCATAAACTCTTCAAGAACATAATAGACTATTTCGGAAAAGGAGACACATTCGTACTGAACGACACCAAGGTGTTCCCGGCACGGCTCTACGGCAACAAGGAAAAGACCAAGGCGGAGATCGAGGTATTCCTGCTGCGTGAACTCAACAGGGAACAAAGACTGTGGGATGTGATTGTGGATCCCGCGAGGAAAATAAGGATAGGCAACAAGCTGTATTTCGGCGAAGATGAAAGCCTTGTGGCAGAAGTGATAGACAATACCACGTCACGTGGGCGTACACTGAGATTCCTCTATGATGGATCGTACGAAGATTTCAAGCATACGCTGTTCTCGCTCGGGGAGACACCGCTGCCCAAGTTCGTCAGGGACAAGGTCGTCCCGGAAGATGCCGAAAACTACCAGACCATATTCGCAAGCAACGAAGGCGCCGTGGCAGCGCCCGCAGCCGGTCTCCATTTCAGCAGGGAACTCTTCAACAGGATGATACTTAAGGATATCAACAAAGTATTCATCACACTTCACATGGGTATCGGACACTTCCGTTCCGTAGATGTCGAAGATCTCTCCAAACACAAGATGGATTCCGAAAGGGTAATCATATCCGAAGATGCGGCCGACATCATAAACAGGACCAAGAGGGCCAAGCACAAGGTACTTGCAGTCGGGGTGACCGTAATGCGCGCACTGGAGACCTATGTCACTTCCTACGACGAAGTGAATCCGTACGACGGCTGGACCAACAAGTTCATCTTCCCGCCTTACAGATTCGCCATTCCGGATGCAATAGTGTCGAATTTCCACATACCGGGATCGACCATGCTCATGTCAGTAGCCGCATTCGGGGAATACGAGAATGTGATGAAAGCCTATGAGACCGCACTGAAGGAGGACTACAAGTTCGGGCCATACGGTGATGCACTGCTCATAGTATAATAACGTCAGTTCGACGAATTATTCTGTTCAATATCAGAGATTCCGTCGAACTGACGTTACGATTTCTTCGAA
>CALVDP010000034.1 GCA_944326315.1 uncultured Bacteroidales bacterium
TAAACGTACGTTTATTCATAAAAACGTACGATAAATCTGGTAAAATGTCTTTGTGAGTGAGATGCAGGTGTAAACTCATTGGTTTTGGTTTTATTATTGACAAACAGTTGGTAGTCAGGAATGTGTAGTGTTTTTTTGAAACAGATCTGTCTGGTATCAAGCATGACGGCGATGCTGTTGTGCGCTTTTGGCGTACCGTCAGCCACAGCCGGAGAGCCACACGGAATCCCTGTCCTGCCTGTATCCGGGTCTGCAGACTCCGTGCGTGTCTTGTCAGGCAGTGCGGATACTGACAGCCTGTCCGGGCCGAGGACCGTGATAAGGACATTCCAGAAACAGTATACGGTATTCTTCAGGATAAACAAATGGAATATTGACACTTCGTTCATGGACAACGGCGCATCCATACGCAAGATGCAGCATGAGATAGACAGTCTCCTTGCCGAAGGGACCATCACTGCCGATTCCATATCCATAGTGTCGGCGGCGTCCCCCGACGGAGGCAATGCCTTCAACATCTGGCTTTCCCGACATAGGGGGCTTTCGACAAAATCCCTCCTGCAGGGGTATTATCCCGGAATTGATCCGGAGATATTCTATATTGACCCTATGGGCGAGGACTGGTCCACATTCAGGAAGGTCGTGTACGAGGATGAGAACATCCCGGCGAGAGAGGAGCTTATTGCCCTGATGGAATCCGATATGGACAACGATGTGAAGGAAAGGGAGCTGCGCAGGATGAATCCTACGTTCAGGTATATCCTCAGACACCATATCTATCTCATGAGAGCTTCTGCCGTGACATTCAACATAGCCGAGTCTATGGCGATGATAGGCAATGTGGGATGGACGCCTGAGCCGGACCTGGCGATAGCTGCCGGTGATATCCTTTCGAGGCCTGCAGCCCCCGTGCCGCCAAAAGAGAAGAAGATGATACTGGCGGCAAGGACAAATCTCCTTGTTCCGGCGCTGAATGTCGGGCTGGAAGTGCCGGTCGGCTACAATTGGTCCATCGGAGCGGACTATTATTTCCCGTGGTGGCTGGCGAAAAGCAACAGGTACTGCGCCGAGATGCTCGGGTGGTTCCTTGACACCAAGTACTGGTTCGGGAAGGACAGAGGGGAGAAAGACAAACTCACCGGACATGCGCTCGGTCTCTATGCGGGCTTCGGCTACTATGACTACCAGTGGGAGTATTCCGGCAACCAGGGCGAATACATAGATGTCGGGGTGGACTATACTTATTCCATACCTCTTGCCAAGGACAAGCTCAGGATGGAGTTCAATATCGGTCTCGGATGGATATTCACCGTGGCCAGACATTATACCCCGACAGATGACTATACGGATCTGATCAAGGATCCGGGCATCAGGCACCGCAGATACAATTTCTTCGGTCCTACAAGGGCTTCGGTGTCGCTTGTGGTCCCTATAAGGGTCAATGTGAAAGGAGGTGCGCGATGAGGAGATTTGCATATGTGGCAGCCCTTTGCGCCGTACTTGCAATGACAGGGGCATGCAAGAGACGACCTTTGACCACTGTTGACAACAATGTGGTCGTGAACATCGATATCGACTACAACATAGTCAATTATCCTGACCCTGAAGAGCCGTCGATGATGAGAGTGATGTTTTTCGACAATGAGGACGGCGATTTCGCATCACATGCCTTCCTGCCCGCGAATGGCGGCATGGTGGGAGTGATACCGGGCCGGACATACCATGTCCTGACATATAATTTCGATACTGAGAGTACCGTGGTGGGGGAAGAGCACAGCTGGGACAATATATATGCTACCACCAATGAGGTGCCGGAGAATGTCAAGAGCCGGCTGAGAAGCCGGGCGGATGCCGATGAAAATGAGCTGATAGTATATGAGCCTGACCATCATTATGTGGCGAGAGAGCGTGACATTTATATCCCGGCGCGCAGCGTAGACGCCCCGGCGGTCGAGATAGACTTGCATGCTTTCACCATCGTGGAGACCTGGAAGGTGTACATAGACAGGCTTCAGGGCCTTGCATATACGGCAAGCGTGGCGGGAGTCATATCCGGGCTTGCCCAGTACAACACACTTGCGGCAGACGAGGAATCGGTCTCCAAGGTGTCCGTATTCTTCGAGACGATGGACATATCGTCTGACGGCGTGCTTGAAATACAGTTCAACACATTCGGATATGTCCCGTCAGAGCATCAGGTGATATCCCTTGTGGTCACGGACACGGCCGGCGGCGGGCACATATTTGACTTTGACGTATCGGAACAGTTCGTTGACAATCCCGAACAGATAATAAGGATCAAGACAGACCAGGTGATTATAGACGAGCCGGACGATCCGGACAGCGGTTCTGGCGGCGGCCTGAATCCGGATGTGGATGAATGGGATGATGTCATTATAGACATACCGATATAATGGCGGAATCGTGACCTCGCATGCAGGAAAAGACCCGACACCTGATATGGATGGCGGCAAACAACAGACAATGATATGGAAACAATAAATATGAGAAATTCAGTCATACGGATATTAGCAGCGTCGGCTTGTATCATGTCCCTGGCATCATGTGTCAGTGAGGCCTTGGTCTATGAGGACAATGATACCGAGATCGGGTTTGCACCTGTGTCCGGTGTATCCACGAAGATAGTAGAGGGTGCCATGGAGACTGATTACAGCCAATTCGAGACATTCGGTGTGTTTGCATGGCACAAGATCACCGATGCTACAGACTGGTCGGCATTTCATGATGCTGCGGGAGACCTTGTATATTATGTGGGAAAGATCTCTGACGACTTGTACAAGGCGTCTCCATTCGTTTACAGACAGGACAGCGGAGTATGGGGTGGTGGAGATATAGACAAGACCAAAACCAAGGTCAAGTACGAGCGGTTCACCGATGAAGAGGGGTATAAGAAAGGTACAGCGACAATGGATCCGAAACAGACTAAAATAGTGACAGTCTCAGAGCCGCATTACTGGCCCAAGTCCGGGCGCCTCGCTTTTGCCGGCTACAGTCCGTACAAGATGCTCGATATAGATCAGAGTATAAAATATGACGAAGACGGGAACGATGACGGAAGATATTCGTACACGGATGTCAACGGGACCTATGATATCAGTAATCCGGACCATCCATGCCTGACCATTACGGCTTTCACCCAGGGAGATTATGAATGGTTCGAGAATGACCACTGGGCGGAAAACGAGACAGTGGACCTGATGTGGTTCGATATCGACGACCAGCGCACTTTCGATTCCACTACCGGCAATGTTCCTGTGACATTCAGACATGCATGTGCATGGATAGATTTCAGGATATATGCAGAAAATGCCGAGGCTGACGGGAAATTCTCGATTTATGATGTACTGATGTCCCATATCTGTTGGAGTGGTACGTTCAAGTCGGATGACGGTACCGGGAATCCTGTATGGAATCTGACCGGCTCCACCGTCAAGAACGAAATAGTGCTGTTCAACAATACCGGCACTGCTGATAAGAACGACGATGAGGAATTCGTGAAGGTAAGGGTGCTTGATAAAGACAGCTTCCTGCTCGGCGGTCTGATGGTCATACCGCAGGATGTATCCTCTGTCGTGACAGTCAAGTACAAGCAGTTCACATCGGATTCCGGCAAGCCTCTGCTGGAGACATTTACCGTTGATCTGGGCACTTATACTAATGAATGGGAAATGGGCAAGCACTATGTATATGACATAGTGTTCGGCCTTGACGAGATACGGGTGGCTCCGTCTACAATGGACTGGGAGCCGGTAAATTCTGTAGTTTCTGTGAATTAAGATTCCGGGAGAAAGAGATGCGAAAACAAGTTATATACATGATACTATGAAAACAGGTAAATTGACGGCCACAGTACTGTCTGTCATGGTGCTGGCGGCCTGCACGAAAAGCGAGACGGTCTATACTGACACCGATGTCGAAGTTGGCTTCAGTCCGGTGGCGGAAACGGCTACCAAAGCTTTCTATGGTCCAATGGGCGGCGAAAGCAATTCTACTTACGATATAGAGGAGACATTCGGGATTTTCGCGTGGCACAGGATACTTGACGGCGGTGCTGTTTCTGCCGATTGGGTCACCTTCATCGATGGTGCCACTGACGCCGATACTCCTGTCTATATAGACAACGGCGAATTCGGTCGTAAGGGTACCTACTGGGGCGGAACACCGAATCCATATTATTGGCCGAAAACGGGTGTGCTGGCCTTTGCAGGCTACAGTCCGTATGAGCCTCTGAACGGCCAAAACGCACTGGCCGGGGCGGTGGAATACACGCTTTTGCCGGCAAACAACAATAATGCGCCGAAGCTGACGGTCTCTGATTTCAAACAGGGTACTTATAACTGGGCTACCGGAGCATCGGAAGTCACCAATCAGACAGTCGATTTCATGTGGTTCGACGCCAATGACCAGAATGCGGTGAATTTTGGGGCACAGTCACAGGCGACGACAGGTGTTCCGGTGATATTCCGTCATGCATGCTCGTGGATAGATTTCAATTTGAAGCCAGATCCGGAAGATACGGATGCTTCGGGCAAATTCCAGATATTGAAGGTCACCCTAAAGAATGTCTATACCAAGGGTGATTTCGATTCTTCCAAAGCGGATGATACAGTCAGTGGTAGTAACGTGACTCTCGGCAATGCCAATCCATGGACGGACTTCGGATATGCAGAAACCGGAAACATTGTCCTGTATGATGATTCTGATGGAACTGTCGATGTATCAAGCGGTACTTTCCTTGGGACAGTCGGCGTCCCTACAAATGGGACCGGGGAGCCTGAGCTTGCCCTTGGAAAATTGCTTGTCATCCCTCAGACTCTGGATGCAGTAAATGCAAGCACGGAGCCGGACAATGCTGCCGAGGCCAAGTCTGCCGCCGAAATAGAAATCCTGTACAAGCAGTGGACAGTGGCTGCAGGCGAGACTCCGAACACTGAAACCGTCACGATAGCTGTAACGGGTTCGAATGCCTCTTCTCCGAATGCCGGTGAATGGCTCTACGGGCGTCACTATGTTTACAACATCACCTTCGGACTTGACGAGATACTCATAGATCCGTCACTTGCCGACTGGGTTTCAGGAGGTAGTGATGTCACTATCCCGGTTGAATAAATAAGACTATACATAAACAACTAATAAGACATTCGATGAAAAAATTAATGTTTCTTGCGGCAGCCGTTGCAGCAATGGCAGCCTGCTCAAAGAGCCAGGTCGTCTATGACGACAATGATGTGGAGATCGGACTTTCTCCGGTGAATTATTCCACGACGAAGGCACAGGTCCCAGGTCCTGTAGAAGGCACAACTTATCCGAGCGAAGAGCAGTTCAAGGTGTTCGCATTATACACAAGTTCTGCTGCCGGGACTGCATTCAGTTCTTCAGAAAATACGACTGAATATTTTTCCGATGCTACATTTACTCGCAGGGATAATTTCGTCTGGGGAGGTGTTACTCCATATTATTGGCCTAAGACGGGCTCCCTTTATTTTACCGGATACAGCCCGGCTGAGTTTATCCTGAGTGATACAGGGGACAGGCCTTCAGTAGTTTACGACAAGACTAACGGCTCCAAACTTACAATCCCAGGATTTGTGCAGGGTCAGTACAAATATACTGACGGGACAGCGACACCGGAAAATTACAGTATGGTAGACCTGATGTATTTTGATATTTATCCTAGTGATAATTCCGTAAATAATGTGGGATCAACAGGGGTGCCTGTCACTTTCAATCATTCTCTTTCTTGGCTGACTTTCAATTTCAGCACTGCAGACAATTTTCTGAATGATCTTTTCTGTATCACTAAAGTGACATTGAAGAATGTAGCACAGTGCGCAAGTTTCGTTTCTGGTCCGACCTTAGGGACAACGCTTATCCCGAAATGGATCAATCATACAAGTTCCGCTGATATTGTACTGTATGACAATACTAGTGATGATAGTAAAGGAACAAACAAGCTTTCTTATTATGACTATTCTGCGGCTAGTGGAGAGAAGTTCACGATCGATGATGTCCTTGTAATACCTCAGGATGTGCCGGGATATACTGAGAATACTACATTGGAAATACAGTACACCCAGAAAGCCAACGCGGATTCTCCTGAAGTGAAGCAGACACAGTCATTCAGCCTTAAAGGAGGCGTTGGTGTTGATAATGAATTTGTTGATGAGTGGATCATCAATAGGCATTATACATACAATATCACTTTCAGCGCAAGCGAGATCTTGATTGATCCTGATGTGGCTGTATGGCAGCCTGTTGAGCACGAAATAAACAACTGATCCGTTCCGGCTGAACAACACAAAAACAGAAAATGCACAATATCCCCGGAAACATATCCGTCCTGTGTGCTGCGGCATTGCTTGCGGTATCCTGCCTGTCTTCGACAAGACATGAAGTCGGGAAGGATGTCATAGATTTTGCCCCTGTGCTCGGGACGGAAGTGCGTTCCGGAGATGTTTCTCCTTTCCCGGAGGATATGGATTTCGGTGTATGGGCCGTGACTGACGACGAGGATATCTACATGGATTGTTCCCGTGTGACGTACGACGGTACAGGATGGTATCCGGAACTTCCGGTCACCTGGCCTGCCGGGACGTTGCGTTTCATAGCAGTGGCTCCATACCGCCAGGATATGGTCCTGGAGGATGACCTGAGCCTGTCCCTCGGGGAATATGACCTTTCTCGGGAAGATGGCGGACTGTATGTGGCAGACCTTACGCCAGGATACGGCAGCTCGGACAAGAGCGTACCGCTTTCTTTCGCAAGGGCCGTTTCAATGCTGGATTTCCGTGTGGCAAACGGATTGAATACGGCGACATCCGTCCGACTTGAGAAAATCATTCTCAAAGGCGTATACGTTGAAGGCAGTTTCCGCTCTTCATCGATGCCGGAATGGACGGTGGCAGGCGACAAGACGGACCTTACGGTCTATGACAGCACCGTTGACGGAGGAAATACCGATGTCGCAAGATCACCCCAGGCATTCGGCAGGACAGTCAGTGTCATACCGCAGAAGTCCGGCCCGGTAGTGGAGTTGGTGTATTCGTTCCAGACAGCGGACAGCCAGTGGCTGACAGGGCAGCGCGAGACCACAGCCGAGCTGAAGGCGGAATGGGCGCCTGGAAGACATTACACCTATACGCTTACCCTGACGGAAAATATCGTCAAGCATACGTCAGGGATAAGTACGGCAGACTGACATACCGGCTGCCGCAGAGCGACAGGGGATCAAGATGATCGGATTCCTTTGAAATCCGTAACGACAGTTCGGCGAATCCCCTGATGCTGAGTATAATAATTCGTCGAACTGAAATTGAATTATACAGATGAAAGTGCTTCCGATACATAACTTGCAGAAAAGGCATGCGCTGCGTGACATGTGGCGCCGGATAGCCGTGGCATGCCGTCCCGCCTGCGTGGCCGCTGCCTTTCTAGCCATGGCCTTTGCCCAGGCATGCACCAAGTCTGAAATATCAGCTCCTGGCAATGACAATTCCGTGTCCGTCCCTATCTTTTTTCACGCCACAGCCGATGCCCTGCCGATCTCTAAAGCTCTCATCGGGCCGGACAACCTTACATCGAAGAAAATTGTCGTAAACGATATTCTGGAGAATAGCAACGGGAATACCGATCATTATATCGACAATGCTGTATATTCATATACGAATGGAATCTGGCAGACAGACAAGACCCGGTACTGGACCAAGACGGGAACTCATTATTTTACAGCATTTATCGAAGGACAGGACCTCGAATTCGTGCAGGGCCGTGACAGAGACTCGGACGAGCTGTCTTTTGATACTGCGACCCTTGATGTGCAGTATCAGCCTGATATACTGTATGCCTTCGCTGAACGTGACATGGTGGGTCATGAGCCGTCAGAGCCTGTCGTACTGGACTTCATCCATGTGTTTTCGGCAATAAAAATAAATATTACCAATGTCAATAGACCGTCATTGAACATATCTTCATATAAACTTGATAATGTGGTTTCAAGAGGAAAATTTACCGTGACAAGGGGCGGGGGACTTGATTATGATCTCAATTCTGTTGGAGAAGCATATAATAGTCAAGAAGGTAGCGCCGAGATTAGTCTGAATGCCGGAGAAACCGCAACATTGTACGTCGGCCAAAAATATCAAGAATATGTAGACCCGGAAGGCCGGCTTCTTGTGTGGCCTCAGGAACTGGACGATGATCTGGTGTTGTCTTTCAGCTATTCGGACAATGGCGGATCTGATGAAGCCAAGGTACGCCTTAAGACTACGGATATCGTGAGATGGAATGCCGGTTTCTGCTATGTATATAACATAACCATGTCAGATAACAACATTAATTTCACCGTCTCTATCGCCCCATGGGAGGTAAATGATGTTATTATAGAAAGATAGGCATTATGAAGAGATTACTGGAATATCTGATTTTTTTGCCGGTCTTGCTGACGGTATCGTGTTCTTCCGAGACTTATATCCCGGATGAAGATTCTGCGGAAAACTATATTTGCTTTATGGCCTTTACCGAAACCATGACAAAAGGAGAAATAGATGCAGTAAGCGATATCGTAAATCTTTACGTTACGGAAACCTTGAACAATTCGTTTACAGGGTCTGCGTTGCAGTTTCAGCAGAACGGAATATGCAGAACAAACGTGCCTTGGACTTCCGGTGCATATTCCTTTTTCGGATATGCGCAATCCAACGGACGTGGAAGTATCTATTCCATCACTGACAACGGCCGCTCATTCGGGATAACTCAGCCTGTATCCGGCTCTGGAGACGTACCGTCATCTGACGGAAGCAACGCGGACTTTGCAGATTACCTGCTTTCCTATACAAATTATGTGGAGGACGGCAGCTCGAGACCGTTGGTAGCACTGCAACTCGTGCATGCGGTCTCATCCGTTGAACTGCATTTCGTCAAGCCTGCCGGAGCGTCAGAGACCATAGTGGAAGGCGCTTCAGTCAACGGAGTACACTATTCCGCTTCCTATTCGGTCAACGATCATACTGCCGACAATATATCATGGACCTGTTCGCGTAGCGAAGCGACCACGAATTACTCCATGGAGACTACGGATTTCAAAGTGCCGGAAATGACAGACGGGAATACATATTTTCCTGCCGGAAGCCTCTATTTCTCATTTCTTACTGTCCAGCAGCCGGTCGACAATATTACCATAGATGTCTCTTTTTCTGTTGCCGGAACAAAACATTCGGCTTCATTCTCGCTGGACAGCGTGACAGGAGTGTCCAACTGGATGGCCGGGACAAAAACCAGATATTCCATTGTGCTTGACACGGAAGTCCGTATTTCAGGCAGCATAACCCAGTGGAATGACGGAGGTGAAATGGAGGGCACACTTGTACCCTAATAGATAAAAACTGGTATGAAAGTTTTGAAAATCATATTGTTGTCAATATTCGCGCTGTGTGTATCCGCCGGGTGTATGAAGGAGGACAGCCTTTTGTCGGACGGGAATATGGCGGTAAATCTTTCGGCAGGGATTTCTTACACTCCCGTTGCCGTCAAGTCCGGTGGCCCGTACAATACGGATGATCAGGTAAGCCTTGAAATAGAAATGCAGAGGTGGGATTATAGCGATGACGGTAGCTCTACACAGTCTAGCGGAACCCTTGGTGCCGTGCTTGGAGAACCGAACAGCGGAAACAGCTATCTCAGGCCGGTCACATTTGACACAAAACAGTATTTTACGGACATGACTTCAGAGGTCGGCTTCGTGGGCTGGTATCCTCGTGCTGACGGAACCTCTTTAATATATAATTCCACAGCCAGGACGCTGGAATATACTGTATCGACAGGGGATACCGACCTGATGATAAGCAATTTCGTGAGAGGAAGCTACAGTTCCGGAATGCCTGTACTCGCTTTTTCACATGTCCTCTGTCAGTATTCGGTGTCAGTGTATGCCGTAGACGATAATGCTAAGGAACAATGGAGTGCCGAATACGGGAATATCACGAAAATCACCCTTTCGAACATTCCGGAAAAAGTGACGGCTGAATTGCCGGAGGCCCAGGACGAGACTTTTACTGCAGTTTATGAAGGGGAGACATTATCCTATACCGTGGCAGATGAGGCGATGGAGCTTCCGGTTGGCAGCGAAAACAAGAAGACAGCCGGCAATACAGTCATGGCTGCCCCGGCCAAGGAAGGCGTCGTGACCATTACCGTGGACTTTGATAGCGGCAAGCAGAAACAGATATCGATGTACCGTAGTTTCGCGGCAGGATACAGGTATACATTTACCTTGAAATTTACTCATAACGGCTTGATCGAACCTGTCGCTGCCATAGCGGACTGGGTGGAGAAAGATACCGACTTCGATATTGTGGACGGAAAGACATATTACAATCTTTCTCAGAACGGGACGGCGAACTGCTATATAGTGTCCTCGGCTAATGTGTATTATTGCTTTGACTGTACCGTCAAGGGAAATGGAGTAAATACTGTCTCTGACCATTCCGGCAACAACTACCGTCTTCCGGATACGGACGTAAGCCTTAGTCCGGACAGGGTAGCGATAATACGTACCTCGGCTATCATGGAAAAGAACGGGCTTGACTATTCTCTGATTGAGGATGAAGTGGAACGTAAAAGTGCTGTGATGCTTGAATTGGATTCTTTTTCCCCGAGAGAAGGAAAAATCCTGTTTTTCGTTCCTGGCAACAGTTCACCTGACGACTATTCTCTGAAATACAAGGGTAATGTATTGATCGGAGCATATAAGGGTGAGACGTTGCTGTGGTCCTGGCATATTTGGATAACTGACAGACCGGATGCCCATGGCTATGGTAACGGTTTCACTTCTCTTGACAGGAATCTTGGTGCAGTGACGGATGATCCGTCAAAAGTCAGTCATACGGCCTTGACTACAGGATTCTATTATCAGTGGGGAAGAAAAGATCCATTGTCATGCTATGATATTGAACAAGAGAGAAATCCGGACGATTATACTGAATATCAGAGAAACTCTCCTGTAAGTATAAGTACGGCTCACATGAATCCGATGGTATTTTATTATTCCGCGACGGGGAACGACTGGACAACAGATGTAAATGACCACCTTTGGGGCTATACAAACCAGCGGGACGATGTGCAGAAGACTCTGTATGACCCTTGTCCTCCTGGTTACAGGGTGCCGGAAACGAAGGTCTGGACACAGAGCAGCCAGTATGAGCTTGCCAATCAAGCTGCATACGGGTATGTTTTCGAAATCAACGACAAGACGACAACCATCTTCTATCCGAAGACGGACTATATCGGTTATGACGGGACAAGTGTCGGTGTCCTGACTGCAGAAACAGATCCAAAAGCTCCGTACATTTATCTTAATTCGGCAAGGCCTCATATATGCAGTGACTTTACCGGAGAGAACGGGACTGTATCAGGCCATGAATCTCTTGCACATCATTTTGTCTACAGCTCGTCTATGTCGGAATCCAACTATATCCCTTATCAGGAGGAAGAAGCCGGGGCGAGAGCGAATGCAATGCCTGTGCGTTGTGTGTCCGTCAATTCCGCATCGGCGACTACAGACCTGTCGTCTATACAGACTGCCAACAGCTATATCGTGGCACATGACGGATATTTCAAGTTCCTGGCAACAAGACGTGGCAACGGGGTAACATCGTTCAATACATACGATGACAATACCCAGTCCACGACTTTCGTTGACATATCTGCCGGCATGACTTCGGACATAACAGTCAACCGCGGATGTTATGTGGATCTTCTGTGGTGGCAGGGAGAACTTAAGGACGGAGGTGCCTGGGAGACATTTGTGGACAGCAGACCGGATTCCGATGAAATTGAAGCTAATGTGCCTATAGCGATGGATGACGGAGGCTTATTGGACGAGGAGGGCTATGTGCATTTCTACATGAAGGATGTGCCTTCCTACGGGAATGTCGGACTGGCTCTTTATAATGAGCAGGGGCAGATATTGTGGACATGGCATATCTGGATTTTCTCGAACGAGCAGAACGCGCTCTTGGGGGACTATATGGTCATGTCGAGAAATCTTGGTGCGACATATTCTCCTTATAATGCGTCCGGAACATTCAGTCTCGATGAAGCACGTCTGAGAGAAAGCTACGGTTTTTATTACCAGTGGGGGCGCAAGGATCCTGTATTCGGCCCTGAAAAATGGTGCAGGAAGACAGATGGCAAGTGGGAAGTGGTAGACTGGAACAGCGGTATCGGTCAGGATTATATCAGACAGGCAACGACAATAAGTGCCTCTGCCGGCTCTCCTCTCGGTTTCTATGCTGGAAACGGCAATTTCTGGCAGAATACATATACTCCAGGCAGTGCAAATGAAATGAGAAATGTCTGGGGGTACGTAGGTGTGCAGGGAAACCAGGGTGACAATTTTGTCAAGACCATGTATGATCCGTGTCCTCCCGGCTACAGGGTTATGAATCAAAGCTCATTCCCGTCCGCGAATATATGTCCAGGAGAAGAGGAGAATAGTGTGACACTGACTTTATCGGAAGGAAATGACAATGGGTTAAGGCTAGACAGGACAGGTTTTGCTACGTCCACATACAATGGTGGTAATGTTATAGCGGCAAGAATCTGGTTCCCGAATGCCGGAATGATAGATAATTACGGCGAATTTGCCGATATGGACGGGAGCCATGGATATGTAAACACAGCTACCCCTAATAATGGTGGTTTGCAAATGAGATATTTTACCTGGAACCGGATCGGAAACTACTCTTATAGTGTTAACCAGAATGGCAGCGGAGGACATGTTCCGGCTCGTCCTGTGCGTTGCCAGAAAGAATAGTGGCAGTGTTGTATTGAAATGATAGTGTAATGAAAGTATCTGGATATTTGTCATTTATTGCAGTGGCATCTGTGACTGTGCTGTCTTGCACGGAAAGGATGCAGGTCGAGGAAATACGGAATAACTCCGGCACGTCTTCGTCAATGGATGTCTTGGTGTATACAGGTACGGATGAGGGCTCATCAGTATCCATGAAATCTCTTGTACAGGCGTCATCTTCCGCAACGCTTGAAGCCAACTTCATCAGGATAGATGACGCTAATGCCTATAATAGCGGCACGCCCTCTTATCCATCTTTGTCTGAGGCGAATATCATTGAAGCAGATATGTACGCCCCGTCTGCGGTGACTGAAGACGGCAAGGCCTTGCGCAGTGTTTCATTCAAACCTCAGCAGAACTATGTTTTCGATGATCCGGGAGCTGGGGCAGATACGGTTTTCAGGAAGACGCGTATGGTTGCCTGGTATCCGAAACTGTGGTCCAGGGAAAACTATGAGGAGGGAGTCGAGGCAAAATTCAGTGAAATCGGTGACTATTATTATAATGAGGGTGGCGTTGTAGCAGTAACGTTCAAAGAGGTGCTTGACGGCCAGACAGATATAATGGTCAGTGATATGAGAGAGGGTATGCACCAAAGCAGGGCATACATGTCGAAGAAGGAATATGCCGTTCCTCCGTTCGGCTCCGAGAATTTCTTTACTTTCAATCATTATCTTACAGCTGTCAAGGTTTATGTCCGGTGTAAGGTGAATGATCTCAGCCTTATGACATGGCGCAAAATCAATTCCGTGGTTTTCCTGGACCAGCCGACTACGGTGTCGGTAGAGCTTCCTGAGAATCCGGGAGAATTCGGCGAGGTCGTGCCAAACTCGTGGACAGACAATCAGAACATGCACATAGTCACGACTCCGATATATGGAGATAGCGGAGAAACTGCCTCATATCCTGTAACCATCGTGGATGATGTGAACGGGACAATCAAGGACAAAATATATCTTGGCTATATTCTGCTGCAGCCGGAGACCCCGGCAACGATGGAGTTGCATACTGATGCAGGGGTGATTCAGTTAGAGATCCCAGTAGAAATGGATGGCAAAAAACTCCTTGATCCAGGAATAATCTATAATATCAATATCGATATCACTTCGGACGGAAAGATCGGAATTTTTCTGGAAAACGATGATGACAAGACTTTCCTGGATCTGTCTCCATGGAATATAGAAAAGGGCTTCTATCAGACGGCCAACTGCTATCTGATAGACACTTCGGAGGACATGAACTCAGACGGTACCCGTAAATATGACGGATATTTCTTCAATGCCATGCAGGCCGGGAACGGCAATGCCGGTGTCTTGTCCGTAACTAACCGGGAACTGTATCCGGCAGATGGAGCCGTACTTCATCCTGTTTCTGCGGGAATATTGTTCCAGACTCAACTTAATACTGTCCGCAATGTCGAACTTGTCAGCGGACATGTGAGATTTGAGTTGAACGAGGCATGCTATGACAATGTTGATCCGCTTCAGGCAAATGCAGTCATTGCAGTTTATGATGAAAACGGGGATGTGCTGTGGTCCTGGTTGATATGGGTGACAAGGGAAGCGAAGGATATAACCTACGATATAGGGACTGGTTTTACGATGTTGAATATGAATCTCGGTGCGAATTGTGCTTTTCCGGAAGACGGGGATCCGTTGAGGACGTATGGCCTTTACTACCAGTGGGGACGGAAAGACCCGTCGCCACGGCCTCCAAGATATAATTTTGACATGAGGAGTATGGAGACCATCACGTTTTACGGTACGAATGGAGAAGAAATCAATTATGTCTCGGAGTATTCTTCGGATGAGAATATTATTGAGGACAGTGCGAGGAACCCACTTCTCATCATGGAACAGAATATCCAGGGACCTGAGTATGCTTTCGACTGGCTTTATAATGACATATCATCACTGTGGGGGTCGTCAACCAAGAAGACAATATATGATCCTTGTCCATACGGATACAAGGTGCCGTATGATGAGATAGAGAAGCTGTTCGATTCAGCGAGGTATAGGAGTAATGGTCTCTCTTACTCTTCCGCAAACTACGGTATAACAATTTATGGCGGCATTAATGGAAGTAATTATTTCCCTTTTGCCGGCTGGAAAGGGTATGACACGGGAGAGCCTGACAAGGGGCATCCATGGAACAGTTGTGGTGTGACAGGGGATTATCCGGAAGCGCGTATCCTGTCTACAATGCACAGGGCCTCAAACCGTATAAACTCTTTAGGTTTTGTTTCTGCGTCCACCGGCTCTAACCGAACTTCCGCCACACCGGTCCGTTGTGTCCGCTATGATGCGGAGCCTTAGATCAGGCAGTGTGAGGGAATATATATTGTTATAGTGCAAATCAGGCTCTGCTTATTGCAGAGCCTCGATTTCAGATGATGTAAGTCCCGTGATTTCTCCTATGTCGGATATATTGTAGCCTTTTTTCTTCATTTTCAAGGCTATATTCGTCTTTTCTTCTATTTTCCCTTCTATTTTCCCTTCTATTTTCCCTTTAATTTTTCCTTCTGCTTCCCCTTTTGCCATACCCATGGCAAGCCCGTCTTTCGGAGAGCAATCCTGGAAATCTTGTGTATCCTTGTCTACCAGCCCGATTAAATATACCGGCGGAATGTCATAATTTATGTTCTCACCTTTTATTGAACCTGTATCGTATACCTTCGATGCATATAGTACACATCTTCGGAAAAAATGTGATTGATGATAGCATTGGACTTCTACGATGAATACGGTTCCGTCTTCACCCAGACATCGTAAATCGAGCCTTATACTCTTGTTGAACAGTGAATATGTACTATTGGATAAGATGGTTGTCAATATTCGGAATGAAACATTTTCTTTTTTTGTAAGAAATTTCTTTTTATTATTCAAATGGTAGAAATTCTGACGCGTAGGATTCTAATTTTTTTCGTATTTGTCCAGGGCTTCTTTCATGAGCTTTCGCCCGGCTTCGCAGATTTCTTCGGCACGGGCGTAGTCGGAAATGGCTCCGAATGCATCGAACGGCATGTTTACAAGTATGTCAGGCGGGCAAAGTTTCATCATCAGCTCTGTATTCCAATGGTTCATAAGATCGAATGTCCGGGACAGTATGGTGAAATAGTTGGCGTCGGGATCGAATGATTTCTGTGGCTTCTCTTCTTTTGCCAGGATGTCCTGTATCAGTTTGTGCCCGTGCATGCCTGCCAGCCTCAGTTTCTCTATGAATGTCATGGTGTCATTGTGTATCACGGAATCGATGACGGCCTTGCTTTCGGCTTTTCTTTCGTCTTCGGCGTGTTCTCTGGCAGCGGTGGCGTCAGCCTCGGCCACAAGTATCTGCCGTATTGCATCAACGTCTATGTCATTCACGTTGAATGCCACAAGTATGTCATGTCCGGAACGTTCCACCCTGTTGAGCGGCATCGTGTTGGCTATGCCTCCGTCTATCAGCGTCCTCATTCCCATCTTTACGGGACGGAAGAGGGAAGGTATCGAGATGGAGGCGCGTATGGCATGGAACAGGTCTCCCTTGTCGAAGATTATTTCCTCTCCGGTCAGAAGGTCGGTGGCAATTGCCTTGTATGGCAGCCGCAGGTCTTCTATGTTCACGTCCGGGACAATCTCCTGCAGGGCTTCAATGACCTTGTCTCCCTTTACAAGGTGATTCCTGCTGATGGATATGTCCATAAGGCTGAAAACTTTCCATCCGTTGAGGGAGAACAGGAATTCCTTGACTTCGGGGAGCTTCCCGGCAGCATACATTCCTCCGATCAGAGACCCGATGGATGTACCGGCTATCGACGTGATGTTGTAGCCCCTTGATTCAAGCTCTTCTATGGCTCCGATGTAAGCGAAGCCTCTCGGACCTCCGCTTGACAATACCAGTGCGACATCTTTCATGATCATGACAGATTGTTGTTGAACATGACCACAAATATAAAAAGAAGCCGAGAGCAATGCAAGCTTGCTTGCAATTGCCGAGGCGCTACAGTATAAATGCCCGAAGGGCAAATATATGAATTTCAGTTCAGCACGGCGCAATCGAAGTATTCATCAAAGATACTCTTGGCTTTCACGAGCTGTTCCGGAGTGTTGAGCGGCACGTCCTTCAGCTTGTAGTCCATCCCGAGAGGTCCGTATTTGCTGACTCCGAGAGTGTGGTAGGGAAGTATCTCCACCCTCTTTATCATCTTGTATTTCCCGTTGCCGAAATAGTCTCCGAGATCCCTGATGTCCTTCTCATCATCGCTGATGCCGGGCACCAGCACATATCTGAGCCAGAACGGCTTCTCATGCGCTTCAAGCCATGCTGCGGTCTGAAGTGTCCTGGTGTTCGCATGTCCTGTCAGGGCAAGGTGTTTCTCCGGATTGAACTGTTTCACATCCAGCAGGACGAGGTCCGCCAGGGAGAAAAGCTCCTCCACATGGCTGTTCCAGATGCCCCCGTTGGTGTCTATGCAGACGTTTATGCCGTTTGCCTGCAGCTCCTTCACGACAGGTACAAGTGCCTCTGCCTGAGCGGAAGGTTCTCCGCCGGAAAAGGTCACCCCGCCTCTTTTGCCGAAAAACGGCTTCTGGTTCAATGCCATCTTCACGATGTCCTCTGCGGCGGATGGTGTCCCGCCCTCGAATGCGATTGTGTCAGGGTTGGCACAATACAGGCATCTGAACGGACATCCCTGAAGAAAAACGACGAGCCGGAGACCCGGCCCATCGTAAGTTCCCATACTTTCGTATGAATGTACTTTCAATTCCATATTGCAGACAGGAAGATTTCCTGCTCCTTACTTTACAGCGAGTTATGGAATGTTCTGGCTATCACTTCAAGCTGATGCTCCCTGCTCAGCTTCACGAAGTTCACTGCATATCCGGATACCCTTATTGTAAGCTGCGGATATTTCTCCGGATGCTCCATCGCATCTTCCAGCATTTCCCTGTTCAGCACGTTCACGTTCAGATGGTGTGCCCCTTTGGTGAAGTAGCCGTCCATCATTGTCACCAGGTTCTCGATTTTCTCCGCGTCTGTAGGACCGAGGGATTTCGGCACTATGGAGAATGTGTTGCTGATGCCGTCCAGAGCATCGTGATAGTCGAGCTTGGATACGGAGCTGAGTGAAGCTATCGCACCGTGGCTGTCTCGTCCGTGCATCGGGTTTGCGCCCGGAGCGAAGGCCACGCCCTTGAGACGTCCGTCCGGAGTGGCACCAGTCTTTTTCCCGTACATCACGTTGGATGTGATGGTGAGGATTGAAAGGGTAGGCTGTGCGTTCTTGTATATCGGGAGCTTGCAGAGCTCTTCGTTGAAGTAGTGGATGAGTTCCCTGGCTATGTTGTCCACACGGTCGTCATCGTTGCCGAAGCACGGGTATTCTCCTTCTATCTGGAAGCTGTCGGTAAGTCCGTCCTCGTTCCTGTGTGCGGTCACCTTGGCGAACTTGATGGCAGACAGCGAATCCGCCGCTATTGACATTCCTGCCACACCGTATGCGAGATTGATGGAAGGATTCGTGTCGATGAACGCCATCTGTGACCTTTCATAGTCATACTTGTCGTGCATGTAGTGGATGATGTTCATTGCCTCGTTGTATACCCTTGCCACTTCGTGAAGCACTTTCTTGTAGTTGGCAAGCACCTCATCATAGTTGAGGACGTCTCCCTTGAGAGGCTCTATGCCCTTCACCATGAGTGTGCCGGTGTTCTCGCAGCGTCCTCCGTTGATTGCAAGCAGCAGTGCCTTGGCCAGGTTTGCGCGTGCACCGAAGAACTGTATCGCCTTGCCCACGGCCTGGTATGATACGCAGCATGCTATGCCGTAGTCGTCGCATTTGCGGATGTCGCGCATCAGGTTGTCGTTCTCGTACTGTACGGAGCTTGTGTCGATGGATACCTTGGCGCAGAAGTCCTTGAAACCTTCCGGCAGCTCGGGACTCCAGAGTACTGTCATGTTAGGTTCCGGAGCAGGGCCGAGGTTGTAGAGGGTCTGCAGGAAACGGAAAGATGTCTTGGTGACCTTGATTTTCCCGTCATTGAAACGTCCTCCGATGGATTCTGTGATCCAGGTAGGGTCTCCGGCGAAAATATCGTTGTATGCCTGCATCCTGAGGTGGCGTACCATCCTGAGTTTCATGACGAACTGGTCTATCAGCTCCTGTGCATGCATCTCGTCCAGGACACCGTGGTTGAGGTCGTATTCGATATAAATGTCCAGGAATGAAGACACGCTTCCAAGCGACATGGCGGCTCCGTCCTGCTCCTTGACAGCGGCGAGATATGCCATGTATACCCACTGGACGGCCTCTTGTGCATTGTATGCCGGTCTGCCGAGATCCAGCCCGTAGTATTCACCGAGAATCTTGATCTCTCCTAGGGCCTTGATCTGCTCCGCTACCTCTTCACGGAGCCTTATCCTGTCTTCTGTCATCGGACCGGTAAGGTTCTTCAGGTCTTCTTTCTTGGCTTCGATGAGCCTGTCTGCACCATAGAGGGCAAGCCTGCGGTAATCACCTATTATACGTCCGCGTGAATAGTTGTCAGGCAGCCCTGTGAGGAAGCCGAGTGACCTGAATTTCAGGATTTCTTCTGTATATACATCGAAAACACCGTCGTTGTGGCTTTTGCGGTAGTGAGTGAATATCTCTTTCACCTTAGGGTCCAGCTCTACACCGTTCTGGTTGCAGGCCCTTTCTACGACTCTCCATCCGCCGAACGGCTTGATAGCTCTCTTGAGGAGCTCGTCAGTCTGCAGTCCGACAATCAGCTCGTTCTCCTTGTCAATATATCCGGCTTTATGGGATGTAATTGTGGAAATGGTCTTCGCGTCGATGGAGCGGACTCCGTTGTTGTTCCTTTCTTCCTCCATGGCTGCAAGGCATTTTGCCCAGACTTTGGATGTCCTTTCCGTAGGTCCGCAGAGGAATGATGCGTCTCCGGTGTACGGGGTGATGTTCCTGTAGACAAAGTCAGAAACATCTATCTTCTGGTTCCAGATGCCGTCGATGAATTTTCCATTTAATTCCATAAGTCTTTGATTTAATGTCATTCGGACGGACGAAGTCAACGTCGTTTAGACAGGTTTGTA
Source organism: uncultured Bacteroidales bacterium (assembly GCA_944326315.1). Taxonomy (GTDB): domain Bacteria; phylum Bacteroidota; class Bacteroidia; order Bacteroidales; family UBA932; genus Cryptobacteroides. Next base: position 19,946 of record CALVDP010000034.1, read on the forward strand.
ACTATGAACTTCTTAATGAGGCGGCAAAGATAATGGTTATTTGTAATTTTTCAAATTTAATTTTCCACTGGACTGGGCAGTCCGCAGTGTAGTCGTCCCGAATTCCGTGATATGCCGTTCCGCACAGCCATTGTATACGTCATTGTATACGTCATTGTGTATGTCATTGTGTATGTCGTTATGCATGCACATACATATTGGCAATGTAAGTACAGTTTCGTATTTTTGCCGGATAAATGTAGTGGTATGGAAATATTCAGGAAATTAGTGGCCATAGAGCCTGTCGGTCTGCTTCCTGATGCGGTTGTGGAACTCAGGTCCATGGCGGAGGAGACTGTCTTCTATGAAGATATCCCGTCATCGGATGCCGAGATAGCCGCCAGGATAGCCGATGCAGACGCTGTGCTTGTAAGCTATACTTCAAGGATTACGGCTGAGGTCATGGCCTTGTGCCCGCAGATAAGGTACATAGGGATGTGCTGCTCCCTGTATTCTCCGGAGAGTGCCAACGTGGACATCCTGTATGCAGGCAGTCATGGCATAACAGTGAAGGGAATCAGGGATTATGGAGATGAAGGCGTGGTGGAATACGCTGTGAGCGAGATTGTCCGTTGCCTGCATGGATTCGGGCAGAGTCCGTGGTACGGTGAGCCGAGGGAGATTACCGGCCTAAGGACAGGCTTTCTGGGCCTTGGCAAGTCCGGAGGCATGATCGCGGATGCCATGCGTTTTTTCGGGGCTGAAGTGGGCTATTTTGCCCGCAGCGAGAAAGAGGATGCAAGGCTCAAAGGCTATGCATTCATGAAGACGGCAGACCTTGCGGAGTGGTCGGATGTCCTGTTCTGCTGTCTGAACAAGAATACAGTCCTGCTGCATGGTGAGGAATTCGGGCGGCTCGGAGATCACAAGATCATTTTTAATACAGGACTCTCGCCTGCGTGGAATGAGGAGCCTTTCCTTCGCTGGCTTGAGGGGGACAACCTGTGTTTCTGCGATACCGCGATAGCCCTGGGAGGGACGCATCTGATCTCCCACCCACATGTGCGCTGCATGGATGTATCGTCCGGCAGGACAGCCCAGTCCTTTGTCAGGATGGGCCGCAAGGTGCTTGACAATATCAGAAGTTTTCTTGAAGGGCGGGATATGTCTGGCTCAGTTTATGCACAGAGGGCTGCCGCAAATTTCCAGTCATGAACAGAACGTCATCTTATGAATTTACTGTCATAGTGCCGATGTATAATGAGGTGGATAACCTGCCGGCACTTGAACGCCGTATGTCAAATTATATAAGGGAATGCAAGCGCAAGGCCTGCGTTCTTTTCGTGAATGACGGCTCTACCGATGGAAGTCTGCACGAACTCAGGAATCTGTGCCGGAGGAACGAGGACTTTTTCTATCTGTCATTTTCCGCGAACAGGGGGCTGAGTGCTGCGCTCAAGGCGGGATTTGACTATGTGGAATCTCCTTTTGTCGGATATATTGATGCCGACCTCCAGACAGATCCGGAAGATTTCGATACGCTGCTGCCGTATCTTGAGGATTATGAAATGGTCACAGGTGTCAGGGTGAAGCGCAACGATACGGCATTCAAGCGTTTTCAGTCGAGGTTCGCCAATTCTTTCCGCAGGATGATGACCGGCGACGGGGCCACGGATACGGGATGTCCGCTCAAGGTCTTCCGGTCTTCCTCCGCCAAGGCGTTCCCGATGTTCAACGGAATGCACCGCTTTTTCCCGGCCCTGCTTCTTCTTCAGGAGGGGGCACGGTACAAGGAGGTCCCGGTGGAGCACCACAAAAGGGTGGCTGGCGTGTCCAAGTTCAATATATGGAACAGAATGATGTCATCGTTGGCTGACTGCTTCGCATACAGGTGGATGAGGTCGAGGTACATACGGTACACAGTCTCGGATACGGACCTGGATGAGTCCGGCAGCCGCGATTCCGGTCAGGACATGAAGTAGAACCAGGATACGGCAGTGTCATATGGCAAATCACGCACTTGTATTCGGGATCGGTTTTCTGGCCCAGGCGTTTTTCTCCGCAAGGACGCTCCTGCAGTGGATCAAGTCTGAAAAGGCCCGGTCCGTCGTGTCTCCTGCCTCGTACTGGATATTCAGCGTGGTGGGATCCTATCTTTTTTTCGTGTACGGATGGATGAGGGATGATTTCGCCATACTGCTCGGCCAGTTCATCTCATACTACATCTATATATGGAATCTCGGCTGGAAAGGCATATGGAAGAAGGTCTGGTTGCCGGTCAAGATTGTTCTTGTGGCAACACCTGTCGTGGCTACTGTCTTCGTACTGAAAGACAGCGCCGCCTTTGCCTGCAGGTTCCTGTTCAATGACGATGTTCCTGTCTCTCTTCTCCTTTTCGGGTCGGCAGGGCAGATCGTGTTCACCTTGCGTTTCATATACCAGTGGGTGTATTCCATAAGGAGAAAGGAATCCATCCTCCCTATGGGCTTCTGGCTGATAAGTCTGACAGGTTCGTCACTTATCATAGCCTATGGCATATTCAGACATGACCCCGTCCTCATTCTGGGGCAGTCTTTCGGCTTCGTGGCATATCTGAGGAATCTGGTCATCTGGCGTCATGCCGGCAAGGGTGGAGGAAAGACAATATGAAGACAGGTCTGCGTATAAGCCCGGTAATGCTTGCCGTCATCCTGATGGCAGTGTGCATTGTGCCGGCACTGGTTCTCAAGGATGTATCGCCGTCCAATGAACTGAGGTACCTCAGCATTGCCGATGAAGCCCTGGAGAACGGCTCGGTATTTACATTTTCAAACCACGGAGAGCCTTATGCGGACAAGCCTCCTCTCTACCTGTGGCTTGTTATGCTGTCCCGCCTTCTTTTCGGCTGCCATGGCACCTTCGTGCTGAGTCTTCTTTCCTTCGTCCCGGCCATGGTGACAATCGCTGTGATGGACCGCTGGCTTATCCTTGTCTCAAGGCATTCGACGCTCAGGTTTTCTTCCGGTGAAAGATTCGCTGCCGCGATGATGACAGGAACGTCGGTCATGTTCCTCGGGTCTGCCGTCGTGTTGAGGATGGACATGATGATGACCATGTTCATCGTGCTTTCGCTGTTCACGTTTTACAAGATGTACCGCGGAATTGGCAACGCGGGCGTACAGGGTATCCTGCTTCCTGTCTATATATTCCTTGCCTTGTTCACCAAAGGCCCTGTGGGGCTGCTCATGCCTGTGGCCGGTATTGCCGTGTTCCTCCTTGTCTCAGGGAAAATACGGGACATCGGCAAATATCTCGGTATCAGGACATGGGGCATCCTTGCACTGTTGTGCGGGCTCTGGTTCCTTGGCGTGTGGCTGGAGGGCGGAAAGGACTACCTGTACAATCTGCTCTTCCATCAGACAGTGGACAGGGCGGTCAATGCCTTCCACCACAAGAGACCGTTCTGGTACTATCTTACAACAATATGGTATGTTGCCGCCCCGTATTCCATAGCCATGATATACTCGATGCTTTCTCGTTCCGGGAGGCGAGGCTACGTCACCGATGCCGGGAGACTGTTCCTCTCGTGCTCGCTGACCGTATTCGTGATGCTTTCGGCATTCAGCTCCAAGCTTGCCATATACCTGCTGCCCATGGTGCCGTTCATGGCATATTATACGGTACTTGCCGGGAAACAGACCGGATGCAACGGAATGATGCGTCTTGCTCTGTCCGTGCCTTCTGCAATCCTGCTTCTGGCAGCAGTCGCCGTATGTGCCTTTCCACTTGTGTCCGGACAGCTGCCGGGCCTGTCTTCCATGCCGGAAGACCTGCTGTCCGTCGCATTTTCGGCAAACGCGTATGTGGCGGCGGCATTCCTGGCGGCAGGTGCCTGCCTGTCTTTCATCGCACTTTTCCGCAAGCGTTCATGGACGTTTTCCGCAAGCTCCATAGCCGTGTCAATGCTTGCTTCCGTCCTCGTGCTTACGCCTCTTGTACCGAAGCTCAATGACTACATAGGATACAGAAATCTGTGCACCGTCGCCAAAAGTCTCAAGGATGCTTCCGGAGTCTCCGGCTATTCCGTGTACGGCATCAGCCGTCCGGAAAACATGGATGTGTGGCTTGGCGAGGATGTGAAGGATTTCAGCGGAGATCCTACCGGCTACTGGCTTCCTTCGGCATCCGGTACAGTCCTTATGATGAAGACATCAGAGCTGTCAGAAGGCAGTACGTTCAGCAGAAGCCTTGGAAATATCCATGGCGTGGAGTCAGGGGAATATACGTTGTTCGTCCTCAAAGGGGAGCCTGGCGACTGACGCGACAAGTCTCCCCTCTGCCGGGATCATGCCCTTGCCGTCAGAGACCGCACTGCATAGGTGAAGGGTCCTCAAACGCAATCCTGCTGGCCACGACTTCGTATATCTGCTTCTCTGTCCCGTCGTTTCCGGTGAATTTCGCCGAACGCAGCCTCCCGCATACATACAGCGGGATGCCTTTCTCTATCTTGGACAGGTCTGGCATTCCCTTGCCGCTCCAGGCCACGATATTGTGCCATGTGGTCTCTATGACCGCATCTCCCTCCCTGCCTTTGTATATGAAGTTCGTCGCCAGTGAAAATCTGGCCACACGGCTGTCTCCGACATCTGAGAACCTGACGTTCCCGACATTACCCCTCAATTCGATTCTGTTCAACTGTTCCATAAAATCAACTGTTAATTAATTTCCGCCTGTGTGCGCACTGACAGGTCTGAGGCAAAGTAAGCCAAAGATTCCGGAACATGAAATATGTCGTGAATATCATTTTCTTTATTTTATATCTTTTTCTTTTTTAATGCATTCCGTCTTGTTTTCGTTTTTATTATGATTTATGGAACAAAAAGAAAAACACGCAATAAAAAGAAAAAAGACTGACGGAAAAAGCAAAACGGTGTCCCGGCTCTTTGTTTTTACGACAGACAAGGCGATATTGCGGGAAACTTGATATTCAGAAGAGATATGTCGGATTATAAGGAAAGACATGGGGCGGTGTGCCTTGAATGCGGGGATGAGATACGGTATGGCCGCTCGGACAAGAAATTCTGCTGCGATACTTGCAAGAACAGGTGGCACAACAGACATGTGCATGACAGTCGGATTTTCAGACAAAGGGTGAATTCTGCCCTTGAAAAGAATTACGACATACTTGATGCCCTGAGACGTACCACTTTGCGTGATATTCCCATGGCGGATATGGAGAGCATGGGCTTCCGTCGGAGGTTTTTCACTTCTTATCGCAAGACTTCGTCCAGGGATGTCTATATGTGTTATGATATAAGGTATTTCGTGTCGGGCGATGCCGTGACTTCCATTTCGAGGGTGAGTGGTTTCGATGATAATCCCTGAGGCGCCCAGGATGTTGCGTCTCGGGGCAAGCTCTCGGCTTCTTCGATATTTG
>CALVDP010000035.1 GCA_944326315.1 uncultured Bacteroidales bacterium
TCATGCGTGGCAGTCATGGAAGGCAACAAGCCTACCGTAATCATCAACAACGAAGGCCAGAGGACTACACCTTCAGTGGTCGCGTTCACCGACGGAGGTGAAAGGAAGATAGGTAACCCTGCCAAAAGACAGGCCATCACCAATCCTCACAAGACAGTCTTCTCTATCAAGAGGTTCATGGGCGAGACTTACGACCAGGTGACCAAGGAAGTGGAGAGGGTGCCATACAAGGTAGTCCGCGGTGAAAACAACACACCGAGGGTGGACATCGACGGAAGGCTCTACACTCCTCAGGAGATTTCAGCCATGATTCTTCAGAAAATGAAGAAGACAGCTGAAGATTATCTGAGGCAGGAAGTCACCGAAGCTGTCATCACCGTTCCGGCCTACTTCTCAGACTCACAGAGGCAGGCTACCAAGGAAGCCGGCAAGATTGCAGGACTTGATGTAAAGCGTATCATCAACGAGCCTACCGCAGCCGCCCTTGCATACGGTCTTGACAAGAAGAACAAGGATATGAAAATCGCGGTGTACGACCTGGGTGGCGGTACATTCGATATATCCATCATGGAACTCGGTGACGGTGTATTTGAAGTCAAGTCCACCAACGGCGATACACACCTTGGAGGTGATGATTTCGACCAGGTAATCATAGACTGGCTTGCTTCAGAGTTCGCTGCAGAGAACGGCGGCATAGACCTGAAGAAAGACCCTATGGCCCTTCAGAGATTGAAAGAGGCCGCTGAAAAAGCCAAGATAGAGCTGTCAAGCCAGACATCAACGGAAATCAACCTGCCTTACATAATGCCGGTAGACGGTATTCCTAAACATCTGGTAAAGACCCTGACAAGAGCGAAATTCGAGCAGCTTGCCGACAGTCTGATCCAGAAGACCATCGAGCCGTGCCGCAAGGCTCTGGCAGATGCAGGCTACAGCGCATCGGATATTGACGAAGTCCTGCTTGTCGGCGGATCCACACGTATCCCTGCCATACAGGCCATCGTAGAGAAGTTCTTCGGCAAGGCACCGAACAAGAGTGTCAATCCGGACGAGGTCGTAGCCATCGGAGCGGCCATCCAGGGCGGTGTGCTTGCAGGTGATGTAAAAGACGTGCTTCTGCTTGATGTGACCCCGCTTTCACTCGGTATCGAGACACTGGGCGGCGTCATGACAAAGCTTATCGAGTCCAACACCACCATCCCTACAAGGAAATCACAGATATTCTCTACAGCAGCGGACAACCAGCCGTCCGTAGAGATACATGTCCTCCAGGGAGAAAGGCCGATGGCCAAGGACAACAAGGAGATCGGCAAGTTCCATCTTGACGGCATAGCTCCGGCTCCAAGGGGTGTCCCTCAGATAGAAGTGACATTCGATATCGATGCAAACGGTATCCTGAACGTGTCAGCCAAGGACAAGGCTACAGGCAAGGAGCAGAACATCAGGATTGAGGCTTCATCTGGACTCAGCGAGGAAGAGATCAAGAGAATGCGTGACGAGGCCAAGGCAAACGAAGCCGCCGACAACGCAGAGAAGGAAAGAATCGACAAGATCAACAACGCCGATGCGATGTGCTTCCAGACAGAGAAGAACCTCAAGGAATACGGCGACAAGATACCTGCCGACAAGAAGGGCGCCATCGAGACTGCCCTGAACAATCTGAAAGAGGCCGTAAAGAGCCAGAACATTTCAGATATCGACAGATACAACAGTGAACTTGAGTCTGCATGGCATGCGGCTTCAGAAGATATGGCCAAAGCAGCAGGTGCCCAGCAGGGCGGGCCTCAGGGACCGTTCCAGGGTGGCCCTCAGGGACCTCAGAACGGACCTGACAACCAGGGACCTGACGAGCAGTAAAGTTTGTGTGCAATAAAGAGCGGCTGTGCCGGAGACAAAATCCGGCGCAGCCGTTTTTTTCTTCCAGCTCATTTCAAGACAAAATCCGATACATTCTTCAGGCCCACCAGGCCATAATACGAACTCTCTATATCTCCCTTGAGACAGACCAGACGGCCGAGCATATCTGGATTCGTAGCCAGGTTCAAGGCATCCCGGACATCCCCGGACGGCAGCTGGACAGCAATACAGTTGTCCCGGGAAGAGACCGATGAGCGGGGACCCAGAAGAATAGCCGATGCGGATTCAAACGGCGGGGAGAAAGACGCATTGGCGGAAGTCAGGTCCCCTCCCACGATGAAGCCGGAGACCCATACGTCATCCCTGCCTATATTGTCCATCGCCTGCGACACTGTGATCGCCGCCTCGGAAGACACGCCTCCCGAGGCCCCTTCACCAAGGACATAGTTCTCGCTGGTCCATACCCTCGAAGTGTCCAGACTGATCCTGATACCCCTGGATTCCACACCGGTGCCGGCAGATACGGACACTTTCAAGGTAAGTATTTCCTGGGCGACAAGCGACCTTGTCAGCAATACGGTTTCCCGTCCTCCGTCATACAGGACCAGAGAGACGGAACCGGGCCTGAAATATGCAATCCTCGTCTCCGAATAACTGTACATGAGCCTGTCATTGCCGGCCTTTATGAACAAGACTCCTTCCGGAAATTCGGTAAGGAAATCCGGAGAGATGTCCAGCCTGATGCCGGAATTGATCTGGCGGCATCCCAGTTCCACTGTCATGGTTCCTGAAGGCGGAACCACCACACACTGCTCGTCACCGTACTGCGGGGACGAAAACCTGAGACCGGAAAAGTCCGCGGAACGGACGAATACAGTATAGCTTCCAGGACTGACATCCATACTCTCCGGCAGGTCCCGGTACACGCCGTCGAATACAGGAATTCCATCGTCCCCCGTCACTGTCAGAAGAAAATCATTCGTGTCAGGAAGCTCTCCTCCACCCTTGGAGACATTGCGCGGATTGCTGTCGAACCTGAACATCAATGTCCCGGTCCCGCCGTCCCCGACTACAGACTTACGGCACGAAAAAACCGTCAATAACGGCACAAGCAGCAGAATTGCCGCAGAAACAGATACAAACCTCTTCATTTTCCATCCTTTTTTGCATGGGACACACCATTGCGTCCGGCAGCAAAAGTAGGACAGAAAAACAGAGGAGGCTTACAGAAAAAGAAAACAATTCCTTAAGAAAAAGAAATTCCTTATGGAAAAAGAAAATATTCACTCCATGGAAACAGCGACATCATCCCACCAGGCAAAGCCCTCGCCATTATGTTCCAATGAAATCACCACCCACGGATTCCCGGCCGTGAAACTCACCTCCAGCAAGACATAATCTCCTGAAGATCCTGCATAATCAGCCGAAACTTCAGGCCTGGACTTGCCAAGAGGGTCAGAGCCCATTGCCCTGAGCACAGCAGAAGGAGAGCCTGATGAAGTCCCATCCTCACCCAGGCCAAGCCTGACCCATGCGCTGACCTTATATGTCCTGCCGGGAACAAGCCCTTCCACCAGTCTGCGGCAACGGTTCGCAGTAATCCCCCTGGAATCTATGGAAGCCTCAGGCTCAAAGTCTATAGGTCTCATTTCCAGACAAAAATCACCTGAACGTGCGTTTTCCCGGACTATCGAGACATAGTCCCACTCCTTAGGCTCTACCCTGCCTATGCCGTTGAACGAGCGGCCCCTGAACGACACCACCCAGCCGCGGGACTTGTCTGGATTAGCCTCCTCGAAGCCGCCGTTTATCCCTGCGGAAAGCCTGTGGGCGAATGGATTCCAGAGTTCACGGTATGCATCATACTCAAGCCTGTGGACAATATAGCTTCCGTCTCCGGCAAGGGTGTCTTCCTGTATGATATTATATTCTCCGTCATTGCTCAGGGAACCGGCAAGCGAATACGGCACTATGTATTTGAGTCCCAAGGACTTCATCTGTATAAGATCGTTTCCTATCCAGTAGGCCTTGAACTGGCGTGCGTCTTCCTCCGTGGCCTCCGGCCAGACAAGCGGAAGGGTAAGTCTGGTTCCGTTCTCATTGACCAGCGCAGGGCGTCTCGGATAACCTGCAGCCTCAGCCTCGTCCATGTATCTCCACAGGTCGGTCTCGGAATACCTTCCATCCTCCCCGATATCCACGTGCTTGTGGAAGGCGAAATAGTCGCAATACCGCGTAATACCTGCCAGGAGCACCTGTCTGCCGCTCGAAGTATATCCGTATTCCGATTCATCCTGCAGAAGGCACAACGGAGATGAGGCTACCTTGATATTTTCATTGTATCCCTTCAAGGTCTCGTACACTACCTGCTGCACCCTCAGGATCTGTCCGGTAGTAAGGGCTGGAGCTCCATCCGTACGCTGCCCCTCGTTGTCCGGCTCGTTCATCGGAATATAATACATCGGGGCGTCTCCGTAGCGCCTGGCAAGAAGCTCCGTGTACCATTCCAGGTTTTTCTCCCACTGCGGACCGTAATCATCCGGATTCACGACAAGGGCGTCCACCTTCATCTGCAGACAATATCGCAGTCCTGCAGCGGAAAGTTCGTTGAAAACCTTGTCATTGTACTGGAAATCGAAACTCTCCCCGTATGAAATCGGTTCTATGGACCCGTAAGAATTCCATATCGCCTCACGGGATCCGATTCCCCCGAGGAGACCTATATGCCTTATGATCTCACTGCGCCTGCGGTTGTTTACAGGCTCGTATGACGGCCATCGGTTGTAGGAATACAGAGAAATGTTCCCGTTGTAGACGATATTGCTTTCAAGGCACTCCTCCACAGGACCTCGGCCATCCTCATCCGTTGCCATTCCGGTCTTGGTGCAGCCTGCCGCCACTGTCAGGCAGACCGCCCATATCATCAACGGCAGCCTCATTCCACAGTCATGATTTTTCGGAGCCGGATATCACCGGATGAACTTCCCACAAGTATCTCATATTTCCCGGGATCGTATCCGAAAGCGTGGATGTCAGTCTTGTAATATGAAAATGACGAGGCGTCAAGCCTGATACTGACTGTCCCTGACGCACCTTTTTCGAGGAAGACCTTGTCATATCCCTTCAGCTCCTTGTACGGACGCACGACCTTCGGGTCAATCGGGCGCACATACAGCTGTATGGTCTCGGCCCCGTCACAGGCACCCGTGTTCTTCACGTCTACCGTCACCGTATAGGTGCAGTCTGCATCCTTCTCCTTGTGTATCTTCAGATCCGAATACTCGAAATCAGTGTAGGACAGTCCGTGGCCGAACGGGAACAGAGGCCTGATACCGCTTGCGTCATAATACCTGTAGCCGACAAAAAGCCCTTCTTCGTATGCCACCCTCTTGTCTCCGTCCGGGTCATAATAATAAGGACAGGCAGGGTTGTCCTCCCATTTCCTTTCAAACGACATCGGGAGTTTTCCGCTCGGATTGACATCTCCGAACAATATTTCCCCGATGGCAGTACCGCCTTCCTGGCCGGCATAGTAGATATGCAGCAGGGACGGGATATCGTCCACCCAGCCGGAGATATCCGCACTTGCACCTGCATTGAGCAGCACGACTGCATCGGGATTGGCGGCAAGGACACATTTGACAAGGCTGTCCTGATACTCGGGGAGCGCGAAAGTCCTGTCGTTGCTCTCCCTTTCACTGCTCTCGTTGAAGCCTACGTTCACCACGGCGACATCAGCTTTGCGGGCCACCTCTGCAGCCTCGTCGAAAAGCAGGCGGTCTTCACGCCATCCGAAAGATATGTCCACCGGATGGACATTGGCGAAATATTCGAGAACCACCGGATATTCCTTCCCGGCCTCAAGACTTACCACGGCCTCCCTTGTGGTTATGCCCTGGTCGCGCCACTCGTTGATTATCATATTCCCGCCGACATTAAGACGGAAACCGTCGAAACCTCTTACCACAAACCTGTAGTCAGCAGTCTTTTCCGGACGGATGACACCGCTCCACCTCATCGAACAATGGTCATACGGGATGCCCTTGTTCTCGGCTGCGATATGATAGCCGTTGCCTATGTTCACAATAGTATCGGTCTGCACAGACTCAGGCTCTCCCTTCAGCCGGATATTCGGGAAATATTCAGCTTTCAGGCCACGTTCCATGCTGCCCGGAGCTGTATAGAAGACAGAGTGTGCCACTGTCTCGGACAATGTCGGCACTCCAGGGGCATACAATATCCTGATATTCTCTCCCGCAGCGTCCCGTATCCCTTCCAGGACAGAGACTGAATGGAAAGGGAAAGTATAGGAACTCCCGCCTCCGGAAATATACGAACCGGCGTTCGGTCCGATGACCGCCACTGTCTTTATCTTTTTCCGGTCAAGAGGAAGCAGGTCTCTGTCATTTTTCAGAAGGGTGATGCCCTCGCGCGCCAGATCAAGGGCAGTTGCGGCCCCCTGAGGATTGTCATAAGGGATGGATGTGTCAAGCTGGGGATTGTCGAAGAAACCGAAACGGAATATGATACGGAGGATGCGCCTCACCTTCTCGTCAATAGTCGCTTCGCTCACCTCTCCCCGTTCTATCGCAGGAATAAGATTCTCCCTGTTCATGTATTTTCCGCGTGGCATCTCCAGGTCAAGACCGCCGTTCGCGGCACCGACAGCATCGTAAGTGGCCGACCAGTCACTCATGACTATACCGTCGAATCCCCACATATCCCTGAGGACAGTGTTGTTAAGATAGCCGTTCTGGGTGGCGTGCACGCCGTTCACTGGATTGTAGCTGTCCATTACCGCTCCGGCTCCGCCTTCCTGGATCGCAGCCCTGAAGCCTTCCAGATAAATCTCATGCAAAGTCCGCTCGTCGATATCGCTGCTGACATTGTTCCTGTCCCATTCCTGGTTGTTCGCCGCGTAATGCTTCAGTGTAGCGACGACCTTCTGGTCCTGCAGCCCCTTGACATACTGCACCGCCACCTGGGAATTCAGATAAGGGTCCTCCGTGAAATACTCGAAGTTCCGGCCGCAGAGAGGCGAGCGGATGATGTTCATACTCGGGCCGAGCAGGATGTGCACACCGCGGGCACGGGAGTCCCGCCCGAGCTGTTCCCCGAGACGGTAGACAAGGTCTCTGTTCCAAGTGGCCGCAGTAAGCGTCCCTGCAGGATAGGCTGTGGAACGTCCGTCCTTGTGTGTTCCGACAGGTCCGTCGGTAAGTTTTATCTCAGGCAGTCCGAGCCTGTCGATTCCCCTGATGTAGAAGCCTTTATAGCCCCCTATATAATCGATTTTCTCCTCAAGGGTCATGCGGCTCAGCAAGTCCTCGGCACGTGCCTCCGGAGATGCGCCGGCATCCTTGTATGTCTGGGCGTGAAGCCCGAATGCAAAAAACAATGCAAATGCTGGTATTGCTATCTTCTTCATAAAATTCACGTTCATTTTATATAATCAGACAAGACTTTCCTCCATACCTTGTAGCCTTCTGCCGTAAGATGAAGACCGTCCTCTCGATAATACTCCGGGACAGGGCTACCGTCCGCATCAAGCATTTGGCTGAAGACATCGGCATAACGGGTATTCGGCTGTGCTTCCGCAAATTCCCTGATCATCGCATTGGTCTCCACTATCCTGTCCAGATCCTTCATCCTCCTGGGTGAGGGCTTTATCGAAATGAAAACGATTTCCGCATCCGGTTTCTGCCCGCGCACAAGAGAATACAGTTTCCTGACCTGCTCCATTATCTCGTCCGGAGTCCATTTGTACCCAATGTCATTGTCTCCGGGATAAAGGAAAATCTGCGAAGGATTGTACGGAGTCACAAGATGTTCCAGATAGTTTATCATGTCTATGGTCTTTGTACCGGACACACCTCGGTTAAGTACGTTCCTGTCCGGGAAATCATCCTGCAGAGTCTTCCAGTTCTCTATTGTGGAGCTGCCTACAAAAAGTATCACCCCGTCACCAGGCTTTCTCTGTGCATCCTGGGCCGCGTACCTCGCAAGCTTCGCATCCCATTTGAGTTGCTGTTTCAGTTTAGGTACCCCCTTCACGCGATGGACCTCTATCGGATTGCCTCTCATAAGGATGCGTCCGATATAAATCGTGGACCCGGCATATTTGTCTGGATTGGCATCGATGTCGTCATGGCTGGAAAGTATGGCCCGCTTGTCAGCATCCTCACTGGAAATCCGCACCGTGACCTGATGCTGTCCGTAAGGGACCTGGATCACAGCATGCTGCCCCCGATACCGGTTGTTGCACCAGCGGTTGAATCTGTTCAGGGTATATTCCCCTTCCTTGTCGTTGGCAAGGTAATAGCCGAAACCTTTGGCCGCACAGCTTTTCAGCCTGACAAGCTCCCCGTCGACAAGTATCTCAAGCTGCCCCGATTCAGGTCCTCCTATGTCGAAAAATCCGAACATATCCCCTTCGAAGGCGAAATAAAGGTAAGACTCCTTGCGGGAGGACGTGAGGACGGTATCGAACCAGCCCTGGAACTTCCGCAGACCTGTCCGCTCCGATGTCCTGACAAGCTTCCAGTTGCCGTCATATCCGGCTATATCGGCAGGAGCATACATGCAGGCAGAATCCCATTCAGTGCCGTAGAGCGGCTTTTCGGGCAGTTCATGAGGCATGGAAGCCGCCACTGACTGCATTTTCAACAATCCGCGGGCAACAGCTGCGGCATAAAGGTTCCCCCCTTCCTTCAAAGGATGTATGCCGTCGTTGGAAAACAATATCCTGTCCCCAGCATTCTTCTTCGAGCCTTTCCAAAGGAGCCTGCCGTCCTTCTCCAGCTGCGCCGCCTCCATGCCGAGATGGATGGAAGGAATGCCGTAATGCCCTGCCACCTGTTCGAGGCGCTGAATGTTCTCCGGAACACTGCCTTTCTGATATTCAGCCGTCTGACCGTTCTTTATGGTGTACAGGAAACAGATGTCGGCATACGGGTCCGCCTTGATTATCTTGCGGACCATGCCTTCCATGCCTGGAGCATATGCTCCGTTCACGGCAAATTCAATGAAAACCAGGTCCGGGCTGTATGCCAGCACCTGCTCGTCAATACGGAATGCACCGAGATCGGTCCCCGTACCTGACACACCCGCATTGATCCAGCGGAATGACACCCCCGGCCAACGTTCCTCCATAAAACGGCTTGTCTGCAGACGATAGCACCAGTCTCCCTGGGTGATGCTTCCGCCGATGAAGGCTACAGTGACATCCTCCCCGTCAGAGATCTTTCCGAAAAAGTTCGGAAGTCCTGAGCGGACTGTACATTCGAGGTCGCTGCTGTATTCCCCCGGAACGATGAGAGGGACTTCCTCCCTGTCCACAGTGTACGCCAGCGGGGATGCGCCCCCTTGTGATGCCGCGATCATTTCCGCATCTGTCAATTCCTGCGCAACGGCAGCCGATGCTGCCGGCAGGAGAAATGCCGTGATTCCGGACAGGAATGCCGCGGATTTCAGTATGACTGTTCTTTTATCCATATCTATAAGTGTTTTTCATCTGTTACTGTTACCTGCAGTCCATCGTCACTTCCCTGACGGTGTCTTCCCTGCCTTCTTCAGAAAGGACTATCTTCAGCGAAGCCTTCTCGTCCATGCCAAGCCTGTAGAAGCTACATTCAAAAGGATAGGCCGATACCTCCGCCGGTTTTCCGTTGCATTCCACCTTCACCGACAGCTTCTTTCCTTTCAGTGGAGCCGTCTCGGCAAATCCGTAGACAGAATCCCAGCCGAACGGAGAACGTATCCTGAATATGAAGATCTTCCCGAAGGTCGCCCCGCCGTCCAATACCTTCATGCCTTTGGACAGGGCAGGTACAGACGCTGCCGCCTTCGTCTTAGGGAGAGGGAAAGCCACGGCCCTGAAGCCTTTTGCCGGAAGCTCCACCACGGCACAGCCGTCCTGTACCGATACCTTCCTTGTCTTGCCGGCCTCCGTATGGATCACAGCGGAGCCCGGGACTACCATGTCTGCCACCGACCCCAGCCTGACAGAAACATCCATGGCAGCATCGGACTCGCCCGAAAGCAGTACCCAGAAATATTTGTCAGAAACGGCGGTCACATAGTTCACGGAAGGGCTGGAGACCTCAACAAGCCCTTTCCTCATCCACAGCCTTGCATTCTTGTCCGAGAACACCCTGCCTTCCCCGCCGCCGTAGATCCTGTTGGTGAACCATACAAAACCTTCCTGAAGACTGTACGGGAAGCTGACATTGCCGCCTGAGCGCTGGATGCTCTCCGTCACGAGAAAATCCCAGACAAAGGCGAGGTGAGGCGGGATATGATGGTAATATATAGAGCTTACATCCGGCCCCTTGTAAGGGAAGTCCGCGGACATGGTGATATCAGTGTATCCGGTGGCATAATAGCCTGGATAGTTGGAGAACCTGCCTATCACCGCATTTCTCGCGTATGTCCGGTATATATCCTTTCCCGTATGCTGGTAAAGCCGCAGAAGATGCGGAGCCCAGCTGCTCATGAACACAGGTCGGACCTGCTTGCCTTTCTGCCTGAGAAAATACGTCCCTGGCTGTTCGAATCCAAGCCCGACAGGAGACACGAGCCATTCCGGAACCTGCTTTTCCTGCACATCTCCGGGGACACGGGGGAAACCGAGACGGAATTTTTCCTTTCCTTTCCACCACATGGTCGTGTTGCCGTCAAACTTTCCTCCCGGATGGATGGTCTGCAGAGTGTCGTGCACCGCAGGGAAAGAACGTATACCCGCTATCGTGCTCGCGGCCCCATATTCCGCCGCATCGAGATACCTGCTGTCACCCGTGATTTCATACAGGTCAAGGAGATTCCACCATGATGCGTAGACATTGGAGTTGTAGAACGCCATCTGCCCCGAAAGCGAGGATGACGGATTGTAGATATGGATTCCCATATACCTGTCCGCAGTGGACCGGGCTGTAGAAAGCCATTCCGCGTCACCTGTCATCCTGTAGGCCGAAAGCTGCTCGACATACGATACGAACGGAGCGGAATATCCCTTGGTCTGCCTTATCTCCCCTTCCGGCAGGGCTATCTCCTCAAGCCACGGGTTCAGACCGCCGAGAAGCCTGTCGAGACCTTCATAGTACGATGTTGTGAACTGGGACTTGAAAGGATTGAGCTTCAAGGTCTCAAGTGTCTTGTTATAGCTTGACGGAACAAGGTCCTCCGCCCATCTGTAGCCGCTTCTGGAGAGTGTATATTCTATCGTGGGAAGGGCGCGTGTGAGATAGAATTCCTCGTCATCCGAGAACACGGAAGCCGCTATTATGGCGAGAGGAGCCGAATGTACGACAGTCGGAGCCGTACCTGGATCCCCCTCAATATCATAGAATCCTTTGAGAGAATCATCCCATCCGCCGTATTCCCGGTTTTTCATCAGGTCGATTATATTGAACATCGCATCAGTCAGGGATGTCTCTTCCTGATGTCTGTAATCCCTTACCTTGTAGACATTTTCCGAAATATACCCGAGGGTTCCGCTCCATTTTCCGGGACAGACGCCGATGACGAACTTCCGCACTATCCTGTCACCCGCCGAGACCTTGGAATCTTCCATGCCCATGACAGGTGCAAAGGCCACAGGCTGGAACTCGTTCCGGTAATTCCTGAGAGTAAAGCCCATAGGGGAATAGTCCACGCTGCCCCATTCCACAGGGAAGGTAGTGTCGTCGCCGCTTGCGAAAGCGGACATCTGACCGCCGAGAGCAGTACCGGACTCGACTATCGCAAGAGGCTGCTGCATCATGGATGAGAGCATCATGACCGGTGACGCCGGAAATCTCTTGAACTGGAACATCGGAGGCATCAGGACATTGCTTACCGAGGACTCCGGCACAGGCTGGAAAGCTGCCACACCAAGACTGTACATCCCGGATACGGCCGCCGTACAGGACAGTTTCACCTCGATATGTGTTCCTTTCTCAGGCAGTGACCACCTTCCCGTGACAGGAGAACCGTTCTTCGTGATATACACCACTTCGATACTGTCACCTTTCCGCTCCGCCGACACCGGGATAGCCTCGCTGAGCTCGCCGGACACGAAAGGGTTCATGAAATCCTCGTCAGCCTGCACAGAATATTCCTTCCCGTTGAATGTGAAGGTGCTGCATGCAATGGCATTCTTCCACGAAGGGTAAAACTTGTCATTGTCCATCGGGCTGTCCTCAGATGTCAGAAGGAAGACCTTGTGATCCTCGGTGTTCGAATAATAGCGTCTCCACACCCCTCCGACATTGATTTCCGTGCGGCAGGCAAGAGCGTTCCCCGCTGCTCCCGCAAGGACAAAACTCAGCCTGATATCCGGATTCTCTATCGAGGCCGCGACAGCCTCACCGTACCCAAGCTCCATCGGTGCGGATATGTTCACAAGCGCGCCTCCCTCAGTCTGAATCCTGGCAGGGTTTTTTCTCCATTTACCTATCTCCTTGCGATCTAAGGTATTAGGGTCGACCGACATATCCTTGACAAGGATTATGGCGTCGCAGCGGCCGAATCTTTTCTTCTCGTCATGCAGACGCAGGAGAGCCTTTCCCCTCTCCAGCTCCACCTTGCCGACATTCTCCCAGTACCAGAGCGGATGTCCGTGCCTGCCTGAGACTTCCATCGGCTGCTCGTTGATGCTCAGGCGGAAAAGCCTTGTTCCCGGGCTCTGTTCATAATCCGCGGACCGTACCCATACATTATATTCCCCTGCTTCAAGGATATCCACGGCGGTAAGGGCGTCATACCGGTCGTCGAGACTTCCTCCCCCGCCCAGACGCAGCATCGCTATACCCATGCAGTCAGAACTGCGCTCGGTAAACCATTTGCCCTTGAACTGGAAGGCCTCTGCCTCGATCAGATACCTGTCCTTCTGCGCATCCGCACCAAAAGCCGTTGCAAGGCAGAGGAAAATGCCCAATAAATATCTTTTCATAATATGCTGCTAATATTCAATTTTCAAAACCTTGAGACCGTATCCGTCCACGGACAGCTTCCAGCTCCCGTCCCCATCAATCACTGAATACCCGCCGGAGACACCGGTGACGGAAACCTTCGTGACAGCGGAGTTTTTCCTTTCCCCGAGCTTCGCAATATCCACGGAAACGGTGACATCCTGTCTCTCGTCGTCATTGTTCATCAGCACGAGCCAGAGAGTCCTGCCTTTTCTGTCAAGAGCGGTAAGGTATTCTATATAAGGGTTTTCAATCGACACAAGTCCAGGACGCATCACAAGTCTGCATTCCTCGCCTAAAATTTGTCCCGGAGCGAATCCGTATGTCTTGTGCGGTCCGACCTTAGGCGTAATGAAGCCTGCGGGGAAAGTTATTTTCCCTTCCGAACGCAGCTCCGCCTCGGAGATGAGGTAGTCCATGATCCACCCTGTCTGCCACCAGGCATGATGAGGGTAAGGTCCTGCCCCGGCATCCATCGAGTCCCAATAGTATGATGCCACTCCCGTGCTCTTGTCCACGAATGCATCCCTGCCGATGACAGCCGCACGAGCCATATCCAGGAAAAGCGAATCTCTTGTGACAGAGAACATCCTGACGAACATCCCGGCATGTGAGGCAAGCAGTATCGGCCCCCTGTGGTTCGCCGAACCGAGGACTCCCCCGTGCTCGAAGCCAAGACCTGCCTGCGCAATCTCCCAGTCGCGGAGTTCCCTGCCTTTGACAGTCTTGACCTCGCCGGTAGGGACCGGATGGGTATAGACCGAAGTGGTATAGATCTCAGCTGTCTTCACCGCCGCATCACGGTATGTCTTGTCCCCGGTAATCTCGGACAGGTCGTACAACGCCTGGGCCGCCTGTGCCGTGGCAAAGTCCGGGGCGAAACGGGTATCCCCGCATACCCCGAGGAAATGTCCTTTCGAGACCGCATTCCTGACATACCATCCTGCACCTTTGCAGGCAGCCTCAAGATACTTTCCGTCACCAAGTATCCTGTAGGCCACGAGCATTCCGTAGAATGTAGGACGGTAGTCCTTCACATCCGTGAACAACGGCTGCAGTGTGGCGTTGTCGTATGCCACCTCCCAGCTCCCGTCCGGTTTCATCCAGCCGAGAAGGCAGTCTGCGGCAAGCCTCAGATGCTCTTTCAGGTCTTTCCGCCCCGGCTCGAAGAGCAGGATGTTGCCCATGTCCATTATCATGTAATAAGCAGTGGCGACAGGCTCGGTATAAGGGCCCCATTCCTCGGTGAAACGTCTGCTCTTGTAGAGATAATACTGGCCTGCGGACGAGCCGTAGAGGAAACCGGAGGTGTCGTTCTGCTGCATCAGCTTGAAATTCAAGGCATACGGCAGACGCTTCCTGGTCAGGCGCTCATCACCTGTCAGCTCCGCGAGCATCCACATCGCACCGTAGTCCGAGTTCTTCATCGCGTCCTTTTCAGAGCCGTAGACTCCGCCCCGGTAGTCCTGCGCCCCAATCGTGACCCCCTTGTATTCACAGTTCCTCCACATGGAGGTGCTGTCGTTGACAAGATACCTGTGCATATCGTACAGCCTTCTGGTCAGCGACATGCCTGTCTCTTTAAGTTTCACGCCATCCGAAAAGCGGTATATGTCTTCCACGGAATGCCTGAATACCTCATGCCAGTCCGCCTTCATCACAGTATATCGGAACGAGAAAGAGACCGTGTCTCCGGCTTCGAGATATGATCCCGCTTCGCCCAGGACAGGATGATAGAGAGTCGGAGTAAACTCTCCGTCGCGGTTCATAAGGGAAAGACCGAGCTTCCACACCGAATTGGTCTTCCTGTCGTTCTCCCATGGGTCGCGCCCTGTACCGGGCTCGGCGGTGACGGCTATTGTGATGCCGTTCCTGTCCGTAATCATGGACACGAGAGTAGACGCAGTCCGTTCGCGGGATACAACAGGATAGTCCGGAATACCCTGTCCGTAGGCCAGTGCCCGTACGAAATCCGGATTCAAGGCATCGCCCTGATATATTCCCGGGACAGCGGCCCAGCGAAAGCCGTACTTGTCCGCAGAGACCACTGAAGGGGATGTAAGCGACCAGTATCCGTCCTTGTGCGCGACAAGAGTCATATCTACCCTGATGTCATTCCGGAAACGGGGGTCGGCACTCCATCTCTCGGTGACCGAAGCCAGAGAATCCTCATGGTGAAAGACAAGGCTTCCGCCCGTTTCCACCACGACAGAATCCGGACAATAGACAATATTGTCACCGGCCCTGTTGAGAGCTACAGGCGTGAGGTTCTGCTGCCATGTGGCTATGATATAGCGGTACTGCGGGTCAGGGAAGACAGTCTCCCTTCCATCACTGTCATAGACCGGCATCGGATCCGTCGACGGCTTCTCCCGCGACCAGAGCAGCCGGTGCTGATACACAGGCACGGATGCCTGCACACCGTCAGCCTCTACCCTCCCGAGCACATATCCGGTATCCTCCCTGTCCCATTCAAGCGTCACTGCACCGTTTCCGAGCCTTACCGTCTCCTGCCCGTACGACAGCACACTCAGGACCGACAGCAGGGCTGCCATGCCGGATTTCCTTATTGACCTGTATCTGTTCTTCATATCCTGTCTATGGATTTGCCGTATCATTTTGCCGTATTATTCTGTCACTTTCACTTCTATGCTTGCCACATACGAACTGCCGCCGGTATACCAGTACGAGGAAGTCTCGAAGACGGCGGTGTATATGCCGGGTTCAGTGTACGTGTATGTATATTCCGTCACATCGGTGTCTATTCCCTTGACAGGGACTCCGGTGTCGGCCGGGATGCCTCCGATGGAGAAAGCAGGGGAAACGGTCCAGTCATCGCTCTGGCTCGGGACAACGTTTTCAAGATCCCTGAACAGTATCCTTGTCGTAGTCGCATCTATATTCTCGGGGACACAAGTCCAGTCAAATGTCGCCATATCCGCCAGCTGGCTTTTTTCCCCTGCCGGAGAGACAATGCTTACGTCCGCACTTCTGATTATCCACTGGTTCTGGGACGCTCTCTGGTCATCCTGCCAGTCGAAATAATGGAAAGCTATGTAAATATTGTCATCCGGATTGACGCTTCCGTTCTTTTCCTCCAGCAATTCATTGATATTGAATTCCCCTGAAGGGAAATTGTCAGAGCCGTCGGACCATGCCGCATCTATCGTGTGCCAGGTAGCCGCCTTGATATTCTCAAGATCGTAGATACCGTTGAAGTCCGTGGACACAAGTACCTCTATGTTCCTGGCCAGCGTCCCGTTGCGCACATAGGAGGTAAAGTCGAAATAAAGCGTCCCGACCCTGGAATAATTGTTCTTGTCGGCATAATTGTGACCGTATTCCCCGGAATAGAACACGATATTGTCCGGATCGCCGTCAAACCTGAAAGTCACTGTCTCACCCACCTTGTACTCGGACTTGTCCGTCGTCACGCCCATCGTCGGGTCCGGAGCCTTGTCCTGTATGCAGGATCCGAAAACAAGCACGGCTGCCGATAATGATATGATTGTCTTTTTCATATTTCAAATTATTTTAATTCAATTATTCACATTACCATCCCGGATTCTGGGTCATGAGCTTGTTCACCGTCAGTTCGGTATTCGGGATCGGGAACAGGACGTTACGTTCCGTGGTGTTGTTCCCTGCCCTGGCGCAATACTGGTAGATATCTTCAGGAGCGGTCGCCATGACATCGGCAGCCAGGTCCTGCATTGTCTCCACATAGATTCCCCAGCGGATCAGGTCCCACTTGCGGATGCCCTCGAAACAGAATTCCCTGAACCTTTCATCCTCCACGGCCTGCTGGAACTCCTCCTTTGAAAGGCCTGAAGGCAGGTCACATGTGGCATCCGGAGTATCGAGAGGCTTGCCGTATGCTCTCCTTCTGACCTGGTTCACTGCCTCGTATGCCACATCCGTAGGTCCGTCTGTGGCGTTTATGGCCTCGGCCTTCATCAGCAGCACGTCACTATAGCGCATCAGAGGGAAATTCGTTGCGGTGTAAAGCCTGGCCAATGTACCCGACTCATAACGGGAAAAATCCCTGCCAACCCTTCTCCATTTGCCTGGGTTGCGCTTCCAGATATTCGTTTCTTTCGACTCGTCGCTCAGGTCTACCAAAGTGGATGTCTCCGTATCGGAATTATAGCTGATCTGATAGTCTGCTATGGCCCAGTCCCTGCGCAGGTCTCCCTCTCCGAAAGCATCGAAGAGCTTCTTCTGTGCAGTCATCGGTCCTCCGGAATAGCCGAGCGACTCATCCCTGCACAATACGCCGTTCTCGACACCTACCGAACCTGCAAGATCCTCGGCCCCGATCTTGTTGCCGTACATCCCGACTTCCCATATGCACTCGTGGTATTCGTTGATATTCTGCACCTGATTGATGAATATCTGGGAATAGTCAGGATTCAGATAATGCTTGCCGGAAGAAATGACCTCATTGCAGAGATACAGGGCCTCCCTGTAATACTCCAGTGCGTCAGCGTCAGGATTTTCCGGGTCATTGAGCGGATATCCCGCCATCTTCAGATACACCCTTGCCAGGACAGCCTGCACACCTGTCTTCGAGATGCGTTCGTTGGTGCCGAGGACATCAATGTCCTGCACAAGGTCGATAGCCGCAGTCATATCCTTCACTATCCGGTCATATATATCCTCAAGAGATGATTTTGCGAGATAGCTTTCATTCGGAGATGTCGTCGGGGTCAGCTTGAGGGGCACCTCTCCGAAGCAGGTCGTGAGCAGGAAATAGTAGTATCCTCTCATGAAAAGAGCCTCACCCAGGACAGATCTTCTCGTACCGCTCTCCGGAATCTCACCGTTGTAGCTGTCAATCAGGAAGTTCGCACGGCTTATCCCCTGATAGAGGATTTCCCACAGACGTCCGATATCGAGATCGGCAGCGTCGAAAGTCCCGTGTCTGATATTCCCCACGAGGAAGTTGTTGGTGTAGGAAAACTCGTCACTCAGCACGAAAAAGCCGAAAAGCCCCTTGCTGTACATTCTTCCGTTCGTGTCGATAAGACGGTTGTACACCCCGTATAGAGCGTTCAGAAGCTCGTCTTCTGTCTCGTAATAAAAGTCCGGTGACACGAAGTCCGGCTCCCTTTCCAGGAAAGAACAGGACGGTGCGGTCAGACCGGCAAGCACCAGCATTATGATTGTTATATATCGTTTCATATCTGATATTCTGTTAAGATGTATGGAATCGGCTTAGAATGTGAGTTCAAGTCCTGCGGTCAGGGTCATGGCCCTTGGATATGCCGACCAGTCAAATGACGGGGTGAGTGCCGTAGGCCGCGTGGACACCTCCGGGTCGAAGCCGGTGTATTTTGTCCAGGTGAACAGGTTCTGTCCGGAAACATACACCCTCAGAGACTTTACCTTTATCGCCTGCATCCACTTGGTCGGGAAACGGTATCCCAGAGAGACCGTCTTCAGGCGGAGGAATGAACCGTCCTCTATAGTCCTGTCGGAATATACGGCCGGTCCTTGTCCACCTACCCTGTAGAGAGTATTGGACGGATTTTCCGGAGTCCACCTGTCCGCATACGTGGCGAACATGTTCAGGGACTGGCGGGCGGTAGGTTCCCCTGCCTCGAAGACTATCCTGTTGGCATTCATTATTTCCCCGCCATAGCTCCACTGGAGATAGATGCTCAGGTCGAGATTCTTCCACTGGAAATAGTTGTTGAAACCTCCTATATGGTCCGGATTAGGATTGCCGATGATGGTCTGGTCATATGTATTGACCTCACCGTCATGGTTGATATCCTTGTACCTTATATCTCCTGGCTGTATGGTCGAACGCTCGTTGCCGTTGTTCGGGATACCGTCTTTCAGCACGTATGTATTGCCGACCAGATCAAAGTCCTCATACTGGTATATGCCGTCAAAAAGATAGCCGTAGAACATCGCGATCGGCTGCCCGGGAATGGCTATATACGGATAGGCATTGTTGAAGTTGCCCCATGTCACCCTTGTGGAAAGGCTCGGTTCATCCTCGTTCAGGGAAAGGACCTTGTTGCGGTTGAACGAGATGTTGAAGCTTGATGTCCAGAGGAAGTTCTTTGTCTGGATGTTCCTTGTGTCTATCGTGATCTCAAGTCCGGAGTTCGAGACACTTCCCACATTCTTGTATGCCGTAAGGAAACCCATGCTCGGCGCAAGAGTGGCATTCAGAAGCAGATCCCTTGTATGCTTGTAGTACCAGTCGACAGTGGCAGTGATCCTGTCATCGAAAAATCCGAGATCAAGTCCCACATTGGCCTGGTCCGTTGTCTCCCATTTCAGATCAGAATTGCCGAGAATGCTCGGGACGACACCCTTGACAGGGACATTTCCCACCACATATCCGGAATCCGGATCAATCTCCATCGAAGTGTAGGCTGCATAGTCACTGACCCTGTTGTTTCCTGTAGAGCCGTAGCCTGCACGCAGCTTGCCCGTGCTCCACCAGCCCGGCTTCTTCATGAAATTCTCCTTCGCGAAAGACCATGCTACGGATACTGAAGGGAAGTATGCCCATCTGTTCCGTTTCGTGAACTTGGATGAAGCGTCGGCACGGAAAGATGCCGTGATCAGGTACTTGGACCTGTAGTTATAGTCTATCCTGGCGAGAGCCGACATCAGTCCGTTGGACGTCTTTGTTACAGGGGTCTCCGTAATCTCCCCGTCGTCCAGGCCGGCTATTCCCAATGATTCATTAGGTATGTTGATGGAATATATCGCACTCGACATATACGTTGAATTCTGGAGTGTGAAGCCTCCCAGGATCTTGAGATTGTGGTTCTTGTTCAATTTAGGGCTCCAGGTGAGGATATTCTCGTTGAGCGCGTTCCCACGTTCGATATAGGTAAGCGAACCGTTGACCTTGTCGTTCGTGTACTTGTGTCCCAGCCTCGAACTTGAATTGAAGAAGACCTCCCTTCTCTGGTTTATCTTGTTATAGCCTCCGGATACCTTAAGCACGAGGTTGTCCAATATCTTCCACTCGAAATATGCGTTCGCTATGAAATTGTAGGTAAAAAGAGGATTGTACTCGTTCCGGGCCGACATGAGAGGGTTCACACGGTAGTCCGCGTTGGGATTGGTCTCATCGTCGAACATCGTGTTGAGAAGGTCCTCGTCATTTACGCTGGATACCGGACGATAGCCGAGGATACTGTACATGAGGCTTGCCGTAGGGCTGGTGTTGGACTCGGACACGACAGTACCGTATTTCTTGGTATAGGTGTAGTTCAGGTTTATGCCGACTCTGAGCTTCTTGCTTATGACCTGGTCGAGGACAGCCCTTCCCTGATATTTCTGGTAACCGCTGTTGATGATTACACCGTCCTGGTCGTTGATGGAGCCCGATATCGAATACCTTGTCTTCTCGTTTCCTCCCCTGACAGATATATTGTGGTTGTGGACAAGGGCATCGCGGAACAGGACATCCTGCCAGTTAATTCCCTTGACATTCCTGTAATAGTCGAGATTCCTCTCGTCATTGATATAGACATCCTGATAATGGTCATCCAGTTCGAGCTGGTAACGGACAAACTCGTAAGGGTCCATCATATCCATGCGCCTGGTGACAGACTGGACACCTACCCATCCGTTGTAAGTGATCACCGGAGCGCCCACCTTTCCCTTCTTGGTGGTGATGAGCACGACTCCGTTGGCACCCCTGGCCCCGTATATGGCTGTTGCCGAGGCATCCTTCAATATGTCGATGGATTCTATCTCCTCAGGGTTTATCATGGTGGAGCCTACTGAAGACTCCATCGGGAAACCGTCCACGACATAGAGAGGCGAGTTGTCCTGGGTCACGGAGTTGTTGCCCCTGATGACGATATTCAGGTCGCTTCCCGGCTGGCCGTCCGACGAAGTGACAGACACTCCCGCCACACGCCCTGCAAGCATCTCCTCGAAGTTGGCGACCGGGGCCTTGATCATCTCCTGGACATCGGCTTTTCCGATGGAACCTGTGAGATCTGCCCTCGTGGTGGTGCCGTAACCTATGACAACGACTTCATCAAGAAGTTCGGAATCTGTATATAGGCGTATCGTAATATTGTCTGCAGCAGTCAGTTCATATCGCTGCGTCTTGTATCCTATGCAGGAAATCTCGACTTCCTTGTCTTCAGGCGAAAGCTCGATCCTGAAATTGCCGTCAAGGTCGCTTATGGCCCCGTCATTCTTGCCGACAATGGAAATATAGGCACCTATGACAGGTTCCCCGGTCGAGAAGTCAGTGACCACTCCCGACAATGTCCGTTTGGGCTGGGACACGTCTGCCGGAGCTGCCATTACGCCCGGCGAGAATAATGCCGAAAGGATAAAAAAAGTGGTCAGGAAAGTGACAACGCCGGATTCCACTTTCCGGCCAAAGACACAAATGTCCTTCATATAATTCATTGTTGGTTAGTATTGATGTTATTTTCTTGACTTGAAGATAAGTACCAGTCCAAGGACAGTAATTATGGCGCCCACAGTCACCGGAGCGCACCACGTACTGCCGGAAAGAATGCCAAGGACCGTTATGATGATACCGGAGGCAGACAAGGCTATGCCGAGCACTTTCTTCGTGAAGCGTCCGGTCTGCCTCTGCGCCTCAGCATCTGCCGGGGTGGTCTCCCGGGACACAATTTTCTTCGCCTCGGTATATGTACGGTATCCCGGATCGGTGAAACCTTTCCTCCAGAGGACAATCTCTATGACTGCAAGCATAAGCACCGGGACAAGAGCCCCGACCATCATCTCCGCTCCCCTGCTGAGGGAAAAGCCGAAAAGCGGGGTCACGAACTTGAAGAAAAGGTTTATGGCAAGACTGGAGAATGTCACGCCGAGGATCGTCTTCGAAGTCTGCCTCTTCGAGAAGAGGGACCATATCACCGGCAGGTAGATAGGCACTCCCGTAAGGGCCGCCACGCTTATGACCACGTTCACGATCCCGCCCATTGACTTGATAAGCAGGGCCACGACCACGGCCAGGACGCCGAAACCGAGAGTGGAAATACGGGCCACCTTCATCAGAGACTTCTCTGTAGATCCGGGTCTGAGACGCTTCCATATATCGTTGGTGAACACTCCTGCCGAGATATTCAGCGTGGAGTTCAGGGAACTTGCTGTGGCGAAAATCATCCCGCCGAGCATAAGCCCCAGCATGCCGTCAGGCATCGCTTCCTTGCACATGAGCAGATAGGCATCCTCGTTCTGCAGACCTGTAAGGCCAGGATTGAATATCCTGTAAATCATCGGAGGAAGCATCCAGAGAATCGGGCTGAATAGGTAGAGCGTACCGAAAAGCCAGCCGACCTTCCTGGAATCCTTCTCTGTCTTGACCGAAGTGTAACGCTGCACATACGCCCAGTTGCCTCCGAGGAAGAACATGTTGTAGATGCAGAAGGCGAATATGAACCACGGGGTATATTCTCCCTGGAAGAGACTGAAGAAGCGCTCGGGAGCCTGCTCGAAAAGGGTCTGCACCCCTCCGATCTTGCCGAATGAAAGAGGTATCACGATGATCAGGGCCGCAAAAAGTATCACGAACTGCAGGACATCCGTCACGACGACTCCGCGCAGACCTCCGACAGCCACATATATCATGCTCAACGCACCGAGGACAAGTATGGATGTCGTGAGAGGTATGCCGGCCGCCACTTCGACGATCTTGGCCACAGGATAGAGGAACGACCCGGTGGTGAAGACGGAGACTGCCAGGAAGATGTAGGTATATATCTTCTGAGTGCCGATGCCATAGCGTTCGGTAATGTATTCGGCCGCCGTAAGGTTGTGTGTACGGTGCCACCTCGGTGCTATCCACGTACCCACGGCAAAGCCGGCCACAGCCATGGTCAGCTGTATGATGATGGCCACAAGTCCGTAGGAATATGCTATCGAGCCCCATACCACGAATGTACCTGCCGAGAAGAAGCCCATGAACAGGGAAAGCCCGCTCATTGCCCAGGGCACGTCGCCTCCGCCAGCGAAAAAGCTCTTCATGTCCTTGCCTGTCCTGGAAAACGAGATTCCGGTCACAAGCACGCCGGCGGAAAAGATTATTATAGTAAGAAAATCAAGAATGCTCATAACGATATGTCCAATCCCATCAGGCCGGGGCATACATCACCTTCCGGACGGGTAAATTCTACTGTAAGTGAACGTGTAGGTACAGGAGCCGCAAGTTTCAGACGGTTGACAGTCTGGTGGTTGTCCCTGACATGGAACAGCTCGTTCCCTTTTGAATCGAAAATCCGGTATTCCCTGTAGCAGAAAGGCATCACTGACTCCGCATGCCCCATCTGCACGGATTCCATGGCATGGTCCTGGTCGGTATCGAAGAACAGTGTTATCTCACTTATGGACTGCTCCTCCTCCCAGTCGAGCCTGAGCATAGGGGAAATGTCTTCGGCTGCAGCCACCCACGCGTTCGTTCCAAGATATGGCCTCCACAGGTCATTCTTCAGATTTCCGGCGCCGAAAGCATCAAGGGCAGGCTCGAATTTCATGGCAATGTTCCTGGCCTCGGGACGTCTTTTCGGGCACCAGAACTCGAAAGCCTCCACACCTATTCCGTCGGGAGGTGTCTGCCTTCCGAAATTGGAGACAGCCGGGTTGATATGGTTGAACACCGAAGTGATGCCGGTGACAAGACGGCCGGAAAGCGGAATGCGCACCTCAGGGTTTGTCATAAAGCACAGGAATACATAGCGTGGAGAATCGTAGGACACGCCGAAATCCACACGGATATCATTCATGCCCTTCTGCAGAGATATCCTGCGCACCGCGTCCGTCCTGTCCGGGGTATAATTCTCCTTCTTGACGGAACTTCTGAGCTCCATGCACAATTCCGTAGCCTCGTCAGCCTCGACCGTCATGACAATGGCCGGCACCTTGTCCGCTACAGGTACAAGTTCGGCAGCAGGATAATCCAGGCGGAACCATGTACCGTCATGCGGCAGGGAATCCAGTTCCAGTACCGATGATACCGTAATGCCGGCTTCCTTCACCAGATTTCCCGGCACGGACAAGCCAAGACCTGGTATGAAATTGCCGTTCCTCACCAGACTCTCCTGGAGTGACGGTATATTCTCCGGTGCCGCTATGTCAGCAGGTAGAAGCCCTCTCCCTGCACATATCGCCGCAGCGCGTCCTATGACCTCGCCTCCGAGAGCCGCCGTACACATGACCCTCGTGGAGCCGTTCGCGACATGGCTGGAGGATATGATACGGCCTCCTATGAAAAGATTGTCAATGTCAGGGGTGACATAGCAGCGGTAAGGAATCTGATAGACACCCTTGCTGTGCCACTGGTTGCATGCGTTGCCCGGGGCATAGACACCGTCAGAAGGATGCAGGTCAATGGCCCATCCACCGTATGCTACAGCGTCGTAGTGCCGTCTCTGCCCGATTATGTCCTGCTGAGTGATGGTATAAAGCCCTGTAAACCTGCGGCTCTCGCGTTTGCCGGGGAAAAGTCCGGCCCATTCGAGGGTAAGGTTCTCGGCCTGTGGGAATTTTCCTGAATTCTTTATATAGTCCCAGACGCCGTAGACTACCTTCCAGAGTTCGAACTTTATCTCTTCGGTATCGGTGACAGTGTCGAGCCGTCCGCCGTATTCCAGCCACCAGTATTTGCAGCCCTGCTGGCCTACATTGAAATAATTCGGATTCTGAAGCTTCGGTATGACCTTTTCGACATCCTTGAGAGCGAAATCCGGGGCAGTGAAAGCCACGGGTCTTCCGGTATCCTTCATATAGAACAGGATGCTGTGCCCGAGAAGTTCGCCGTATGACTTCCTGTCAGGGGCGAAATCCTCTCCGTACTCTGTCCTGTCCTCTGCCCCCATCCGGAATGAAGCCCCGGTGAGATATCCGAGAGTACCGTCTCCGGTACAGTCGGCAAAAAACTTTCCCGTCACATGGTATTCTGTACCGTTCTGCGGATTCAGGGCTACGACACCGGAGATATTTCTGGCATCCTTCTTCTCCGCCCTGTATATGACTGTGTTCAGAAGCAGTGTTATGTTCTTTTCCGCAAGCACCTTGTCTATAAGTACCATGTCGAAAAGCACGGGATTTCCCTCCTTGTTCCTGAACGTGTTCTCTACAAGGATCTCGTCGATGATGCCTCCCTCACGCGACCATCTGTTGTTGTTGCCCATGTGAGAGGTGGCTCCCAGAGCCCAAAGCCTCACTTCGCTGGAAGCGTTTCCTCCCAGCACCGGTCTGTCCTGTATCAGTATGGCCTTCAGGCCTTCCCGTGCCGCGGCAATGGCGCAGCACACTCCTGTCAGGCCTCCGCCGGCAATGACCAGATCCCCCTCAATAGTGACTTTTTTGAAGTCACGGCTGTCCTCAAGTCTGTCTAATGTCATAAAAATATTATAAAAAGAGCGATTTTAAGGCTGTACCGGAGTGAAGAAGACCCCGGCACAGGCATGTAAATAACGTCAGTTCGACGAATTATTCTGTTCAATATCAGAGATTCCGTCGAACTGACGTTACGATTTCTTCGAAA
>CALVDP010000036.1 GCA_944326315.1 uncultured Bacteroidales bacterium
CCAGCATCATCGACTGCCTGCAGTGGCCCAGCTCATGGTTGATTGTCATCCCTGTGCACTGATACAGGCTCAGGAACGCGTAGTGCCCGAGGCTGATTCCTCCACGCATCTTCCTCGATGTGCGGACAACGGCGTAGTCCTCCGTCCTTACGGTCTTGCACGGGTGCAGAAACGCAAGGAACAGCAGCCCCAGCAGGTTCTGCGGGAGCTGCCAAATGTACAGAACAATGTGTAACGCAGATTTCATGCTCATTCCCTTGCAATCCATTTGTTGTATGCCCACCTGAGGATGAGCGCAGCCACCCCTCCCAGGATGAACGGAAGTGTGTCCTTAAAGAAGAATACCAGCAGCAGGATTATGACCGCTGCGAGCAAAATCAAAAAGATGTACTTTTTCATGATTCTAACTTTAACGATTGTTGATTTATGATTATTAGCTGAAATACATGTCGGCTTCAGCCTGCCTGCGTCTCTGCAGGCCCTTTAATACCCGGCCTCCGGAGTGACACCATTTGCCGAACTCTGCCCTGATGGTCGCTTCATCGGCTCCCTGTTTGACAAGCTTCAGCAGGGTGGAATTCTGGAAAGCGTTCACCCCGACATTGTAAGCTAACGACACCAGGGCATCGAATTGGCATTGCTTCAGTCCCCATCCGGCGATGGCATTGCTCACCGCCCGCTCCGTGTCAGCGAGGTCCTCCGCAAGCAGCTGTTCCGCCTCGGCCTCCGTTATCGTTGTCCCTGAGATCACATCCGGGCCATAATGGCCGTAACCTATGGTGTAGTACCGCTCCGTCTGCACGGCCTTGTATGCCTTTAGCTGCAGAGTCTCGAATGACTTGATGAAATCAATTCCGTTACTGCTTGTCTTCATTGCTCCTCCTGTCTATAAGTTTACACTGCACCTGCTGCCCCTGTCCAAACGGCGGGATCCTGTCCGTGCAACTGGTCTTCTCGCACTTCATCAGTTCCGCCACAGCGCGGGCTGTCCGCTCGTTGTCGAGGTCGTTCCGGAGGTGGTTGATGGTCTTGTATAGACTGTCTATCTTGTCGTCTTTGGCCTTCAGCTGGCTCTCGTACTTGCTTTCAACGGAGTCAAGCCTCTGCTCCATCCTCGCCACCTCAGCACGTTTCGCCTCAATAGTCTCCTGTTTCTCATCGACCATCTTCTGCCACTGCTCCGTTATTCCCTTGACATTTTCCAGAAACGCCGCAGTCTTCTTGTCTCGCATTGTGACAAGGGCGGTAAGCCCGCCTGTCGGGACGAGCGCGGCAATCAGGGCGGTTATGATGCTTGTCCAATCCATCATCTCTACTCAGCAACCTCTACATATATCCCCACAAGCTCCGACAACGGATTGTAGACCGGAATCTCCGTATCCCTCGTGCACAGGTAGGTCACACCATCCTGGGAATAGTATTTCCCGTTCTCCAGTTCCATATTGTTGTTATATGGTATCGGGTCTTCCTTCGTCCCTGCGTGCCCCTTGCTGACTTCGGTATAGAGGGATTCCGTACCCTCGCCCGGCTTCCACTGCTCCTGCACGGTATGCTGCTGGAGGACTTTCCAGAGCTTCCCTCCGTACTGGTATTTTTCACCGACGTTCACCTGCTCGCCCATCTTGCTCTCCCACTCCAGGTACATCTCCTTGACTTCAAGGGCTTCCTCGTCCGTCAGGTTCATCGTCTGTATTCCGGACTTGACTGACTTCTCCGCATTGAGCACGCCTGCGACAACCCCATAATCGGAGGTCACGGACGGGTCAGCGGCACTCCCCTCCTCGGGCGTCCATTCCGCAGACGCGAGGATTTCCCGGAACTCCGCATCGTCAAAGGCGTAGGACTTGAACATCCCGTCTCCTTCCGCCAATGTGGAGACTTCCGCATCCTCCGGAGTCATATAGGCTTTCACCATTTCCTCGTGGAGCACGACCTTCGAGCCGTCGAGCGATTTGCGCATTTCCGGCGTGAGCATTATGCCGCGGGCTGCCGCCCATTCTACAGTTACAATAACGTATCTCATATTCTTTTGATAATTAATTGTTCAACATTTCATCTATTGCATAGTCATACCCGTTCTTCTTGCACCAGTCGCGGTATTCCTTGCCGACTTTCCACATCAAGAACTCCTGCTGAGTGTCGTCAAGCTGTTCCTTGATGAAGATGAGGCGGAATATCGGGCAGTTATTCTCACCAGCAGTATTATTCAGAGGGTTTTGTGGAACAGCTGGTTCTCTCGTGAAACACATTATAGGTTCTCCGGTCATAGCCATACCAGGTGCCCCTGCACCCATATCATCGGACTCTACATATTTCCAGCAATACAATCTTCCTGTATCTTCAAAACCGGTATTATACAGATAATGACCATTCTTAAGTCCTATATCTTTCCAGTGTATCAGCACCGTACCGACCGCTTCTCCCAGAGTACCGTCCTCTGATATATAGTCATCCACCCCATCTGAGACCAATGCGCCCGGATAGTAAGGCAGCTGCTCGATAAGCAGGTCGGTTTCTTCGTTGGCGGAATAACCCTCTAAACGAAAATTATTCAACTCTGATGATAATGGTGTGGCATAGTTAATTGTATATACGCCATCCTTTTTGGTTGAAAAATTTGCTCCACTCCCATAAAAAAACAAGGTAGCATTGTCTTTCAATCCGGTAACTCGTATTTTGAAAGCATCCACATTTGGTGTCGTTCTAAGATAAAGTAAGCCATAGCCAGGGAAATTCCCGGTATTCGTCATTCTGACTGAAGTCTGTGTTTTTATAACAGTTCCGCCATTAGCTGCTATATCAGACTGCCAGGCACTCCAATTGAACTGATACCCGCCCCACCCGCTCATCTGGCTGAACGAATAGTTTGAAAGGTTGATGACCTTTCCTGTTGCCTTATCTATCCACTTGCTTCTCACGTCTGCGTCCTCGTCATTACTGCGTCCCTTGCCGTCCCAATCGGCGACATAGGTGATATCAGCTATACCCCCCCCCGTGGCATTTTCATAGTCAGCCATCATCTCGTCCTTGACCGCCTCCAGCTCCTCGGCGGTCAGGGAGTGGTCGTAGATACGGAGGTCGTAGAGGGCGAATTGAGCATACAGATTAGCAGATTCTCTCTTCTTAAACAGGAATAGCACGTCTGTTTCGTCGTCTATACCAGTTCCGACATTCAATACCTGTTCATTATATGACGCCTTGCTCTGCCATGAGAATAGCGCCGGTCTGTCCAAGCTGCTCGTGTTTGTCGCATATGAATATGCGCCGCCGCTTATTTTGTTCCCGGCATATTCAAATAGAAATGCGCCTCGGTTACCGGCAGCTGATTTTCCGGCGAGGCAATCATCATCGCCGTTCGCCAAGATTTTCCTAATCGCCACAACGGTGTAGTCATCCGGCAGTGCGAAGCCCTTGATGCACTGACCGTAGTCGTCAACGCCGTCGCTGACAAGGGCGCCGGGGTAGGTAGTCGTATTATATCCGCTATCTTCTGTCCATCCGAAGTTGAACAGTTCGATATCCCTACCGTTGCCGGAATAGTCCCGCAGGTACTTCCTCGTGTCCGCGTCCTCGTCGTTGCTCCGCCCGTATGCCTTCCAGCCCCCGACGAAGCCGGGAACGTATTTCCTGCCTGTAAAAAGCCGTCCGTATTCCCGGAATGGGACAGTGCTGAAATCCAGGTCCGGGTACATCTCTTCAAGCAGAGCTCTCTGCCCCGCCTTCGTGCGCTGAAGAAGCGCAAGGTTGCCTGATATCGTGCTCATTCCGTCTCCTCCCCGTTGATTTCGGTCAGCACCGTGTTCACTTCCCCGGTGATGGCCAGTATTTCATCTATCTGCTCCCCGTACTTGTACGATGCGGACGCGTCCGCGAACACGCCCCACTTCTCCGTGTCCACTGTCACATTGCCCTCACCGTCCACCGTGGCCGGGGCGGTCGTGGTGTTGTCCGCCAGGGCGATGTAGGAGGAGCCGTACATCCCCACTATGTTGTGCTTGTAGTATGTGGTACCCTGCGCGTACTCCCCACGCCATACCGGCACCCTGCCTATGGTCTTCTTCACATTTGCCATATCGTGTCAATTTTTAAGGTTATGCATAGTTGAAAGTCAGCACCACCTCTCCGGTGTCCGTTATCTCTCCGGACTCAAAGGCGGAGCCGTCCTGCCCCACAAGAGCGGAGATGATGCCGGTGTCCTGGTCGAACTGGAGCGCGAGCACATTCTGGTTGGCGAGAGCCGCCGCATCGTTGGCTGCCTGGGCTGCGTCTTCCGCCAACTCGGCGGCGGTGTTGGCTGCATTAACGGCATCAGAACTGGCGGCCTGTCTTAACTGCTCGGCTTCTTTACGCTCTTCCTCGGCTTCGACCCTTCCTTGTTCAGCCTGAACCCTTTTCGTTTCAGCCGAAATTCTCTCCGTCTCAGACTGTTTACGGATGTTTTCTGCATACGCCCTCTCGGTCTCGGCAGTCTGACGTTTCTGTTCCGCCTCGGAACGCGCGGTCTCAGCTTCTTTCCTGGCATCTTCTGCCTTGACTCGAATGGCCTCAGCATCCACCCTTGTCTTTTCAGCGTTCTGCCGTCCTTCCTCAGCTTCAATCCGCTGATTTTCATCAGTTTTCCGTTTTGTCTCCGCCTCCGACCGGGCAGTCTCGGCCTCCGCTCTGGCAGTCTCTGCCTTGACGCGAAGTGCTTCAGCCTCCTGCACCGCTTCATTAGTATCTGATGCCTTCGAAGCAGCTTCAAGAGCCGAGTCGGTCGCGTCCTTACAATCTTGTAGTATCTGAGAGATAAGCGAGGTGTCGATGCTCTCCACTTCAAGCGTAATCGCGATATCGGAAACACCCGTATCCGGCTGGTCGGAGTCGGGCTGCCGTTGCCCTGTCAATCTGACTAACTCAAATGCTGGAGCCTCGAACGTTGCAGTCCGTCCGGACAAGAAAGCAGAGACAACGAGATTGTACTGACCGAAGTAACATTGATTACCCGCTCGCCACGTTATGATCAATATGCTGCCGTCTTCTGGATCGACAGCCGTCTCGACATCACGGATCAGGACATTCTGAGACAGCGACAATAGCCCTACAGATCTAGGCGGGGATGTGGAGAAGTCTACCGCGACCCCGCTATCGATAAGCCGTGCCCGAATAGTGATATCAGTTCCTATCCGCACGGTCTGCAATTTTGACGTATTGTTTTCCATAAATTCTATGTTATTTATCATTTCCGATGTAGAATTCTTCCAGATCCAGGATGGATGTTCCTGATCTCATATGCCACTCTTCGCCTGTGACGAGAAACGCATGCTCCGTTTCATCAATCGTTGCAAGAGGCTGTGACGACGCATCGAATATCGCAAGCCCTACAGAATGATCGTATCTGTAGCTGCCCCGTATATGCCACCTCCTCCGGGATGCAACGTTGAGCGAATAGTTCTGCCGAAGGAAATCCATGTACTTTCTCAAATATGTATCCTCGTCCTGAACGCCAGACCGGAATGAGGTGTTCATATAGCTATTGAATGTCCCGGCAGACAAGAGGACGGGCGTTCCCATGTCGAACTCTTTTTCGAAATCATCTGACTCGGAAGAAAAACTCTCGCGAATAACCGTCCTGTCTCCAATCTGCAAATCGGTTAAAGACTCAGGGACCTCGACCCGGACTCCCTGAACGGCGAATATCTTAATATACCCATACCGGACATCTGCCCGTATAGAGTTCGGATACACTGTAACCTCCAATACGCCGGATATGTTCGCTGCCGGAAGTTCGACAACCAGATTACGCCAGACAACATCGTCTTCGCCCCATTCTTCGCCCCTGTCCTCATAGTGCAACTCCACTCTAGACGATGGGTCAGTACTTGTGCCATATCCGGAATCCGACGAGTAATAATAGCGGACCGTATCACCGTCATGGGCCGTCAATTTCACCTGTGCTGTAAGCAACAAGTCCTTAATTTTCACACCTCCTGATGGATAATACAGGAAGAGCACCGGGACTTTTATCGTCAGGAATGTCTTTGACTGCGGATATCCGCTTCTAGAACTGTAAGCGGATATAGGTCCTTCACATTGCGTATTAGCGAGGGGAACGGTACCGGATATCTCAGTTGCGACACTGGGATTTCTCACCCCGCCGCCCGGATCATGCAGTGCATTGCGGTCAACATACCAGATGCATGGGGTCACGCTGCTGCCTTTTATGAAATTACCATAGCTACCGATGCTGGCGTCATCTACCCTGGGCCCGGCAATGATATAGGACCCCTCCTCCTCATCGACAACATAGTCCCACTTGCCTTCGTATCCGGTGGTCTCCGCATCAAGTCTGTGTTCCCCTATCAATGTAGAGGCTGTCTGATTATAGGTCAGGGTCACATCCTTGAAAAGTTCGCAGCTTTCCAGCTCCGCGTCTGTCCCGAATGCACTTAGCGATGAGAGGACATCGGAAGATATTGAAGAATACGTCGCAGCGTTAGGAATGAAGACATATATCTTTCCACAGCGCTGCATTATGTGCGCTCCGGCCGGCGCCAGGATTTTCTCCAGGCAGTCGTACAATGACAGCCCGGCGCCGTCATCGTCGACGAAATTCCTGGTAGTCACATACAGGTCCTCGAAAGCAGTTGATAAGACCGCCAGATCATCGAGGCCTACGTAATTAATCACAGGAGAGTAGCCTATCGCCTTGACGCAGATGGCGTTAAGAAGGTCATCTATCTTATATGCGCCCGGATTGAACTCGGTAAGGAAACTTGGCGTGTATTTCATGCGCCGCAAAACGCCGAAGTCGGAAAATGTAAGCGATACCATATAGTTCTTTTCCCGGCTGAAGGGCTCGCTCCAAGTCCTGGAGGCCAGAACTCCTGACCAGAAGACAGCACTATTGTCGATACTCAATATACAATATACTGTGCCTGAGGCCTCTATGAGGTCCCGATATTGCCCGTCGCTTGTTGCGATAAGATTGATAATGAGCTGTGATGAGTGTATAGTATCTGTCAGCCTGACATTCTCGTGCGTAAGGATTGCGGGGTCAGACGCAAAGACAAGAAGTCCAGTTCCAGCCGAAGAGGCATCTACGATTGTAATGAATATCGTATGATCCGCAATATCCTTTGCGGCAAACTGACCGGAATATATCATGATTACTGCTCCTTATATGTATCATATTTATCCAGCACCAGCCGGAGTTCCCGACCGGACACCCGGAAGTCCCCGGTAACATGCACATCCTGCGACGGACGTTCAATGCCTGCCAGCAGACTGCGCTGCTGGTCCTGGTTAAGGACCATCTCACCGCTGTTCAGCCGCGCAAGGATCTTATCTCC
The DNA here is from genome assembly GCA_944326315.1 of uncultured Bacteroidales bacterium. Classification (GTDB taxonomy): domain Bacteria; phylum Bacteroidota; class Bacteroidia; order Bacteroidales; family UBA932; genus Cryptobacteroides. The sequence continues at coordinate 7,332 of CALVDP010000036.1, forward strand.
GTAATAACTGCTCCCGCCGACTATTCCTCCCTGGGCGAACTTCGGGATACTTGTCAATGCCGCCACAACGGACGCTATAGCGGCGACCGCCATAATAGGCCCTACAATAGGAATATTCGAGACGGCACTTCCTGCACCCATCGCTGCCTTCTTTCCCTCAGCCGCAGCAGCCTGGTTTTGGGAATTAGTCAGGGCGTCAATGAGAGGGATAGCCTGTCCGACTGCCTGAAGGACGTTGCCGAAATAGCTTGCCCATGAAGCTGCTCCCGAATCGACAAGACCGGTGATGTTCGATATTGCTCCAGCCAGAACACCGAGAGCATCCGTGGTGTTTTGGATGTTCGGGCTCTGGTCCGGGATCTCCGGGACCTCAATGCTGTCGTCTAAGTCTATCTTTTCCTTGATTTCCGGTATCTTATTGACGGACTCTTCATCGAGTCCGTAATTTTCACCGAAAATGAACGTCCCGAATGTTCCCGACTGAAGAGCAGCCTGGGTCTCAGCCCACATCGTCATGCCCGCTATCTGCTCCTTCAGTTCATTTACCGTCTTCTGAGCTGCGGTCCTGGCTGTCTCGTCAGTTGCATTCACAACTGCATCCTGTGCTTTCTTGAGCTGGTCCTGGAAGTACGCGATCGACCCTTCAGCCGCTTCTGTACCGACGCTAATCCCAGAAAGCGCTGAATTCTTCACGCTGAAGATCCTTCGATTTTCAGCTTCGAAAGCGGCCTGCGCATTGTAATAGTCCTGAATTGCCTTTACCAGCGGCACCGTATCCTTATCGCCTCTATATTTCTCGTATGTCGTAATAAGAGTTTCTAGATTAGATATCCCCAGGATTTCTTCCAGATCCGCAAGCTTTGCTACGGCGGCGTCATATTCTTTTATCTGCTCATTTAACTCTGCTCTCTTGGCCTGTGGATCACTGGATAAGGCAACACCCGTGGTCAATTCCCTTGTTCCCGGCCGTCCTTTCAGGAATGTTCCGGCAGCCTCAATAAGCTCGGCATTACTTCCGTAAGCGACGATGAATTTCTGAAGATCCTCCAGAGTCTTATCGTTATATTCTATACCGCTGTTTGAAAGCCATTTTTCTGAAAATGCCTCCATGAGGCTCTTTCTCAACTCAATCTCCTGCTCATAGATCGGCTTGACCTTGCTAAGGTACTTCTCCGCTGCAGCTACGCGCTCTTCATAACTCTTATTAACGTCCCTCATGTCTATCTGAAGCTGCGCTAACTCCTCAGACATCATGGCCTTCTGGAGATTGATGGAATTCGTCGCCTCGAACTCGAAGTCCATGGCATTCTGAAGTTCTTTCGCCGCATTGGCCGATTCCCTGATGCGAGCGATAAAGTTGTCCCAGTTCCAGTTTGACACGGACTGAATGAACACATCCCATCCGGATTTCATCTGAGCAGTAGTGCGATTCCATGCATCTCCGATACGGTTAGTCCCATTAATCATCTCCTTAGCAAATCCGACCACGGCTGTGCCTATCGCTGCCCATACGGCAAGAGCCCCGGCTTTCATCTTGCCGAGGCTAGCCCCGAAGCCATCATTTTCCTTCTTGGCTTCGTTCATTCCTTTCGTATATTCATCCTTCTTGAGTCCGAGTCGTACCCACAGATCGCCTATCTTCCCCATGTTAACTTAAATTTCTCTTATTGTAGAACATCTCCTTTATCTCCGCAAGGCTCGCTTTCTGCTTTTCCGTAAGCCTTTCCGGGATCTTTTCTTCCACAACCTGACGCTCCCACGGAAACCGGAGCATCGCCTGTGGCGTATGCGGCTTGCTGCCCCTCTTAATGTCAGGAGATATGCTAACCTGCATGAACTGCTCCCACCTGGCTATCTCCCAGTGAAGCTTCATTACCTCCTGCTTCCCTTTCTCCAGCATCTCGACCTCCCGGAAGCTGGTATACATCGCCTCTCTCTCCGTCTTTCCGCACTGACCCACCAGGAACGCCTCGATGGGACCGTAGTCAACATACAGGACTACTTTTTTTTTACGGAATTCTCATCCTTGGCTTCATTAAGAGCATCGTCTACGGTCTTGCCAGTAATGCACTGGAATATCTCGTTTACAAGATCATGGAACTCCCTAGGATGATTTCCGCTCCATTCCATGAAGTCAATATACTGATGCGGGAATTCACCCATGCCCGGATTGTCAAAACGCAAAGCCTCCCAGGCATTGACAGCTCCGAGGTACATGAGCTTGACATACGCTTCTGTAACCTGCATAGCATTGCTGCTGTCCTCGATAGTCACCTTTATACCGCGTTCTCTCCCGCGCTCATACATGGAAGGGGTGAAAAGCATATCGACCGTCACCCCCTCCTTCAATTCAATCTGATGTCGTGAACGTATCATCACTAAGAGTCTATATACGTTTCACTTCGCCATTCGCTACGAAAGAGAATGATCTAGAAGATATCGCAGCATTGTCGTTAGTTTCGGTGATACTGCTTATAATCGCCTCGCATGCGTATCCGGTGTTCGCTTCCAGGTCTCCAACGAACAGGAAGACCGTCTGCCCTTCTATGAAACTGTCGAGAAGAGCAGTCTGCTTGGGGTCGGCATCCAGGGTATTGAATGTCGCGTCAATTGTTGCACCCTTCACCCCAGGGATGAACTTCTGCCATGCCCCGCTGCTCTTGTCCGACACCTCAATCTGATTGCCGTTGAAGTTGATCGTGTTTGTCGTTTCTCCGGCAATCCAATCAGTGCTTTGAGCATCGCCCGGCATTTCTGCCAGGTCGTCTGTCATGTAAATCTTATTCTTGTTTCCAAGTTTTTCCGGTGTTTCTGCCATGTCTTAATCCTTTTGTGAAATTATTATTCTCATAGTCTGTAACTGCCTGTAGAGGATAGCCTGGCTGTCAAGTGTCTCCTCCATATCAGTAAGCGATGATGGGATGATGCCTATTATATGAAAGTGCTCCGTGTCCAGGTTACTTCCGACAAGCCTTGAAAGGTTCTCTGCGTTCATCTCCAGAGACTCCCCCTTGGATGACACGCTCATGCTCTCGACAACTATCGTGACCTCACGTAGACTCATGCCCTTGTCGAGGGGCCCACCCTCGTTGAACGAGTGGATCTCCACACGTGGGTATGAAGCTCCGCCGCCCACCTGGATACCATCCCTGACAAGCAGTTCCCTTGCTGCCATGTATATCTCGCTCTCTGCACTCCGGTACATCATATCACCTTGCTTACTGCTTCACTTATCGCATCCATTATCTCCTGCTGATTTTTCTGCACAGCAGGAGTGAAGAACGGCTGTGGTCTAGTACCCTTGCGGGCTATCTTCCTCCCTATAAGGAAGGCGGCCGAGTTCAACCTCTTGTCCTCCACCCGGAGCTTCTTCCTGGCCCATGCGCGGATGTCAGCAAGCGGAGGGAATCTCCCGGCTCTCCTGCCATATTCCACATACTCCGCATAGCCCTTGCCCTTGGAAAAGAAACCGATGTCGTAACCGACATCTATCTTCTGCACCTTCCCGCTATTGGACAGGAGCCCGGTGTTGTTCGTCCCGTTAGTCCGGAGGTTCTGCTGGGCGTCCGCTATTATCTTCATGCCGCCCTTCTTCAGCCCCGCATCAGCTTCCTGGAACACCTCCCGGGTCACCCTGTCGAATTTGACGTGAAGGTCATTCAGCCCCTCTATCTCTATCTCAGCCATTGTGCGCAGAATTAGGATTATCCTTCTGGTAATACCCCTGTATACGCATCACCCTTCCTCTATTGTCAACGTCCTCGACCGAAGGGAAATACACCCGATGCCCTCGCCACACTATGTGTGTGAACGGTTTGCTGACATATCGGAACTCTATCTCCAGCCCGACGACATCGGCCTGCTGGAAGGTCATCATAGTCTTCGTCGATGACATCTGACGCACATAAGCATGACAGTCCATCACCTTCACCGGCTCCCCGACAGACATGTGCCCGTAGCCATCGACCACGGAATCAGCCCTCATCAGGGTGATCATGTCATTGTAGCGCCGTGCGCCTGTGGGCTGTCTCAACATATCTCCTGAATTATCTTCGTGAGTTCGGTATTGTCCTGTCCGTCATACAGGGCTGTGGCATAGCGTATAGCAACTGGGAGAAGCCTCCCGACCTCGCCCTCGTCCGGGACCGTATCGTACATTATCGACACTGTTTCAGATAAGGTAGACAAGGAGACACTATTACCCGAGAGAGAGTAGCCGAGGCTTCTGCCGTTGCCATCCGTAACAGATGTCACGTCAGACACTGTCTGATAGAGTCTGATGCGGCTGTCCTCGTTGTCCGTGACATCAAGACGGAACGAGCATGCCAACAGCGAACTGTCAGCATACTCTTGAACCTCCAGCGCAGCTCGCCTCAGGAGCGAGCGCAGCAGTGCATCCTGACTGTCGTCAGGGACCGAGGCGTAACGCTTCAGCTCCTGCAGCCACTCGCACCTGATGTCTTCCGCCGATATGATGGTTAGCCGGATCATGCACTATGCCTTAGCCGCCACTGGGGTGATGTTGGTGATAGCAGTCGACACGTTAGAGACATAGATGATCCCCTTCTTCTCCGAGGTAGGCACAACCACCTGGAACGCCTTGCGGAGCCATACCTTCCAGCCGTCCTTGTCTGGAACTCGCTCCAGTTCCATCTCGTACTCCCCGTTCTCGTAGATCTTAGCACAAGACGAATCGGCTACGACCAACTCGTTGTCACCAAGCTCTGTGGTAGGGATAATCCTGAGTTGCCCGAGCATCCCGGTCACCTGGTTGTACAGATAATTCCCGTTCTTGTCCTTGATCCCGCGGATCTGCGCATCGAGAACATACGGAATGAATGCGACGTTGGCCACATAGCCGCTCTTCTTAGCCTGAGCTATCGCATCGAGCATGACATCTGCGACAGTCGCGCCCTCGTACTTCGCCCCAGTAGCGGCATAGGCAGTGCTACCTTGGGTCTTAAGCCCGTAGACGTGTGTCTTCGTGCCGGAGTCGCTTCCGTCCCCGCTCCAGATAAGGGAGTCCGCCTTCTTGAGGATCCTCTGCACAGCAGTGGTCCTGGCCCACTGGTAGATCTGATTATACCAGTCGGTAAGCTCGGACGACACCTCGATAAACGAGGCTATCTTGGCGTACTGGCGCAGCTTGCCCGCTACCGTGTAGCTATTCGCAGTCGCCGGTGCAGTGAACTCACCCACATAGCCCGTCTGGTCAGTATCCGAGCCTTCAAGCCATTCCAACTTGTCGGCAGTCCTGGTTACCTTCTCGAAGGTGGTGTAGAACGCATTAGGCAGAAGCCTGTCCGAATGTACAGACGGATCCTGTTGCACTCCGAACGACTGCGTGGTGATGTTGGCGGTGGTGAACTTGAATTTCATGCGAGATGCGGCTCCGTTCTCTGCCTTGAACAAGCGTTCAATCTCCTCCTTCTTCGCATCAAGAATTGCCTTCAGGGCGACCTCATACGGATTGCCGGAGATCCTCCCGGAAGCCTTCAACTCCTTGATGGTCTCCTCCTGAGCCTTGATGCTCTTGTCCATACCCTCGATGCTCTTGCCCTGTTCGGCGATGGTGTCCTGGGCCTTCTTCAGTTCCTCGGACATCTCCTTCGCTTTCTGCTCCGCATCCGCGGCACGCTTCTCAGCCGCCTCGGCCTTTTCTTTAGCCACCTTGGCTTCATTTGTTGCCGTTTCCATTGCCTTGCGCAACTCGTCGGCCTTCTTCTCTAGTGATTCTGGCATCTTATCAAAATTTAGTTAAACCATGTCAATTAATCGTCTGGCAATCTCGGCTTCCACGGAGGCCTTCATCTCCATAAGCTCGTCATCGCTCATGGTCTGAAGCATACCTGCCTCGGCCTTCATGTCGACGAGCACCGCACGAGGATTAGCTGCTCGCGTGACAGGCGAGATCTCGGCTATGCGTATCTCGTCAAGCACCCGTATCTCCTTCTCGTCTCTCACCTCGTAATGTGCGTTGACGGTGTAGTAACCGATAGAGAATTCTCGGACGGCTCCCGCTCGCATGAGTATCTGCACGTCCCTGCCTGAAGTGGTCGGCAGAATATCCGCCTCGAACCACAGCCCGTATGTGTCCACTCCCTTGTCAGTGATCACGCCTATGACATCGGACATGTTGTGCTGGTAACACAGAGCTACCCGCGCGGCCTCGTCGGAAGCCAGCCACTTGTCGCAAGCGGTCGACGCTATGACGTCATCGTATGAATCGATATTGTTGAACGCACAAGCATAGGCACGTATATGCAGGCGGCCGTCCTCAGACTCCGCTTTCACCTCCATTTTCCCGGTGAATGACTTATACTGTATTTTTACCATCAAATTGCCGTTTTCTCATGCTCAAATGTATGAGCATTAACGGCTGTGACCCGATGCGTCATATATGTAACATCAGGTCACTGAGATAGAAAAGACAGGCTCATCGCCTGTCACTGGAAAAAGAAAAAACGAATAGAGGTCATTTCGGCAGGCGAATACAGCTGCAGGCGCAGTTGATGATCTCTGATGCCGATGCCCCGAGCCCTGTGTCATGAGGATACATCAGAAGTGAATCACCGACGCGGAACGGCTCCTCCTGATCAACGACAACGCCGTCCACCGCAAGGTGGGTATCTCTCGTGTTGATCAGGCCGGAGGTACACCACTGCTTCGTGAAGTTCACATTGAGAGACCTGGCGGCGGCATCTCCTGCCTTGCCTACAGAGATGAGTGTCTCCGTCTGAACTATGCGCCTGACCTCCCACTCCTGTATAGATCTATACTGACTATATATCCTCTGTGTCAACGCCTCTATCCCGACATCCTCGCCATCCGCCAGTTCACGGCGCAGTATCTCAATGAGGCTGTCACGGAAAGTGCCGCTGACGGATACTATAGCTTCGCCCGCACGGGTACGGGCGTATGCGTCAACCGTGCCCTCCCAGATGCCAGCGCCCTCTGCCTTAGCCTTGTTCATGTCACGGACGGTGCTCCTTATCTGCGGAAGCCCTGTATCCAAGTACAGCTGCCTGTACCACTCGTACAGATACGGTTCCTGGAGCTGCGTCATAATCACGCCCTCCCACTCGTTTTCCGGATAATCACGACACCGTAGCAGGACTGAGCGCACCTGCGACGCCCTCTGCTTCATGAGCCTTGCCCCGTAAGCCTTCGCCGTTGTGAGCGCCTTGCGCCGCAGGTAGTCCTGATGACGGCGCATCTGTGGACTTATGCGTCGTTTCATAAAAGCTCAGTATCTATGTCGTCATATTCGCTGCCGAACTGATAACCCATAGATATCATAGGCTTGTCGGCATAGGCTTCGTCTATCCTCTCATAGCCCATAGCCTCGCGTTTCTCGTTGAGCGTAGCACACATCTTATCGAGCGCATTAAGGGTATCCATCGGATCCCGCTTCAGGACATCAATACGGTCCGTATTCACAGCCAGTTCGTAGTCCCCAGAAAGGCCACAGTAGTTCAGGAGGTCTTCGGCAAACTCGTTGGCCATCGGTATTGCGTTCTGTTCGTAGATAGTCTTCTTTGCCTCCTTGGCATTCTCATACTTCGCCTGCCCGTAATAGAGATCGACAGGCAGCTTGTAGACGAAGCAGAGGGCAGTGACTGCCTCCTTGTGAGACTCGAGAATACTCAGATCCACTGGCGCATTACCGAGAGTATGTATCTCCACCGGATAACGCAGCACCTTCGTCTTGCCGACCGCGCTCTGCGCATTGAACTCCTTCTCTAAACTATCAGCCTCCGTCGGCCTCGCCACGCCCACCTGCTTGTCAGGCTGCGGAGTTATCACATTAGCCACGCCACCGTTCTTCAGGGCTGACTCCTCCCTTGCCATGCCTTTCTCCATCACCGAGAGGTAAGTGGCCGCAGAAGCCAGGCGCGAGGTGCCGAACCACGATGTGTCGTCAAGATTATAGTCGAAGCTCTCGAACACCTCTTCCGGAGTGATGAGCCGGTCTCCGGATAGACCTACGAGTTTGATGCCCGCAAACGGATTGCTGTCATCTCCGTGCATGACCCCTACACGATGCGACGGTATGACGTACATCTCTGCGACCTTGCCGTAGTCCCTCCCGACGGACTTCGGGGCATAAACGAAAGTATCCCCGTAAATCAGTTTGTTGATTGCCCATGCTGTCCCGAACTTACGCAGAGTAAAACGATCATTAGGTCGCCGGATCAGGTCTAGGAGCCAGTGCCGGTCCACGTACTCTCCCGTGCGCATATCCTTCAGCTCGAGGTATCTCATGACTTCACCTACATTCTCTGCAATATAATTCACCACACCCATTACAGGAGAGCTTCGTTCATATAAAGCCTTCAGTTCCTGTCTATTCACCGGAGTGAACGGAGGTAGTTCCAGCCCCCGCACGACTGCAGTCAATGCCTTCATGTACTCGTTGCGTTCGTTACGCCTCTGCTCGTCCGCGTAATATCCCTTCAGTTCGCTTTCAAGACCGGATATGTATTTCTCTGACGTTAGCCTCAATCCAAACATGTCATTTATTTTTGTGTGAAAATTAAAGTCAATACGGGCTTCTGCCTGATATGTCATATATGCAACATCAGGACTCTCCCGTCAGGTTGGTCACGCCGAGCCACCTCAGATGAGTTACCGCCCCGTAGTTGATAGCGTCCATCGCGTGATCGTTGCCGTCCATGGGCTCGTTCAGCCAATGACTCCGATCCTTCGGGTCCGGCTTCCAGGAATACTTTTCCACTTCATGCCTGATGTTTTCTCCACAATAGCATACATTGAAGTATTTCAGATACTCGATGCGCCCGGTCTTGTTCTTGTTGACAGCTGGGACAGCCATCAGGTCATGGTTCACGCGGAGCTCTGCAATATGTTCCGGCCTTGCCGGGTCGCAGTAGATGAAGGCGTCAGGATTTGCTCTGCAGAACTCCATATCTGACCTGATGATCCTGCCTATGTCGCCTATCAGCAGCCCCTTCCTGTAGCACACCTCCTTCGCATAGACGGTCTTCGTGTCCGGATCATAGCACAGGCGCACCACTGCCGTGGGGTCGTTGGCATATCCCCAGTCAACCCCGTACCATATAGGGAGACTGCCAGGATAGTCGAACTCCGATATCTCTTTCCAGTCCTTATATATCACGGCCTCGGAAAGTGACGCCCAATGCCCCAGGAAAATGTGGCGATACCGGTCATAGTCCACGGACTTCATCTTCTCCGCACGGGCGATGAAGGAAGCATTAAGGTTATGCAGATTGTCGAGATAGGTGGTGTCTATATAGCGTACCCCGTCAATAACTCCGTTGAACCCCTCCGGCACTCCTACATAGAAACGCCGGTAGAGCCAGTGGTGGATATCCGATGCATTGAATACCATCGTCAGGTTGTTTACTGCACCCTTCTCCCTGATTGAGAAGTCTATGGTGTCGAACTGGTCCTCGTCCACCAGCTCCTGGGCCTCGTCCAGGATCCACCGTTTGACATTATGAATTGACTTCAGTTTAGCCACCTGATTGCCCGAGGATGTCAGAAGCCCCCTGAAGATGATGCTGCCCCCGGTGACGAGGTTCGTAATATCATCCCGCTTCACCTTGAAGTCACCACCGATGCCGAGAAGATCCAACTTCTCGGTGAACTCCGGTATGATGGAGATTTCAGCTGAGGTCATAGTGTAGCGGGTGAAGAGGGTATTGTACCCATCGTCATAAGTGCGATCGCACAGGGAGGTGTTCACGGCATACGACTTCCCGCTGCCCCTGGCTCCCTTTACGAGCGTATATCTCGTGTCCGGCAGCCGAAACAGTGGCGCATACTTGCGGTTGAACACTATCCTGTCACTTGCCATCTTCTTCCTCCGGGCTGTCCTCGAATATTATCACCGGACGTGTACCTCCTACCCTTACATCCGTCTCCGTCCTGACAGGTGCGTTGTATCCCAGCATAGCAGTGATGCTGTCGAGCGACTTCTGCTTATCGTACAGGGTGACCTTTACTTGTGTGTCAATCACCTCCTCCCCGTCAGGGGTGATCATCTTGCGCTCCTTGGTCTCTACAGACTTGATACAAGCGCGCTCCTCCTCCGAGAGACTCTCGAACTCCTTCAACGACATCCATCCGCTCCGGACTTTCGTCGCATCTGAAAAGGCGATCTTCTCATGCTCTCTAATGATGCGCAGGGCACTGATGCCGGACGCCTCCGCAAGGTGCGACTTGAGGTAATCGAGCCTTGCCGCAATCTTGCCGTCATCAAGCAGCTCCTTTGCTTTCCTCTGTACCGATGACGGCTTCATGTTCGACGTATTGTACGCATGCCGGTACGCCTCGGACGCGTTGCCGCATTCCAGGTATTTATTGACGAACTTCTCCTGTTTCGGTGTCAGCCCCATTCCCAGTTCCTCCCGCGTTTCTCTCTATAAACAGCCTTATACGTGACTCGGTGCTACCATGCACCGGAACACAGTTGACCGCCTTCATGACGGTCTTCCATGCTATGCGACAGCCGCGGGCTATCGCATAGGCCGACAACCCGCTGCCTTTGATGTAATCAGAAAATGCCTTCAATCTGGCATCTTCTGCCCTGATGAAATCAGACTCTTTAATCTCGGTCATATAGCCTCCTTTTTCTCCATAGATAAATGATTTATTAGATTTATATACGCCCCACATGACGGGCATATAACGAAGTCCCCGTCCCTCTTATCAGTATGAATGTCTGACCGTTCATACATGAACACGCACCCGCAGTTGACGCATTCCTGCTTCTTTTCCTTATGTGGAGGTGTACCTTCTTTGATTATCCTCATTTCAGTTCTCCTATAAATAATTCCTGCTTCTTTTCCCATATCTTCTGCAACTCGTCGTACGTCATGAACATGGTGTTATACCTGCTTTCCTTGACCTGTTTTCTGACGAATGCGCCCGGCACAACTGCCACGTCAGTCGGCTTCCCATTCCTGTAGTTCATCGCACACCTCCCCTCATCCGCATCGGCATCCCTGAGGCGTCCAGCGCCAACAGTGCTGCATCCCTTTCCTCCTGATTGCTCCGCCCGGTATTGCAGACAATGCCGGAACCCTCGAACAGTGCCACGAGTTCCCCGTGCGTTATCTTCCCGTCCGGTCCCTTCCATATCTTCCGGAGCGGGAATTTCTCTTTCACCTCAAGCAGCGTGGACTGCGCGACCTCGACTATCTTACGCCCGGTCTCGTGATTGCACCCCACGTCGTAGCCTTTCCTGGCCGACACCCGACGGCTGTCATTTCTCCGCCCATGCCAGTTCGTCTGGGTCTTCCAGCTTGCCTCCACCACGACCTGCCTGCGCGTCATGTCCTTACATACGGCCTCGGACTGTTCCTGAAGCCAGCTTATCAGTTCCGGGAATGACATTGAATACATGAGCATGTTTCCTGTCTTCATATCCAGCACAGCCACTCCCGACCTTTTCACGTCCGGGTCTATCCCGATGATAATGTCATATTCCTTCTTCATCATAATATCCTCATCTGCACATTTCTTAACCTTTCATTTCCAATTTTCCAATACTTGCCGTCTATCTCGTAACCTATGTATCTCCTTCCGTATTCTGCCGCTGCCAGGCATCCTGTCCCGCTTCCTGCAAATGGTTCTACAACCAACTGCCCCTCCCTTGAAAGACACCGTACAAGCAGTCTGATGAGTCTTATGTCCTTGACTGTCGGATGACCAAGCCTGGACGATATTCCGCTGTCCACCGTAAATGAGAAGATGTCTGACTGCCTGCCTTCCATCCGAAACGGCCTACGCAGGTCTTCGTAGTCTTTACGCAGGTCTTCGTAGTCTTTACGCAGGTAATCGTTTCTACCCCCCCCCGGACGGGAATTGAACAGTTCCCGAAGTCTTTCATACCATTCCGGCCGGGGAAGCTCGAACTGAGACTTGTATGTAAACCAGTGGGACGCCATATACGTACCGAGGGCTTCATTGATTTGCTTTACCGTAAATCCGGCCCGTTCCCGTTCGGCATTCAGATAGTCAATGACCGGCTTGACGCACTGCGATTTCAGCAGTCCCAACCGCGTGTTGTAAAAGTTTTTAGCCTTACCTCCAAGACTTTCATCTTTATCTTCGGAGCTGCTCTCATATACTAGGAAACGCTCGTCATTCGAAAAGAACGACCGTTGATTGTCCGGGTTTGCGAACGTTTTCTGAATCGAGTTCTTCTTATCTACAATGCAATTGTTCAATAAATGGAAATGCCGGTCAAGGATTATCTGGCTATAGGCGATGTTACGATGTGAACCGAACCATACCAACGTCCCGTTGTACGACAGCAGCCTCGCGCATTCTTCCGCCCATTTCCCGACATCTTCAAGATAGTCGCTGAAAGTATTCCATACCTGGTCAAAATCACCCTTTACCCGATAATACGGCGGATCTGCTATGATAAGGTCGGCACAATGGTCTGGTAGTCCGTTTTTCAGAAAATCCAGGTTATATATAATATCTGTTGTAATTTCTTTCATCGCATCTTTATTTCAGATATTTCCTCGTCCGAGAACATTCCGTTCCCCGCCATCCGCCTGATGGACTTCTCCAATGCCTCGGTAGCCTTTACGTTCCCGGCAGTCCTCGTATAGAGCAGCATCACGAAGCGCAGCACCTCATAGGCATTCGACCTTATCCTGTCGTAGGCGTAAGGGTCTATCCCGGCTATAACTCCGTCCATTCCTGCGGATGCCGTGTCAAGCCGTTTCAGTACCGCATCCAGGTCTCTGCTGTTCCTCTCCATCCGGTACCGCTCATCGCGGCTGTAATATGCAGATACCTTCTGCATCACCTTCTCCGCCTTACGGAATATGATGTCGGCGGACTGGAGTAGGGTATATCCCAGCAGCACATAGTCGTGTGCCTTGGAAACCGCCTGCTCCTTCTCTTCAGGAGTGGCGGTCGCAGCCTCGTATCGCCGCTGCATCGCTATCGCCTTGTTGATATTCATTGTTCGTCCTCCAGAAGTTCAGGGTTGTCGTGGAAGGTATCTATCGCTTGGCAGTGTTCAGTGAGTTCGTAGTAGTCATTTTCACGGGTGCGAATGTAGAAACCGCATCGTGCCCCCCACCATACCACCTTGCCGGTCACGAAGGAACTATCCGTGAAACGGTATCCAACAGTGTCCCCCTCGTAAATCTCCTTCCCGTCCCTGTCCTTCAGCCCGGTGTACTGGCCGACGGTGTCGGCATCTACGACGGTAAGACAGTAGAACAATTTACCGTCAGCGGTCGGTTTCGGCTTGGCTATCGCAGGATATTGCTCCAAAGACTGAAACAGGCTGCCATAGACCCATTCCCCGGTTTCTAAATCTTTCCCTCTAAATTTTATTTCTCGCATATAGCTGTTCCTCCTTATACCATTCAGGCTTCGGAAACCGTGTCGTGAACACTATTTCCTGTACCTCCTCCGCCTCGATGCCGTAAGCCTCCGGCCACTGCTCCTTAATCTGCTCCACATTGTCGGCATAGGCCACAAGGACAAAGGCTTTGGCGCTCTGACCCGTACACCAGTACGGATACTTTATCGGCCATTGCACAGGACGGTAATCATTGCTGCAGTCCTTGAACTTTATGTAAAATCTTGCCCGTATCATCTCAATAGTATTTTATGACATCCTGATTCATCAGAGCTCTCATGAACTCCTTAATCTCCTCTTCGGTGGCCTTTCTGACATCAGCGCCCCAGCAAAAATTTCCATAGCCTGTGCTCTTCTTTATTTCGCCATCGTTCCACCCGACAAGTTTTCCATATCCATCTCCATCTATATACCCATCATGAATGAAGACACGCTGCCCTTCAGGATGATACTTTGCTGATTCTTCGTCGTCTATAATCCCGTAAAGAAACTCACCTATTTTGTATTCACTTCTTTTCATAATTGTTCCTCCTTGTAATCTTTCATAAAACATATCCAATGCGTCTTGGCTGCTTTTCCGCACCTGTTGCCGAAGACGGGCTTCTGGTCCGTCAGTTTCAGTATCTCGGAAACCTTTATGTCGGTTTCGTTCCACTTGAAGATGAGAAAACCACCAGGCTTTAATACCCGGAAACACTCCGCAAAGCCTTTTGACAGCATATCCCGCCAGTCTGAATACAATGCCCCGTATTTGATGTGCTGGTAGCCGGTCGGCACGGTCTTGTCGCTTAATGTTCCATACATATCAACCATTTTCGACTTTTTCCCACGGCTATATACCAAGTGCGGAGGGTCGAACACAACCATCGAGAAACTCTCGTCTGGATAAGGCATATTGGTGAAATCAGCCTGGACATCCGGCTTGACCTCAAAAAGTCTTCCGTCACACAATGTGGTTTCGACATCCCGTATGTCTTGAAACAGCACCCGGCTGTCGTCTTTGTCGAAGTAGAACATCTTGCCGCCGCAGCAGGCATCAAGTATAGGCGTCTCTGTCTTCATCATTCGCCCTCCTTGTAATCCTCCGAAGTCCCCAGCAGGTGCATCGTCTTCTCGTTGTAGGGAAGACAGAACCGGTAAAAGAGATTCACCCTGCCGTCTGTTACTCCATACTTTCCGAATTTAGCGTCAGGAATACTGCTCAATTCTACATAAGCACGCAATTTCCAATCCCTTCCATACTCCGTCCTTACCAGCACTGGCTCGCCCTTCTTGAACTCATGCGGCTTCGGGATGTCCTCCACGACCTTCTTCTCGGCGTTCCACCGCTTGCCCTGCTTCGCCATAGCGTCAAAAAGAAGCTGCTTCTCCTCATCCGTGGCGGGGCGGAGCTCTTCAAGACAACGAGTATCTATGGCGTAGCCGGAATAAAAGAGCCCACCACGACTGTCGAAAGAAACATAGAAATCCGTTTTCCTGTCCAATCCACATCTATTATAGACGAATATCGCATAAAAGCCACTTGTGCTTTTGGCATAGCAGATGTCCCCGTCCTGCGGCTCATACCTCTTTTCCTTTTTCTCCTCGATTATCTGCTGCTCGATGTCTGTCAGGACGAGGCGGTAGCCGCAGTCAAACAATTCATCGCAGGTATAGTTGCTGCAAGCAGTATTGGCATCCGTTTTCATCACCACTAATTCTCCTGACCGGAATATCACCTCATGGCTCGCATTCCTGTGCTTATTATCGCAGACCCTGTCCCCCACCTGCCAGTCCTGGTACGTCTCCGGGTCGCGCGGGACGATATCGAAGTCGCGAATACCATCTGACAACGAGCCGTCTTTCTCAATAAATGCTATATACTCGCCGCCATGGTCGTCGATTATGTGCGAAGAACCGTCATCGTGGACAACTATCCGTCCTGTAGTCTCATAGTCCCTGTATTTTGCGTGTATCTTGACACGCAGGTTGTTGCATTTCGTCAAATCAATTTTTTCCATATCTCATAATTTTTATTTTGTTGAGCATAGTTTTCTGATAGCAGGTATGTTGTTGTTCACAAGTGACAGTATCTCGCCGTGGAATGGACTGTCAAGGTTGCAGTTTCCCCGGCTCTGCAATATCCGGAAAGTCTTCAGGTCCAGTTCTATCGTCTCCACCGGCTTCTGTGAACTGTTATCCCTCGCGGACAGCAGCAGGCTGTCAGGCTTCTTGTAATACCCGTTGTTGAATACACAATGGTGCAGGAGTGTCCCTTCTTCAGCAACCTCATCCACGGATTTGATGCAGACTATCGTCACATTCGGTCCTGGGAAAGACAGCCCGAAGAACTTGCTCCGCATTTCTATGAATTCGGCTTTTTCTTTTCCCAGTTTCGCGAGCTCCTTCTCAGTCCGCTCTTTGGCCCGTTTCCTCTCGGCTCTCGCATTGATCATGCGGTGCATCTCCGTCAGGTTTTCCGGACAGACATAGTGGGGACTGTGGGTGTCAAGTCCGAGATACATCAGGTCGTCAACGTGGTCGAGCCAGATATTCGGTTGCTTTATGTCATACCCGTGCCGCTTGCATATCTTTATGGACGGCCAGTATCTGTCCGGTGATTTCCCGTGCTTGACTATGGAGAAGAACAGGTCCTTCAGGCCTATCTTTGCCATCGTCTCGTAGCACCTGTTCCCGCATATTGCCGATATGTGTACTGTGGCTGACAGGTCATTCCGGCGTAAAACCTCATTCCTGATATACTTCTCATCAATCCTTTTTTCCTTCAGGTATGGGGCGAGAGCCATGCGCGGATAGATGTGGTTGAACCCGATGTCATATGTGTCGTCATAGACATAGTACCCTCCGGCTCCGCCGTTGTGCCGCCCTATGGAATACCTGGCGCCATAGGTCCACTGCATATAGTTGAAAGACCTGCTGTAACCTATGGTCGTTATGACTTCCCGTCCGTTCTCAAGAAGCCATATCTGAAACAGCTCCGTAATGCTATAGAGTGTCTTACCTCTGTCGTTGTAGTTGGATCTTGACACCTCGAATGTCCGGATGACCTGTACTCCCTTGACCACTTCGAAAGTGGAGACATAGGAGATGCTGGTCGACACGGCTACCTTGCGGTCAACTACATTGCATCTTGCCCCGCACTCCGGGCACACCCAGACATCCAATGACATCACGAGCCATCCGTCACACGGCTCTCTGTGACCGCAGCACTGGCACCATATCTCCTGATTGTTCTTGCCCCTGTGCTTCCACCACAGGGCGACAGGCTTGAAGCAATGCCTGTACGCCCATTTGGCGACTGCTTCCCTTGGAGGCGGCAGTTCCTCTGCATATCCGATGAACATCCGTTCAATTCCGCTCCTTGGCTTCATGCCTAGTCCTCCCCGTCAAAGTTGAACAGCATAGGTGCATCCACGTAAGCCTTGCGCTGCTTCTCCAGCCTTGCCTCCTGTCTCTTGCGTTCGGCCTCGGCTTTCTTTTCTGCTGTCTCCTGTCTCTGCCGTTCCTTTCTCATCTGCTCCTGCACCTCCTGCTCCTTGAGCTTCCTTATGGCTTCCGCCTTGGCCTCCTTTATGTCCTCCTCCGTGAGTTGCACATCGCCCGGAACGACAACCCTGCAGGACGGGGCATTGGCCGGGACCTTGATATTTTCCTCATCGTAGTAGTGCATCGCCAGCCCGTAGACATATTCATCAGTGCAGGCAGCTTCATTGCCCTTGCAGGACTTCTTGACCTCTGCTATGATGAACTTGCAGCAGTCAGTGATATTCTTCTTCTCGGATTTGTATTTCTCGGCGAAGGCCGGATCCTTACCAGCCTTGTCATCAAGGAAAGCCTTGATCGCCTTTTCAAACATCTTATTCATGTCTTTTACTGTTTCTTCTGTTTTTAAGCATCGTCTCCCTCCTTAGGCATCCGCAGCTGCGGGTCATTCCGCTTGCAAGGTTCCCTCTGTATGCAGTGAATGTGGTCCCGCAGTCGCACCGGACTATCCACCTGTAGCCGTGCTCCTTGTCGCACGGGGTGTCGGGCTCAATCACCGTCAGCCTCCCGTAGCGCTGCCCTGTGATGTCGGTCATGGCTGTTCCTCCTGTTTTTATGTCCCGTCAAATACTTTCCCAAGACAAATTCGGCACAATCGGCCAAGATATTGACGAAATGTGCCTTGTCCTCCTCTGACGCGTCCACCTGATTGAAATACCGCATGGACAGGAATCTGTTCACTTCATTCAGTATCTCATCCCTGTTCATCACTCGCCCTCCTTGTAATCCTCCGTTGTCCCCAGCAGGTGCATAGTCCTCTCGTTGTAGGGGATGATCTCTACAAAAAACGCCGTTAAT
>CALVDP010000037.1 GCA_944326315.1 uncultured Bacteroidales bacterium
ACATATCCGGTGGCGCCTCGGCAATGCAAATCAAACAAGTTTGTTTGCATTGCTCTCGGCTTCTGTGTATATTTGCCAATAAAAAGGTCCTCGGACGATGTTAAAGCATAACGGTATGCCAGTTGTATCGAGCAACAGAAGTGGAATATTCATATTGTTGCACCTTGTCGCGGCTTTGGTGCTCCTGAGCGGATGCGGCAGCTATAAGGATATCAGGGTGGAATCCTGCCGCATTGACAGTATTACTCCGGCAGGCTTCAAGGCTGTCGATGCCGGCCTGTCCCTTTCGGTATATAATCCGGTGAGGGAGATCACCTTGTCTGATATCCGTGGGAAAGTGTATTACAAGGACGCCGAAATCGGTGTCTTCGAGGCTCCGGATGTGGTCATTCCTGGCAAAGACACTTCCGAAGTCAATGCGGACATCCGTGCATCCTTGTCGGGACATACGGGACTTGTGGGGATAATGTCGATGGTCGGCAATGCCAGACCGGAGGACTTTTCAATGGATATAGCCCTGGTCGTAAAGGTCAAGGGCGGACTGAAAAAGAAGATTTTCCTGGAGAGGGTACCTGTTGAGAATTTTTTACATGAACTGATGTGACCATGGTGAGTGTGCCGGTCCATGACAGGTGTATGCACTGGTTCGGCAATGGTCATAGTTTATATGGCTGAAGGTGGACGTAAGGAACGGACATCTTCTGTCTGGAATGACTGGGGATTTGGCAGATCCGGAATTCGGAGAGAGCCTTGACATAGTCTGGTGGAATCCCCGGAGAGAAGTATAACTTATCCGCCGGACAGATGCTGATTATGAGATTTTTTGAACGTATATTCACGGTTCTTCTTGTGGCAGTTGCCGTGGAGGCGGCTGCGAAGGCCCAGGAACCTGCCGGCCCTGAATGTATCGCTGTTACGGCTGACACTGTATTCCTGGATGACTCCATGTTATATGTCCGCGGCGGTGAAGTGCCGCAGGGCTATGAGCTTGCCGATTCGCTGTTCTTCATACCCGCAGAAAGGGTGGATACGGCCCTGGCAGGCAAGGATATCTTCAATCTCCTGTCGTCCATCTCCGAAGGCGGGGCTGCAGATGTGAACATATATCAGTCCCAGGGGATTGTGGATGCGATGGAGAAGTCTTTTGCCGACAATTCATTCCGTCTGAGCACAGGCTACAGGGTGAGAATATTTTTCGACAACAGACAGTCAGCCCGCCAGGATTCCGAGGACATGATGGCCGAATTCGAGAAAATGTATCCTGGAGTCCCTGCCTACAGGAGCTATGTCAACCCTTATTTCAAGATTACCGTAGGGGATTTCAGAACAAGATCTGAGGCCATGCATTTCCTGAAACAGATTATCGGCACCTTCCCCAAAGCATTTATTGTCAAGGAGAATATCGAATATCCGGTCCTGGACAAGGACTCTCTTGGCCGGGTGGACACTGTCCAGATATTGAGAAAAGTGGCAGAACCTGCCGTTCTGCAAACAACAGTTCTATAAACAACAGAAAGGATATGCCATGCTGAAACAAGGACTGGAACTGAAACAGACGCAGAAGCTGTCGCCTCTGCAGATACAGACTATCAAGCTGATCGAACTTCCTACCCAGGAACTGGAACAGCGTATCAGGAAGGAGCTTGAGGAAAATCCTGTACTTGAGGAGAATGCCCAGAAGGAGGAGGATGATGACAATGCTCCGAGGGAGGTATCACTGTCTGACTACAAGGACGATGACCCGATACCGAGCTATAAACTGAAAGTCAACAATTACGGGAAGGACGAACGTCCGGTCTACAATACTTTTTCCGTCAAGGAAAGTTTTACCCAGAGCCTTATGGAGCAGCTGGGCTTCAGAAATCTCACCGAACACCAGCATGCCGTAGCCGCCTTTATCATAGGCAGTCTTGACGATGACGGCTATCTTAGGAGGGATATAGACAGCCTGGTGGATGACATGGCTTTCCGTGCCGGCATAGATTCCGACGAGAAGGAGGTCCTTGACATGCTTCATGTCATCCAGGAATTCGACCCGGCGGGAGTAGGGGCAAGGGATTTGAGGGAATGCCTGCTGCTTCAGATCAAGGGACTGAAGCAGACTCCTGACGTCCGCAATGCTACAAGGATACTCAAAGACTATTTCTCCGAGTTCACAAGCAAGCATTTCAACAAGATAATCGCAAGAATGGGCATCTCGGAGGCTGATCTCAAGGCCGCGATGTCGAAGATACTGAAGTTGAACCCGGCACCGGGCGGACAGATAGATGATTCATACAGCGAGCAGGCTCAGCAGATCATACCGGATTTCGTGCTGACACTGGAAAACGGTGAGCTCAAACTGACTATGCCGAGGTTTTCCATTCCCGAGCTTAAGGTCAACAGGAAATATGCGGACATACTCATGGATGCTGCCAATTCTTCGGAAAGGGAGAAGAAGGAAGCGGCAGCGTTCGTGAAGAAAAAACTGGATTCCGCCAAGTGGTTTGTAGAAGCCATAAAACAGCGTCACAATACGCTGCAGAGTACCATGCAGGCCATAATCGACTATCAGCATGACTATTTCATGGACGGAGACGAGACCCATCTGAGGCCTATGGTCCTGAAGGACATTGCGGAACGTACCGGCTTCGATATCTCGACTATTTCCAGGGTGGTCAACAGCAAGTATATTGAGACTCATTTCGGGATATACTCGCTGAAATATTTCTTCTCGGAAGGAATGGAGAATTCCGAAGGCGAGGAGGTCTCCACCAGAGAGCTCAAGAAGGCGCTGCAGGAGTGCGTGGACACTGAGGACAAACGCAATCCGCTGACGGATGACCAGCTTGTGTCCGAGATGAACAAGCGTGGCTACAAGGTCGCACGCCGAACGATTGCGAAATACCGTGATCAGCTCAATATCCCCAAGGCGCGGATGCGCAAGGAACTGTAGCCGTGATGTAAGGAAAACATGGCTGACTGGAATATAGGACTGGTCCGGGTATTCCTGAGGTGCGAAAGAGAAAAAACAGCGAAATTTGCCTGACAGAGGGTTGCGCGGTCCACAGTCGCGCTCCTTTCGGGACTTTTGACCCGTATCAGATTTTTTCGCCAAAAGCCAGGTCTCCGGCGTCTCCGAGTCCGGGCACAATATAGGAATGGCTTGTCAGTTCTTCGTCTATGGCTGCAGCCCACAGCGTGATGTTGTCCTTCACAAGGTGTTTCTGCAGGTATTCCACGGCATATACACTTGAAATCGGACATACAAGATGAGTTACAGCCGGCTCTCCGTCCTCACACAGACGGTTGTACGCTATTTCAAGCGACGCCCCTGTGGCAAGCATCGTGTCAGCAAGGATCAGGGTCTTGCCGTTCAGGTCAGGGGAACTGGAATATTCTATGTTGATGTGGAAGTCATCTCCCTTGTCGTACTTCCTGTATGCGGCTACGAAGGCGTTCTGTGCATCATCGAACACGTTGAGGATGCCCTTGTGAAGCGGCAGCCCTGCCCTCAGGATCGTGGCTGCGACAATATTGTCGTCCGGAGTATTGATGCTGGCTATCCCCAGAGGCGTGTATATCTTTTTTTCAGAGTAAGTGAGTGTCTTGCTTATTTCATAGGCGAAAATCTCTCCGATGCGCTCCAGGTTCGCGCGGAAACGCATGCGGTCTTTCTGGATATTTATGTCGCGGATCTGTGCGACAAACTTGTTAAGGACAGTGTTGCCCTCTCCTAAATTGATGATTTTCATGATCGTGATTATTGTCCGGATTTCTGCAAATATACCCTATTTTTCTCCTATCTCAAAATATTTGCTCCAGGACTGTCTGCGGACTGTCTGCCAGGACTGCCTGTCTTTCATCCGTACAGGCTGTCGTACTGCTATCCGCCCATGCTGCGGACCTCTTCGTCAGCGAAGCTGTAGTACCTGTCTCCGGCTATCACAATATGGTCTACGAGTGATATTTCAAATGTTTCGGCGGCTTTTTTCAGGTTTTTTGTCTGTGTTATGTCGCATGCCCCCGGCATCGGGTTTCCCGACGGATGGTTGTGTACGAGGATGATTCCGTGGGCCTTCTTTTCGAGGGCTTTCCTGATGATGATCCGGACGTCAAGTACGGTGGCGGCCATGCCTCCCGTACTCAGCATTTCCTTCGCGATGATATAGTTGGCCCTGTTCAAGAAGAAGATCCAGCATTCTTCGTGTGACAGCCCTTTTAGCAGGGGAAACATGATGTCGAATATCTGGCGGGCATTCGTGACGGATACCCTTTTCTCCAGATTTCTTTCATAGACGAAACGTTTCCCGAGCTCCATGGCGGCTGCCACTGTGGCTGCCTTGTCCGTGCCTATTCCCTTGATCTCGCACATCTTTTCCATCGAGAAGTCCGCAAGTGTAGTGAGGCTGTTGCCGGCCGAAGCAAGCAGGTCCCTTGCCGCCTCCAGAACATTCTTCTTGCCGGTCCCGGTCCTGAGCAGGATGGCCATGAGTTCGCATGTGTCCAGGGCTCTGGCGCCTTTGGCCGTCAGTTTTTCCCTCGGACGTTCCTCCGGGTTCATTTCCGTCATTTTCATATAATGTCTTCTTTCGTCATCAATTCATGCCGTACCTCGCGCACATTATCCTTCAGACTTCCGGGCGTGGCGCACCGGCGTCGGATATGCGCAGGACAAATCTATCACAAGTCTGGAAATAAAAATCCCGGAAAGAGAAAAAACTTTCCGGGATTTTCTTTTTCTGAAAGGAATTTCTTTTTCTTAAGGAAATTCTTCCAATCTCATGTCGGATTACCGTATGAATGCAAGGATTTCGCCTTTGGCCACGAAGTCTCCCTGCCTTGAGCAGATGGCTACGATTTTTCCGTCGCACTCAGGTATGACTTCCTCCATTCCGTAGTAGGTCTGGATATAGCTCATTGCCGTGCCTTCCTTGACTTCAGTACCCACTACAGGGGCAGTAGACGCATCGTCGACATCGATCTGCCACAGGAGCTGGCCTTTGACTGGAGCCTGTACCGGCTTCGCGTCAGGGAACTGCTGCATGATCTTCTCTACATCATACTTAGGCACTTCCACTACAGGTCTTGTGATGATGACAGGGGCGCCTGCCTTCTCTTTCATGGCTTCAAGATCCTTCTTGAATCTCTCCTTGGCCACTCCGCTCTTATAGTCCCTGTACTGTCTTTCGTGCATGGCGAATTCAAAGAGTTCCTCATCGTCCTCTCCGGTCTCCCATCCTTCTTCCTTCATCATCTCGCGGAACTTGTCAAGCTCGTTCGGGAAAGCGTCCTGAGGGTTGCCTGTGTAGAATTCAAGTCCCTTGTCCTTGGCAAGCTGCACAATTTCCGGAGCAAGTTCCCCAGGGAGCTTGCCCATCTTGCCCAGGATCATGTTCCATGTATCCTTGTCGATGGTCGTCCACCGTGGCTGTCCCTTGAGAATGTTCATGAGATTCATGAGTGCGGTGTTCTTCACATACTGGCTGAACGGCGTCACAAGTGGCGGATATCCGAGTCTCGGCCATACGTATGCCACTTCCTGGAAAAGCATCACCATAAGGTTGTCAAGCGAAAGCTCGTCCTTGCCCTGGTTCCTGAGTGATGCGTTTATGGCGCCATGGAAGCCTTTCAGGTCTGCCATCATTGACCCCATCATTCCGCCCGGCAGTCCGCATCCTACGAGAAGCGATGACATGTGGGAGTTGTTAGGGTCGATCCAGTATCCGAGAAAGTCGTCTATGAACTTCTGGGTGAGACGGCGTACCTCCATGTATGCATCCATGTCGAGGTCCTTGACCAGGAAGCCGTCAGCCTTCATCATTTCCCTGATGGTGATTACGTCAGGATGTACCTTGCCCCATGAAAGCGGCTCGACTGCAACATCCAGATAGTCAGCTCCGGCACGTGCGACTTCCAGCATTGACGCAGGCGAGAAGCCCGGGCCGCAATGTCCGTGGTACTGCACCTTGATATGCGGATATTTGGTCTTTATGGACTTGGTCAGCTGTCCGAGCATGGTAGGGCGTCCGATACCGGCCATGTCTTTCAGACATATTTCATCGCAGCCGTATCCTACCACCTTGTCCACGATATCCATATAATATTCCACAGTATGGATAGGGGAGTTGGTGATGGAGAGCGCCACCTGGGATATCATCCCTCCTTTCTTTGCATATTCTACGGAAAGCCTGAGGTTCCTGTGGTCGTTGAGCCCGCAGAATGACCTTGAGATGTTGGTTCCCTGTTTGCATTTCACTTTATACATCAGTTCACGGACATCTGCCGGGACCGGATTCATCCTCAGTGCATTTAGACCTCTTTCAAGCATGTGGGTCTGTATGCCGGCCTTGTTGAAGGGGGCTGTCCATTCGCGGACTGCCTTGTTCGGGTTTTCTCCAAAAAGAAGATTTACTTGCTCGAAGGCACCTCCGTTGGTCTCGACCCTGTCGAAACAGCCCATTCCGATTATGGCCGGGGCGACTTCTTTCAGTTGGCTGACTGTCGGGACATATTTCCCTGACGACTGCCACATGTCTCTATAGACTAAAGAAAATTTGATTTCCCTCTTCATATTGAAACGTTTTCGTAAAACATGCAAAGATATATATTTTAATTTGATAAAAAAACTTACATTTGCGCCCGTTTTCGGAGATTTTTGAAATGATGAATTTTGTCAGGAAAGTGGCGGCAGGGGTTACCGCGATGTTTCTATCTTGTCTTGCGTGGGGCGGGCAGACAATCACTTATCTTGTGCGCAACACGGACAAATGGGTGACAGCGAATTACCGCGAAAAACAGATTTCGGGAATATTCATAGGACAGGACGTGCGTATAAGGGTGGATGCAATTCCCGGAAGGATATTCTCCGGAAAGGTAACGGCGATTTCGGAGGCGACAGGTTCGAAATATTCTCTTGTCCCTACAGACAACTCGGCTGGGAATTTCGTCAAGGTGCAGCAGCGGATTCCGGTAAGGATCGAATTTACCGGAGTGACGGATGAAGATATGGCTCAGATGAGGGCGGGGATGATGGTAGTCACCGAAGCCGTCAGGAGGCGGACTGCCAGATGAGACTGGATCTTCCACTGCGGCGCGGCTTCCCCCAGTGGGCCGGCATACTGACAGCGTTCATTGTCATCCTTCCGGTATCAGTCAAGGATATATTCGGGACCATGATGGCGGCGGCCCTTGTCGTGGCTGTGGTGTCTGCTTTCATCCCGTTCCATAAGGCCATAAGGGTCAAGGTGGTGAAGACTGGCGAGGATATGGTGTGACGGCATGATGAATGTCCTGTTCCGGATGAATACATATATGCCAAAGAAATCCATGAAAGAAATCTGACCATAATCCTTGCCGAATTCAGAAATTTATGTATCTTTGCAATCCCAAAAGAACATGGTGCCCATAGTTCAGTTGGTTAGAGCGTCAGATTGTGGTTCTGAATGTCGTCGGTTCGAATCCGACTGGGCACCCTCCCAAAGTCCTTGAAATCCTTGAATTTCAGGGACTTTTCTTTTTTTTGGGGGGTGAGGAATCTCCCGAAACTCATTTGGAATTCACCCTGTAAGAGGAATTACCGGATCACCGGTAAAAGTATGTGTTTATCCGGATCACCGGTAATGGACACACGGACTTCTTCTGCCATGCCGGGGCACCGGAGCCGTGTGTCTAAAGCAATGGTACGATGTATTTTGCCATCAGCCATCCTCCGCATGTGAGCCATATGAACAGGATAGCCGCAAGGAGAAACGGTTTGGCTCCTGCCTGGCGGAATTTGGCGAAATTCGTTTCCGCGCCAAGGGCGGTCATTGCCATGGTAAGCAGGAACGTGTCGAAACTGTTTATGGTTTCCACCGTCCAGGAAGGCAGGAGATCCAGGGAGTTGAAGCATATTACTGCAATAAATCCGAAAGCGAACCATGGTATGGTGATTTTCCGCTTTCCGCCTTCGTGAGCAAGCCGTCTGCGCTTCTCGGATACCAGAGCCATCACCAGAAGTACCGGAGCGAGGAGGATTACCCTTATCATCTTGACAATAATGGCTGTATCCGATATTTCCTGTCCCATTGCATTGCCGGCTCCTACCACGTGTGCCACCTCATGCAGCGTTGATCCTGTGAAAACTCCCATCTCCCTTGTGCCAAGTCCGAGCACTCCCGTGTTGTAGACAGCAGGGTAGAGGAACATGGCGATTGTACCGAATATCACTACGGTGGATACGGCCACTGCAGTCTTGTATGGCTGGGGTTTTATGACTGATTCCGCGCCGAGTACGGCTGCCGCCCCGCAGATGGCGCTGCCTGTGGCTGTGAGCAGGGACAGGTCCTTGTCTATCCTGAGGACTTTTCCGAGCCAGACTCCAAGGAATATCGTGACTGTCACGATGACAAGGTCCACGGCTATTGCGGCCGTCCCGACTTCAATGACACTCTGGAAGGTCAGTCTGAATCCGTAGAGGATGATGCCG
The DNA here is from genome assembly GCA_944326315.1 of uncultured Bacteroidales bacterium. Lineage (GTDB taxonomy): Bacteria > Bacteroidota > Bacteroidia > Bacteroidales > UBA932 > Cryptobacteroides. The sequence goes on from CALVDP010000037.1 coordinate 8,450, forward strand.
AGCCGGAGTATTTCTTTCGTGCAGAACCTGATGCCCGGCACCCATGTCTCGGGAAGGTTGTTTCTCAATGAATTGGCATATATCATCCCGAGTATTATCCCGATTATGAGCGGGCTCAGCGAAAGCTTCCTGATGAATTCCGCCTCGGAGATATAGAAGGCCGCACATGAGAACAATGCTATCAACAGTATGCCGTGCAGCATGCTTTTCCTTGCTTCTTTTGCCATATAGGATACGTATGAAGTGAAATTTCCCGGTTCATCCGGGCCTGCCTTCCGGAAGAAGGTTGAAAAAGAAAAGGAGCAGGGACATCTTATCCTTGCTCCTTCCCGGTCGGGATGAGGCGACTCGAACGCCCGACCCCTACGTCCCGAACGTAGTGCGCTACCAACTGCGCTACATCCCGCTTTTCAAGAAAAAGAAGCTGCCGTTTTGACAGCTTCTCTTACAGCTATTGAAAACCTTTAAGGTTGCTTGAAAACTATGAAAGTTTGTTTATGTAAACAGCTATACCGCTCTTGAGGTTTGCAGCCTTGTTCTTGTGGATGACTCCGATCTTGGCAAGCTTGTCTATCATGGAATAGACCTTAGGAGCATTTGCCTCTGCTGCAGCCTTGTCTGTAGTGTTTCTGAGAGCGCGTATTGCGTTTCTCGTAGTCCTTGCATAATACCTGTTATGCAATCTGCGTCTTTCGTTCTGACGATTACGCTTATCTGCTGATGCGTGATTTGCCATTGTTTTTATTTTTTATATTTCGTAGTGGGTAGGGGAATCGAACCCCTATTGCAAGAATGAAAATCTTGAGTACTAACCGTTATACGAACCCACCGGATTGTACCACCGTTTTTTATCGGGAGTGCAAAGGTATGTAATATTTTTGTTCTTGCAAAATATTTTTAATTTTTTCTTTCAGAATTATTCCATTCGAATGAATACAGTATTGATTCCACTTCTCTCAGGTAATTCCTCTTGTCGTATTTCGGAGCGTATACGAAGGCTTCCAGGACTATTATTTCCTTGCCGTCCTGGCTGTAGAACGCATGTGAGACAAATGGACCGCCCATGTAGTCGTTGTAGACTTCCCAGAAGCCGCGCATCTCGGCGAATTCGCGTCCCTTGTATTTCAGATATTCGACGGAAGGCATCGTGATGTTGCTGGTGGTCATGTAAGTGTTTTCGAACATGCCAGGGACATTGTTCTTGAGGAATTCGTTCCTCTTTGCCACAAGGTTTTCCGGTGTGAAGTCATCCTTGCCTGACGCCGGGTACTTGTACACGAATATGTCCTGGAGAATCTGCGTGTCGTACGCAATCCACATGAAGTCGTCTGTCTGTTTCTTGAGCTTGTACCCTGCCGGGAAATATGGGGAACCGCCTGCGAATTTGTTCACGACAGGCCTGAGTGACGATTCTTCGTACTGTTTGGAGTTGGCTATAATCCTGTCTCTTTCAGCCTGTTCCAGCATGCCCTGGATGGTCTTGCCCTGGCTTTCGATCAGGGACAGGGCCGTTCCGCTGTCACTGGCGGCAATGTTGATGACACACTGCGGGTGTGCCCAGACGTCTGTCCTGTATTCGACCCGGGCTGAATCCACGTTGTGGTCGATGTTGACGAGCAGCAGGTTCCTGTGTATCTGGAAGATGTTGGTGAAATTGGACGGCGAGATGTTGACAAGGGTGTAGAGTGGCTCTTTTTGCGGCAGGAACGGGCAGTCGCTTGCAAGCAGCTCCCGTATACCTTCACCCAACTCACCTTCCCATTCGCTCTGGTTTATCACCACTATCACCTCTCCGGCCTTGCCGCTGACATTCGGAAGAAGTTTTTTCCCGTTACCCCCGCAGGAGGCGGCCAGCAGTGCAGCTGCGGCGAGGACAGCCATTATATGCAAATTTTTCATACGGACAAAAATTTAATATCAAACCAATACAGAACTGCAATATACAAAAAATCCTTCTATCTGAGCAATCTTCCTATGTCATTGCCGAATGCCAGGATCATTATCCCGAGCAGGAGTATCATGCCTGCTATCTGGGCGCCGGCAAGGAACTTGTCGCTCGGCTTCCTTCCCGTGACCATTTCATACAGGGTGAAGACGATATGGCCTCCGTCAAGTGCGGGTATGGGGATGAGGTTCATTACGCCGAGCATAATTGAAAGCAGTGCAAGTATGTTCAGGAACCTGTACCAGTCCCATGATCCCGGGAATATCTGTCCCATGGCGATGAAGCTTCCCACTGACTTGTATGCTTCGGTGCTCGGGGTGAATACGAGTTTCAGATCCTGGATGTATCCTCCTATGGTCGAGAAGGTGTGCCTGATGCCTGCAGGTATGGCGGACTGCAGCGTGTAGTCCTTGGTCTTGATGCCCGGTATGGAGGCGTAGATGCCGAGTCTGCCGCTTGTGTCTACCTGTACCGGTATCTGAAGAGTGCAGGTGTCGCGCACTACGGTCACATCGATGTTCCTGCCCTTGTAGTCTGCGAGCAGGGTCCTGGAATCCTGCATGAATTCTATGGGATGCCCGTCTATGGCAGTTATGCGGTCGCCCTTGAGGAGTCCGGCCCCGTAGTTGGGTGACGTGGCGGGCACTGTGTCCACCACAAACGGTATCGCCAGATCGAACATTCCTGGAGAGTTCAGAACATCCCCGATCATTTTCTGGTCAATGTAGATGTTGACAGTGTCACCGTCGCGGAGTACGGTGGCTTTCTCTGCTGTTTTCCTGGCCATGTCCGCCTGCAGCATCTCGAAACGCTCCGGGGTGTAGTCGTCGAATTTCAGTATCTTGTCTCCGTTGCGGAAGCCCATCTCATAGGCGAGCTCGTTCACGTAGATGCTGTTCTCTTCGTTGCTTATATAGGTCTCTCCCCAATGCGCCATTATGCCTATGTACACAAGAATGGCGAAAATGAAGTTGAACAGTACGCCGCCGGACATTACGAGAAGTCTCTGCCATGCCGGCTTGCTCCTGAATTCCCATGGCTTGGGCTCGCTTTTCAACGCTTCGGTATCCATGGATTCGTCCACCATCCCGGAGATTTTGCAGTATCCTCCCAGAGGCAGCCATCCGATACCGTATTCCGTGTCGGAATTCCTGGGCTTGAACCGGAACAGTGCGAATCCGGCATCGAAGAACAGGTAGAACTTCTCCACCCTGATCTTGAACATCTTCGCGAAGACGAAGTGCCCGAGTTCGTGTATGAGGATAAGTACGGACAGTGCAAGGATTACCTGCAATACTTTCATCAATATTACCATATTCTATCTAAGATGTCTTTTAAGGATATCGCGAGCCTTTGCCGTGGCTTCGCGGTTGGTTGCGAAAATAGTATCAAGGTCGGGCTCCCTAACAAAATCCACGCCAGCCATCGTCTCCCCGATTATGCCGCTGATGTCGTAGAAGCCTGTCCTGTCTTGCAGAAATGCGTCTACGGCCACTTCGTTGGCTGCATTCATGATGCATGGCATGTTCCCTCCGGTCCTGATGGCTTCGTATGCCAGGCCGAGAGCCGGGAACCTGTCGGTGTCCGGGGCATGGAAGGTCAGTTCCCCGAGTTCCGCAAAGTCCAGTTTCCTGTTGTCCAGGCTGAGCCTTGACGGATATGAAAGGGCATATTGTATCGGCTCCCTCATGTCCGGATGACCTAACTGGGCAATGACAGCTCCGTCCTCGAATTCCACCATGGAATGTATGATGGACTGAGGATGCACCACCACCTGTATCTTTTCCGGCTCTGTCCCGAACAGCCACCTTGCCTCGATCACCTCCAGACCCTTGTTCATCATGGTGGCGGAATCTATCGTGACTTTCTGTCCCATGTTCCATCTCGGGTGGTTGAGTGCTTCCTTTCTGGTGACCATGGCGATCTTTTCTTTCTCCCATGTGCGGAACGGCCCGCCCGATGCCGTGAGGTGGATTTTGGACAATGGTGCTCCGTGAGCGCCCTGCAGACATTGGAATATGGCTGAATGCTCTGAGTCTACCGGAATTATGGGAGCGTTGCATTCTCTGGAGAGGCGTGTGACAATCTCTCCCGCTGCTACCAGTGTCTCCTTGTTGGCCAGCGCTATGGTCTTTCCCGCCTTGATGGCGGCTATGGTGGATTCCAGGCCGCTGAAGCCTACCATTGCCGTCAGGACTATGTCTATATTGTCTCCGCCGACCAGGTCGCAGACCGAGTCCATCCCTGCAAATACTTTCACATAGTGCGGTTGCAACGCATCCGCCACCTCGTCATACTTGTCTTCATTGCAGATCACCACGCTGTTCGCGCCGAATTCAAGAGCCTGTTCTATAAGCAGTCTGCTGCTGTTGTTGGCTGTCAGAAGCTCTACGTCGAACATGTCGCGGTGCTGGCGTACCACATCAAGTGCCTGTCTTCCAATCGAACCTGTAGAGCCGAGAATGGCTATCCTTCTTTTTTCCATCGGGTCAGAAATTGATATATTTTGTAGGGTCCACGGCTTCTCCTCTGTACCAGAGCTCGAAGTGAAGGTGCTCCCCGGTCGTAAGCGTGCCTGTGTTCCCGACTATGGCAATCGGCTCTCCGGCAGTCACCTTGTCTCCGACTTTCTTGAGTAGCTTCTGGTTGTGCTTGTATATGGAGATGATGTCGTTGAGGTGCTGTATCTGTATGGTGTAGCCGGAGTCATCGGTCCATCCCGAGGCAATCACCGTCCCGTCCAGCACTGCGTAAACCATCGAATTGGCCGGAGCCGTTATGTCTATGAACGGGTGTATCGAAGCGTCGTATCCCTGGGAGATGACTCCTTTCAGCGGACAGAAAAAGTGCATTCCTTCTATGTGGAGTTTCCTGCCTTCGGCAAGGGACAGCTGGAACTGTTCCTCCTTTGTAACGTTCATCCGGAGAATAGAATCCTGTTCCCTTATCCTTTCTTCTGAAATTTCTGCTCTGTCCTTGTCTTCCAGCTGTCTGATAAGGCTGTCGATCCTTATCGGGGTCCCGCCCTCAAGGATGCGTTTCATGTTTTCTGAATAAAGTTCCCATCTGGACACGAGCATTTCAAGCGAGTCTATCTTGATTGCGTTCTGTATGGCGGCGCGTTTGGCCCTTGCGTCCGGATAGCCTGGAATGAGTGTCCTCACTGGGGTGTATGCAATGATCACGAAGATCAGAAGGCATGTCAGGACAATGGCGGAGACTGCGGCTATCAGGAAATATGTCTGGTTGAATCTGGTGACAAGTATTGGCTTGTGTGTCTCGTCATCTACCAGGGAAAGTCTGAAATTCTTTATTTTTTTTCCATTATTCTGCATATCCTTGACTTCGTCATATAAAGATTGTAGCCTCGGCATCCCAAATGGTTTTGTTCCGCTCTCGGCTTCTGAGATATTTGGCCTGCGGCCACATATCCGGTGGCGCCTCGGGAAAGCTCTCGTCTTCTGTGATATTTGGCCTGCGGCCACATATTCGGGGTGCCCCCGAATGTCTTTCTTCGAAAGACTTAAGCTATCTTAACCCCCTGCACCCCCTATTAAGGGGATCTCGCTCCCTCCGGTCGCGGTCCCTTCGGGACTTTTCCTTCACGTCCTTCGCGCTTCTGTGATATTTGGCCTGCGGCCACATATTCGGGGTGCCCCCGAATGTCTTTCTTCGAAAGACTTAAGCTATCTTAACCCCCTGCACCCCCTATTAGGGGGATCTCGCTCCCTCCAGTCGCGGTCCCTTCGGGACTTTTCCTTCACGTCCTTCACGCTTCTGAGATATTTGGCCTGCGGCCACATATCCTGTTGCGCCTCGGCAATGCAAATCAAGCAAGTTTGTTTGCATTGCTCTCGGCTTCTGTGTATATTTGTACTTTGTACCCGATATGGACAGAATCATTGGAATAGATTACGGCAGGAAAAGGACCGGGATCGCTGTCAGCGACCCTCTCGGTATTTTCGCGTCCGCATTGGATACGGTACAGTCTGCAAAGATAATAGATTATCTTAAAAAATATGCGGAAAATGAGAATGTCGTGAAGTTTGTCATAGGCTACCCCGTGAATATGGACAACACCCCTTCGGAGGCTGCGAAGGATGTCGAAGCGTTCATAGGTCTGCTGCAGAAAAACTTCCCGGGCATCCCTGTCGAGACAGAGGACGAGCGGTTCACATCAGTGCTGGCCCACCGTGCCATGATAGACGGCGGCATGAAACTGAAGGACAGAAGGGACAAGACATCTGTGGACAGGATAAGCGCCGCAATCATACTGCAGAGCTACCTTGACAGGAATTCCGCACAGCCCGGCCCGGATATTGTTCTGGACGCCATCCCCGACAACCTGACGCTGACTTCCGGGAAGAGGCGGCGGAGAAAATAAGTTTGATAGATAAGGAGGATTATTGGAATATGAAATTGCCTATATATTTATATGGATCTAAGGTCCTGCGCGAGAAGGCCGCAGATGCGGACCTGGCCGACAGGGAGGGGATTTCCGCCCTGGTGGCTGACATGGAGGAGACTCTGGCTGCGGCTGACGGCTGCGGACTTGCCGCACCACAGGTCGGCAGGTCTGTGCGAATATTGATTGTCGACGGACGTGACCTTACAGAAGTGTATCCTTACCTGAAGGATTTCAGACGGGTCATGATAAATCCTGAGATAGTGGAGGAAAGCACAGCGTCATGCGACTATTCCGAAGGCTGCCTAAGTGTGCCTGGAATATATGCGGAGGTACGTAGGCCTGCGAAAATAACGGTGCGTTATGTCAACCAGGATTTCGAGACAGTGACAGAGGAGTTCGACAAGTTCGCGTGCAGGATGATACAGCATGAGATGGATCATCTTGACGGCAAGATGTTCGTGGACAGAGTGGCTCCGATAAGGCGCAAGATGATAAGCCGCAAGCTGGCAGGCATATCGCACGGCAAGGTGTCGGCACATTACAGGACCAAACTTGAGCAGTGAGCAAGAGTGCTGCTGCAGAATAATTATACAGAGATGGGAGCATTTCACGCATACGACATCAGGGGAATCTACAATGTGGATTTCGACAGGGATACCGCCTACAGGACGGGATTTTTCCTCCCGGAACTGCTTGGTACGGACAAGGTGCTGGTAGGAAGGGACTGCAGGGTGTCATCGCCCGAGATACATGACTATCTGGTGAAGGGCATCACGGATGCCGGCGCCGATGTCTATGACCTTGGTCTCAGCACCACGCCGATGGTGTATTTCGGTACGGCCAATTATGGATTCAAGGCATCAGTGCAGATAACGGCTTCTCACAATCCTGCCAGGTACAATGGAATGAAGGTCTCGATGGAGAACGCCCTTCCGGTTGGCTTCGACAACGGCCTGGGGCAGATCAAGAAGTGGATTGACGAAGGTCGGGAATGTGTCCCGGCGGAGCACAGGGGTATTGTCCACAAGATGGATATAAGGAAGGACTATCTCGATTTTCTTCTCAGGTACAAGGAGGACTACAGCGGTCTCAAGATAGCTTTCGACCTTTCGAACGGGATGTCGGTCATGTTCGCGAAGGATATTTTCGGTGATGGTCCGGAATATATCTTCGATATTATGGACGGACGTTTCCCGAATCATGAACCGAACCCTCTTGTGCCGGAGAACGTCAAGGCTCTGAGTGAATTGGTGAAGAAGACAGGTGCTGACATAGGTGTCATATATGACGGCGATGCCGATCGCGTGATGTTTGTGGACGAGACCGGCAGTTTCATATCGCCGGACCTGATGATTGCAGTGCTCGGCCATTATTTCCTGGAAAAAAGAGGGGAGAAAGGCATTGTCCTGCAGGATATAAGGAGTTCGAAGGCTGTAGGGGAGTACCTTGTCCCGATGGGAGCCGAGATGAGGACGTGGAAAGTCGGAAGGGCCTTTGCTGCACGCAAGCTGCGAGAACTGGACGGCGTATATGGGGGAGAGCTTGCCGGACATTATTATTTCCGTGACTTCTTCTATTCCGACAGCGGCCTTCTGGCATCCATCCTGATTCTGAATGTCGTGGCAGAGATGAAGAAAAAGGGTGTATCAGTCAGCAGCCTTGTCTCGCGGATTGCAAGGTACCGAAATTCCGGAGAGATCAATTTCAAGGTTGAGGACAAGAAAGGTGCGATGGATGCCGTCCGCGACTATTTCATGAAAGCGGAGACTCCGACAGCCATGATGGATTTCGACGGATATCGTGTGGAATTCCCTCAGTGGTGGTTCAATATCCGACCGTCCAATACGGAACCGTACCTGCGCTTTATCTGCGAAGCTGTTTCAGATGAACTTCTGGAAGAGAAGGTCAAAGCTGTATCTTCGTTGCTTGCGGAAAGATTCGGCGCGGAAAGACAGTGACACCCTGACAAGTCTGCCGCTTACCGGCTGAAAGCGTTCAGGAACGATAAGTTCTGCTCACCAGATGCATATAAGACAACGACAGAGGCGGAAAATCCGGCCTCTGTCGCCTTGTGCGGAATCATTAACAAAAATCGAACCAAAAACTATAATTTCATTACTGATTCGATAAATGCATCTGTAGACTTTATCAGGTGGTCTCACCTCCCTGCCCCACATTCCCATTGCTACTTATATGGTAATGTCGGAATAAAAACCGAGGGGATAGAGTGGAGTGCCTGTCGGCACCGGGTAAGTACCAATCGGAAAGTTCCCTAATACCTTCTGAAGTGACTTCGTACCCGTTCAACCTTGCCGAGTCTTGTACGTGTGTACGCCCTGACCTTGACAAGTCTGACAATCTCCGCCCTAATGGAGACTATGACGAGCCTGCAATATGTTCTCTTCATCACAGAAATTATTTTTACTTTAGTCGTAAGAACAATTGGCTCCTCGCATAAATACCTCCCCTCGGTAGTTGACTAAAAAAGCAGACATCCATTTAGGGATAGATGCCTGCCTCATTTGCTAAAGTAAAATAATTTCCATAATGATATTGCAAAGGTAACAATAATTTCCTGAACTGCAATGATTATTAAGTGTCAATGTGTCAAATCCGGAAATGTGTCAATTTAGCATTTGAAAAAAGGTGATACACCCGTGTCTTGACAGGTATAGTCGAAAAGACAGTCCGTCAAGTCCTGAAAGAAGGTAACAAGGATGTTGTTGAGTCTGAGGTTTTACTGAAGAAGAAACCAAAAGGATTTTTTTGGAATCACGGAAATCATAGTTATCGAACTCCTGAAAGGAACGCTGTGTTCGACATAATCGACGAAATATCAAACAAATATAAGACAACGACAGAGGCGGAAAATCCGGCCTCTGTCGCCTTGTGCGGGCGAAGGGACTCGAACCCATACGCCTCACGGCACCAGATCCTAAGTCTGGCTTGGCTACCAATTACAACACGCCCGCAGACAGGACTGCAAAGATAGCAATAAAAGCTGAAAAAGCAAACGGCTTCAGTTTATCGCTCATTTATCTCTCATTATCGCCCTTTGGAGAACTTGATACAGCACCAGTTGTCCATGCAGTCATGTTTCATGTATTCCAGGCCTGACTTTGCTGCCACACCGCAGATCATCGGCATGTCTTCCTCGTAGAAGCCGCTAACGAACAGGAGCCCTCCTTTCTTGAGGCTTCTGGAATATGTGGGTATGTCTTCGATCAGTATGTTGCGGTTGATATTCGCAAGCAGTACATCGTATTTGCCCATCTGCAGGAGGGAGGCATCCCCGCAATATGTCTCCACGTGTCTTGACACCTTGTTGAGCCTTGCGTTGTCGAAGGCGGATACTGCCGCCACGGCATCTATGTCTATTCCGTACGTATGCGCTGCGCCCATCTTGGCTGCAAGGATTGCAAGAATCGCTGTCCCGCAGCCCATATCCATCACTATCTTCCCCCTTACAGAATCCTCGTTCTCCAGAAGGGCCCTGCACATCATGTATGTTGTCTGGTGATGTCCTGTCCCGAATGCCATTTTAGGGTCGATGGTGATGTTGAATCTTGTCCTTTTCAACCCCTTGTGGAATGTCGCCTTTATGGTGCATTTCCCGTCCACGACAATAGGGGTGAACTGTTCCTCCCACAGCGCGTTCCAGTTGCATGGCGGAATCAGTGTGGAGATGAATTCCACCGTGAAGCCGGATTCGTCCATCCCGTCCAGCACGAGTTTCAGCATCTGCGCGCTGTATTGTTCTTTCGGTATGTACCCTTTCAGACACGGCTCCTCCACAGTGAAGGATTCAAACGGGATTTCGTCCAGTTCAGCCATCAGGATCTCTGCATTTTCTTCGCTGAACGGCGTTATTTTCATTGAAACTTCTATGTATTCCTGACTGTTCATGCTTATTCCTCCAGGTCAAGTGTCTCCTGTTCGGCCGATGTCAGAGTGTCCATCTGCTCGTCTACGGCCTGTACGTAATTTATGTTTTTCTTGTAGTCGTTGATCTGTTTCTGCCTCCTGTTTTCCCTGACAGCCTCGTCCACACCTTTCCTGAAGATGTTCCTTATGGATTCTGCCAGGTTCAGCTTCACTTCGTCAACCGCTGCAGTGAAAACAGGTACATTGGCACTCTTGTATTTGGCCTTGCCTATCTTGAATTTCATGTCATTGAAATCACCCCACAGGTCTATGCCGAGCCTGAACGGCAGAGGGGATTCGATCACCGATATGTGATATTTGAAAGAGGAATCCAGATTTTGTATACCGCTCATTGCCAGTACATACCTGTCTATGTCAAGGACGAACGGGAATATCTCCAGCTTGCTGTCGGATATCAGGCCTTCCACCGACATCTTGTCGATATAGGTATTTTCCCTGTCCTTGAACTTGAGTATCTTGGCTATTTTCCTGATGCTCTCGTCATTGTGCAGCTGCAGGTGCTCTCCTCCTATGCGGATGACTCCGTTGATGGATGGCATCTGTATGCTCATGGTCGTGTCTATGTCTGCCGTGGCAGCCATTTCCATGCTGAGTTCACCCTTGAACGACTTCAGAAGGGGCATTATGCTGTCTATGGCAGGAAGCATTTCAATCACTTTCTCGGCAGTGATGTTGTCGAAATTCAGATTGAAGCCCGTCTTCAGATCCTTCTTGGTCTGCGTGGCGTAGAAGCCTTCGAAGAAAAGGTTGCCCATGTTGGTGCTGGCCGAGGTGTTCGTGAACTGGACGCATCTCTCCTGAACCTTGAGGTCTGCGGTCATCCTGCTCATCTCAAGCTTCGAGTATTTCACGTTCCTGGCATCCATCCTGATGTCGGCGATGATGTTGGCCGGCACCACAATCAGCATCTGGGAGTCTGTCACAGCAGTGCTGTCCGCCACGATCATCTCCTCAAATTCATCGTCCGCCATGCCGGATATATTCTTGCCGTCGAACTCTTCGGCACTGAATGACTGCCCCGCCGAATATGCGGACAACAGCTGGTTGAGATCAAGGCTGTCGGATTTCACATCCACATCAAGACTCAGGAACCCGTTCCTCAATATGGCCATCCGGAGACCTGTCAGAGAACCTTTGGCTGAAATATTTGATTTTCCGCTCTTGAAATCGAGGCTTTCAATATTGATCTCGTTATTGTTGAACGTCCCCTTGAAGCCTTTGACCGTATTCCTCAGAGGGAAGTACGGTGACATTATGCGTGTCCTTTTGAAGGCAATGGAGCCTTCCATGTCCCATTCCCTGAAATATTTCTTGATGTTGTCCGCCACATCGAAACTGATGTCGCTCTTCCTGAAGTCGTTTTCGCTGAGCCATTCAGGAACTTTCCTTTCGGGACGTGAGCGGCGCCAGCGTCCGAACAGCGAATCAAGTGGAATGTCCGGATTGGCACGGGAAAGGGAATCCACGAATGCCTTGGCCTTTCGTCTTCTTTCTATTGAATTCATGGCCGCATCGGCAGACATTTCAAGATTCCTGACGGCGATCCTGTTCATCTGATCCTTCAGGACCAGTCTGTTCGTGTTGCTCTTGAGTGCAAGTACAGGAACATCAGGGCTGTTTTCCTTCGGAGTGATAGTGAATTCGTTCTCTGATCCGGCGATTGTCACCCTTGATTTGTCCTGCCCGCGCAATGAAAGGAAGCCGACCTTGAACCATCCTCCGAAAGGATAGAATGCAGACGAATCATTCTTGTCAAGTATCGCTGCCGAATTCTGCGCTGTCAGAGACAGTTTCCTGCCGGTCACAGATATGCTGTCCTTGTATCTGAGACGCAGGCTGTCCACATACCCTGCCATAGCCATCATCCTTTCTCCCTGGCGTATGTTCCTGGTGTAGACATTGCCGAAAGTCCCGAGTTTGACATCGAGGCTGTCTATGTAGACGTCAATGGAGTCTTTCTCAGAGTATAGCACCATCTTCCGGCTTTTGACATTGCCCTTGAGGTCTGCCTCTGCGAAAGTATAAGGCGAGAGCTGCGACATCCTTATGTCTCCTTTCAGCTCTGCCGACATCCGTCCTGCAGCCGAGTAACCGGCCATCTTCTGCAGAATGGTGGACAATGTATCGAGATTCAGGAAGAAATGGCTGTCTACGCTGAGCAGCGGGTCTCCTCCAAGAAGATCCCCGGCCATTCCGGAGCCGGCAAGAGCAATGCCCCGCCCTATGAAAAGCATGCTGTCAAGCTGCAGGTCCATGTGTCCGGATTCCGTTCCCTTGAGTATGGCTTTGAAGCCTATTTTGTTGTCACCAAATGCTTTGTGTGAGACAGTCGATACCGGAATCTCCAGAACGGCGTCTACCGCCGGGATGTGTCCGCCGGAATCAAGCCACCCTTCGGCCTTAGCAGCCATTGATATCACCGCATCTGTCTTGAAATCTCCGAGACCCTTCATTATGTTCTTGCCGAAATAGCTTATCGGCCTGGTGATCTCGCAGTCCTTGATATAGCATCCGCCGTTGACGTAAATGCTGTCTCCCTTAAAGCCGATATCTGCCCTGGCAGAGAACGGTATGTCAGCCAGGCTTGCATTGAAGTGTTCTATGGAAACCATGCGGATGCTGTCCTTCGGGAATGATATCCTCGCATCCATTTCCACCGGCAGTTTCATCCTGCCGTATGTCCCTGTCGCCATATATGCCGTGGCCTTGCCTTTGACATTTATACCGTGGTCCTTTCCCCGGATGACAAAATTGTCCATTCTCATGGCCACCGTGTCAGTCGGGAAGCGTCCTGTCATGAAGAGTGTGTCGACCCTCAGCCCGAGACGGCTTTTCCCGAGATCCCTGGTCACCACCCTGCCGAAGAACACGATGCGCTTAAGGCTCAGGGACAGGCTGGTGGAGTCCGGCTTGCTGCTGAATATTATCCTCGGCCTGTCAATGAGACGGATTTTGCCTATCACCATGTCAGGCAGGCCTGCGGACGCTGTGTCGGCCTCTTCGCTGTCAGAAGACATGAATTTGAATATGTTCCAGTTGGCAGTGCTGTCATTGTAGGCTGCGGCGAATATCCTTGGGCCGGAAAGCGACACTCTCGGTATGTTGATCTGGCCTGCAATCAGGCTTGCCAGATTGACAGATGCGGACAGCCTGTTGAAGGACATCAGCGTGTCGCAGGTTTCACCGCGCCCCTGCCTCGTGTACCAGTCGTCACCTGCCCCGAACTGCTCGAACCTGTCTGAAGGATAGGTGACGGAGAGGCTGTCGAAAGACACGTTCAGGTACGGGAAATTCTTGAACATGGAGGCTTTCACGCTGCCGAAAGACACGTTTCCGTCCACCATCCGCGATGCTATATTGTTGGCTGTCCGGGTAAGGACTGCAGGTGTCATTACTATCTGGAGTACAATGAGCAGTATTGCCCATATTGTGATGAAGGCAAGGAGTATCCTGCCGGCAATTTTAAGTCCCTTTCTGGTCTTTCTCGGGGACTTCTGTCCGATTTCTGTCTTTTCCATGGTTGATGCAGTGTCTGTCTGATTCGAGTCTGCTATGCAAACTTAGCGAAAATCTATGGAATAACCTTCCGGAATCGGAAGTTAGGGTGGCTCAAAAGGAAATTTCCTCTTTGGGAATCGAATATCCGGAACAGGACTTCACATCAGAAGCACGGATAAAAAGAAAGGCGAGTCTGATTCGACTCGCCCTCTTGTTCTCTGTAATGTATTGAAAATCAATTACTGCTCATCCATGAGCTGCATGTGATGCACATAGATAGCCTTCTTGATCTGCTCTCTTCTCTTGACTGAAGGTTTTACGAAAGCCTTTCTCGCGCGGAGTTCGCGGATAGCTCCTGTCTTTTCGAATTTCCTCTTGAATTTCTTCAGTGCCTTCTCTATGTTCTCGCCTTCTTTTACAGGTACTATAATCATCTCTTAATCACCTCCTTTTGTTTGCGGCTGCAAAGTTAGTCAGATTCTCCGGAATTCAAAATTTTTTTGAACTCTTCCATTCCCTCTGTCGCGACGTTCCTGATGTGTGTGATCCTGGAATCGGATACAGGCACATCTTTCGGGTCTATAATATATATAGGGGTGGAATTGCCTGCATACCTGTAGAGTCCTGCTGCAGGATAGACCTGAAGCGATGTCCCCACTATCAACAGGATGTCCGCCTTCTCCACTGCATTTATCGCCTGTTCGATCTTCGGCACTGCTTCTCCGAACCATACTATATGCGGTCTCAGCTGCGCCCCGTCCGGTGCAAGGTCTCCGAGGTGTATCTCTCCGTACCCTATGTCGAAGACGGATTCTTCAGAAAAATTGTCCCTGACATTGCACCTGTCTTCAGGACGCACCTTGGTCAGTTCTCCGTGAAGGTGGATAATCCGTGTGCTGCCTGCCCTTTCGTGCAGGTTGTCAACGTTCTGGGTGATGACAGTCACGTTGAAGCTTTTTTCAAGCTCCGCGATGGCATAGTGTGCCGCATTGGGCTTTACTGTCGCCAGTTCTTTCCTCCTGGTGTTGTAGAAATCAAGCATCAGCCCTGGATTCTTGTACCACCCGTCTATCGAGGCGACATCTTCCACATTATAGTTTTCCCAGAGCCCGTTGCTGTCTCTGAATGTGCTTATCCCGCTTTCGGCACTGACACCTGCGCCGGTCAGTACTACAAGATTTGTCTTTTTCATATATTTCCTGTCTGTTTTCTCTGCGTTTCCGAGACCTACATTGCCTCCTGTTCGAAATAGTATTTCGAGAGCCAGTATTCGAACAGCGGGTCAAGAAAATACGGCTCGTCCTTTTCCCCGAATGTTATTATTTCCTTTTTCCTGAGTGCGTCCTTGACTCTTCTGACATTGGCAGAGGAATTGAGTCCGTACTTTTCCACGACTTCGACGGAGCTGAAGCGGGTCTCGCCGTCAAGGATGGCTTTCAGCAGGCTGAGCTGGTGTACGGTCAGGTCATCCGCCGCACTTTTGAACCGGACTTCATGGGTCGACAGTATTATGCCGAGGGCGTCCATCATGGTGCCTTCGTTCAGAAAGCCTTTTGACAGAGAGTCGCATACGGCGGCGAAATGCGTGATATACCACAGGTTGCCCTTGAAGAGCTCCACCGCGCCTGACAGCAGATCCTGGTCGATGACTTTTCCTCCGGTCAGGAAGCCTTTCATTATATGGTCGGTGATCTCTCGGCTGTCTATCTTTCCTATGGGTATGTGTTCCACTGTCCTGTGGAAATATTTCCTCTCCTCGAATATGAATTTCATTGCGTTGACTTTTGAGCCCGACAATATGTAGGACACGTGCGGGCCGCCGGTACGGTCTGTGCCGGAGAAAATTTCCTGCATGATGCGGAAAATTTTCTCATAAGTGTCTTCCCCGAGGCTGAGGAGGTCCTGGAATTCCTTGATGATCACGAATACGGCGCAGCCTTGGCTCCCGGCTATGGCGAAAGGCAGCTGCAGCATGCTTCTGATGTCATTGTCATCCGGCTCTCCTGACAGCGATACTACCTCGTCATATCCGGCAAACTTTTCCTGGTCGAACACGAAATGTGTCCCGGGGAGCATGGTCCCTATGATTTCTTCATATTCGGCAGGGGTGGATGCCGCCTGCCTGATCGCCGCCGAACAGAATTTCAGTATGAAGCGGCTTGTGCTGCGCACGTTGAACAGGTCTATGCACGGCGCAAGATATTGCTTCCCGGACATTCTCATGTTGAAGAGCGTCTGTTGGATAAGTGACATCTTGCCTGATTTCGGAGGTTCATAAATACATACGTTCTCCCTGTGTTCCAGCAGATTCCTGAGTGAATTGCATTCGGTCTTCCTGGCAATGAAGTTCTTGCCGGTCACGAATCTGTCATATATGAAAGGTGCATCCATCTCAAGTCCTGGTTAATTTGACAAGTCAAATATACGCAGAAGCCGAGATCAGAGCAAATTTATTTGCTCTGCCGAGGCGCCACAGTATAAGTGGACATTTATGGCCAAATATACGCAGAAGCCGAGAGCAATGCAAACAAACTTGTTTGATTTGCATTGCCGAGGCGCAACAGGATATGTGGCGAAGCCAAATATCGCAGAAGCCGAGAGCAATCTTGGAGGCGCAACAGGATATGTGGCGAAGCCAAATATCGCAGAAGCCGAGAGCAATCTTGGAGGCGCAACAGGATATGTG
>CALVDP010000038.1 GCA_944326315.1 uncultured Bacteroidales bacterium
AAAGTTAGTTCACTACAACTCCTTCTTTCTCAAATTTAATCCTTGATTTATAAATGCAAAACTAAACGACTCAAAAGAGACTTTTGGTCACCCTCAAATGTCTTTCTTCGAAAGACTGGACCCATCCTAACCCCCTGCACCCCCTATTAGGGGGATTGTGCGACTCCCAGTCGCGGTCCCTTCGGGACTTTTGACCCGTCACATACAAGCTCATACAAGCATATTGCTCACACGGTCTTGTCAGGCCGCATTCTTGTCCCTTACCACAATGGAGCCGTCCTTGACATCGACCTCTATCACGGATTCCTTGTGCACGCTGCCATCCAGGATGGACTTGGCTATCAGGTTGACAAGCTCACGCTGCATCAGCCTCTTTATAGGCCTTGCCCCGTAGGCCGGATCATAACCCTTGTCTGTCATGTAATCCTCGAACGCCCCTGTAAATGTTATCGTGACGCCGTTCCCCGCAAGTTTCTCCTTCAGGTCATTCATCTGCAGGTGCAGGATTTCCCTTATATCCTTCCTGGTCAGAGGCTCGAACATGATGATCTCATCTATACGGTTCAGGAATTCCGGCCTTACCGTACTCTTGAGGACATCGATCACCTCTTTCCTGCACTGGTCCAGTATCCCTGTCCTCTTCGCGTCTCCATCGTCATCCGACAACTTGTCCATATAGCCCTGGATGATTTCAGCCCCGGCGTTGGAGGTCATTATCAGGATCGTGTTCTTGAAATCGACTGTACGTCCCTTGTTGTCCGTAAGCCGTCCGTCATCAAGAACCTGCAGGAGGATATTGAACACATCCGGATGGGCTTTCTCTATCTCGTCAAGCAATATCACGGAATACGGCTTCCTTCTCACAGCCTCCGTAAGCTGCCCGCCTTCGTCATATCCCACATATCCCGGAGGCGCACCGACAAGCCTGCTCACTGAATGCCGCTCCTGATATTCACTCATATCTATACGCGTCATCATATTCTCGTCGTTGAACAGGAACTCGGCAAGAGCCTTGGCCAGCTCTGTCTTGCCCACACCCGTGGTACCCAGGAAGAGGAATGATCCTATCGGACGCTTCTCATTCTGCAGACCCGCACGGCTTCTGCGCACTGCATCTGACACGGCGCGTATCGCCTGATCCTGGCCCACCACCCTCTTGTGGAGTTCGCTTTCCATCCTCAGAAGCTTGTCCTTCTCGCTTTCAAGCATCCTTTTCACAGGTATGCCCGTCCACTTGGCCACTACCTCGGCAATATCCTCAGGCGTGACGGCCTCTGTTATTATAGGGTCCTTGATGGCGGCCTGCCTTGCAGTAAGCTCGTCTATTCTCTTCTTCGCATCGGCCATCTTGCCGTATCGGATTTCGGCCACCTTGCCATAGTCACCGGCACGTTCTGCATTCTGTGCCTGTATCTTGTAGTCTTCGACCTGCTGCCTGGCTGACTGCAGACCAGAAAGTATGGACTTCTCCTCGTCCCACTTCTTCATCAGGACATCCCTTTCCTTGTTCAGAGAGTCAAGTTCCGCGACTATCTTGTCCATTTTCAGGGACACACCTTCCCTCTTGATGGCAGCCTTCTCGATCTCCAGCTGACGGATACGGCTGTTCAGCGTATCTATCGGCTCAGGGACGGAATTCATTTCCAGTCTCAGTTTGGAAGCCGCTTCATCCACCAGGTCGATAGCCTTGTCCGGAAGGAACCGGTTGGTAATATACCTGTGTGAAAGTTCCACTGCAGCAATCAGCGCATCATCCTCGATACGCACCTTGTGATGATTCTCGTATTTCTCCTTCAGACCCCTCAAAATAGAGATGGACTCCGCCGGTGTAGGCTCGTCCACCATGACCATCTGGAATCTCCTCTCCAGAGCCTTGTCGGACTCGAAATACTTCTGGTACTCATCCAGGGTGGTGGATCCGATAGTCCTGAGCTCGCCCCTTGCCAACGCCGGCTTCAATATGTTGGAAGCGTCCATGGCTCCGGATGTACGTCCTGCACCTACCAGCGTATGGATTTCGTCTATGAACAGGATAATCTCACCGTTGCTGTCGACAACTTCCTTGACCACCCCCTTTAGACGTTCCTCGAACTCTCCCTGATATTTGGCGCCGGCGATAAGCGCACCGAGATCCAGGGAATATATTTTCTTGGTCTTGAGGTTCTCAGGCACATTGCCGTTTACGATATTCTGGGCGATACCCTCCGAAATGGCGGTCTTGCCCACACCCGGTTCACCGACCAGGATAGGATTGTTCTTCGTCCTCCTGCTCAATATCTGGAGGACACGCCGGATTTCCTCATCCCTTCCGATGACCGGGTCCAGCTTGCCCTGCGCCGCCCTTTCATTCAGATTGACGGCGAATTTTTCTAGATATTCAAGTTTATTGTTTTCCATATTTCATTCTCTCCTTTTTTCTTGTCTTGTCCGGAACCGCGGCCGCCGGTGTATAACCTGCAATAGCCGTCTGCTCCGAAGAACAAACGGCTATTGTCAAATTATATTCCAGTTTTCCTCAGACTGACATTTTGTCAGCCCCTGCAGGAACGGTATCCTGTTGCAGAGGAGAGATTTCCCGTGGAAACTATTCCGCAGGCTGTGCAGGAGCCTCCTGTGCCGGGGCTTCCTGTGCAGGAGCAGACTGTACCGGCGGGAACTGAGGACGGCTTTCCTCGATGGAACGCTCAATCTGGTCTGTCACATCCATCCCGCCCTTGGTGTTCCCACCTGTAACGAAGGACGATGCAATGGCCACGATGAACACGAATGCCACGAGCCCCCATGTAACCTTCTCAAGAATATCGGCAGTCTGGCGGACACCGAAAGTCTGGTTGCCGGCAGCAAAATTGCTGGCGAGACCGCCTCCCTTGCCGTTCTGAAGCAATACTACAATCGTAAGGAGAATGCTTGCAAGAATCACGAGCACTGCCAGAATTGTAAAAACTACATTCATAATCTATCCTGAATTTTAATTTTCCTGTCCAAGTTTCTGAATAAGGGCTGCAAAGTAAGCATTTTTTTCCGGATATGCCAAAATTAGTTGTGAATAAATCTTTCTGGCCTGCTCAGGATATCCCTGCTCGGCATAAATCTGTGCAAGAGTCTCTGTATAGAATTCGGGTATGTCGTCCTGGCCTCCCGTTTCCTTCCGGGAATCGGACGAGGCCTGTCTGGCAAGGTCAGCGAATATATTGTCTTCAGACTTGCGTATGCCGTCATACTCTGCCTGGGAGAAATAATCCCCACCCACGGCATAGACCTGTCTCCTGCCGGCCGGCTGTCCTGAGACCGAGTCTTTGGCGCCGTTCCCGGCAATATAAGATTTCAATAGAATGTCTATATCCTTGTCCGAACAGTCCTGCCTGTGACGGATCCTTCCGAGAACCGCAAGCTTCCTGCGGGATGGAACATACAGCGAAGCTTCGGCCATGGCTGCTGCCGCCGTGTCGCTGTCCCCCATGGACAAGAGGCGCTCGCAAAGCTCCTTGCGTGCATTTCCGAACCACGGATAAAGATTTACCACACCCACCAGTTCATCGAACGTCAGGGTCTTGAGATCCATGTATCCTTCCATAACTACCACTGGGCTACCGTAGCGTTGAATATATCCTCCACAAGCTGGTCTATGATATCCTCGCAAATCGTGGATTCCACTGCGTCAAGCGATTGCGTGGCGTCAAAATCGGCATATGCCGAAAACGACTGCTCCAGATTGTCTTCAGGGTATTTGTTGTTGGTAAAATAAATCTTGACATTGACGGTAAGCCTGTTCTGTGCCGCCACCTCATCGGCGGTTATACCCATCGCCTTCACGTCATATCCCGTAATCTCCCCGACGATGTCCAGGTCTCCGTTCTCATCCACCTGCTCCAGACGCGTAAGCCTCCTGAACTGGTCCTTCAGGGCCTCCGTCAGGTCATTGCTGAGGGTAGGATTCACCCGCAGCGCCTTGTATTCGAAATAATGTATATTGACAGTATACACATCCGCCTGTATGGATGTCCCTGAAAACGAATATATCCCGCACGAGCGCACGATGAATGCGACCGCGGCCATCGCCAGGACAAAAAGTATGACAGATATCTTTCTTCTCATAAATAATGTATCGTATCCACAAATTTCATCTTGATGGAACTTTCATCATGAAGGGACAATACGGGACCGCTCTGTGCCGGTTTCCGTGCAATGTCATCCGCGGTCAAGGGTCTTCAGCTTGCGGTACAGCGTCCGCTCCGATATGCCAAGTTCCTCTGCGGCAAGTTTGCGGTTCCCCTTGTACTTGTCAAGGGCGCGCCTGATAAGTTCAAGCTCCGTCTTCTCTATCGAGAGCTCCACGCCTGCGGCTTCTCCGGCCACATTGACTGCCGACTGCTCCTCCGGCTCGGGATTCTCCTTGAACACCTCTCTCACCGGCTGCTCGTCAGGAGCCTCGGAACGGGAAGACGTCACAGGAATCGCCGCGGTGCCGCTCCGTACAGGCACCCCACCTTCTCCAATCACCGACTTGAGATAATCCACATCCTGTCTCAGCTGGTAAATGGTCCTGACCAGCATTTCTTTTTCCGACGAAGTGAAAGCACTGTCCGCGGATTCCGCCTTGACCGGAAGCAGGTTCGGGTCATCCTTCGGAATATACCTTGACAGCGTGTCGGCATTGATCTCCCGCCTTTCGCCGCCTGGCACCGACTTTACTGATTCGATTGCGGAAACAGTCTCCGCAACATTTTTCAGCTGCCTGATATTGCCCGGCCAGCGATAGCTCTTCAGGAGGGCGACAGCGTCATCCGAAAGGGAAATTTTCGCCATGCCGTATTTAGCCGCGAAATCTGAAGCGAACTTCCTGAACAGGAGATGGATGTCATCTTTCCGCTCCCTGAGCGCAGGCATAAGCACAGGCACGGCATTCAGCCTGTAGTACAGGTCCTCACGGAACTTACCCCTCGACACAGCATAGCGCAGGTTCACATTCGTGGCCGCCACCACCCTGACATCCGTCTTCAGGACCTTTGACGAACCCACGCGGATGAACTCCCCGGACTGTAGAACCCTGAGCAGCTTGGCCTGGGACGGAAGCGGCAGCTCACCGACCTCGTCAAGAAAGAGTGTACCGCCGTCCGCCTCCTCGAAATATCCGCGCCGCATTTCATTGGCCCCCGTGAAGGATCCCTTCTCATGACCGAAAAGCTCGGAGTCTATAGTCCCTTCCGGTATGGCCCCGCAATTGATGGCAAAGTATTTTCCTGTCCTGCGCAAGCTGTACTGGTGGATAATCTTAGGTATGTTCTCCTTACCGACACCGCTCTCACCGCTTATCAGTACCGTAAGGTCCGTGGGAGCCACGGCTACGGCGATTTCAAGGGCCCTGTTCAGCGCGGGGTCGTTCCCTATTATATCGAACTTGTTTTTCAGATTCTGTAATTCCTGTGCAGTCATAGGGCACAAAGATACTAAAAGAGCCGAATTTCAAAATAAAGTGGGGATTTTTTTTCGGAGGTCGGCAAAACAATCGTGATTATTGTTATATTTGTCAAAAATATGCTTTGAAATGAGTGATTCAAACAAACCATTAAATACAGACGCAATGAAAAAAAGTTTCAAAATCCTTTCATCTGCCGTATTGGGACTTGCCGCAGTAGCCTGCAGCTCTCCTGAGAAAATGGCAGAAATGGCAGAGAACGTAAGTGTCCAGTGTGACCCTGCGGTACTTGAAGTTGTGGCAAACAAGATTGACGCTACAGTTTCCGTGACTTATCCTGCCGACTACTTCCACCCTAAGGCTATACTTGAGGTCACTCCAGTACTCGTATACGAGGGTGGCGAGGCCAAGATGGCACCATTCACATATCAGGGAGAAGATGTTAAGGACAACTATAAGGTAATCCCTTCAGACGGGGCTACAATCTCCGAGAAGGTCAGCTTCGACTATGTACCGGGAATGGAAAAGAGCTACCTTGAACTCCGCGGCGTAGTGAAATACAAGAAGAAAGCCATCGAAATCCCTACCAAGAAGGCTGCAGACGGTGCAAATGCCACCTATATGCTTGTGAACAAGAACGGCAAGGCAGACTACAAGGCTGACAACTACCAGGAAATCATCAAGCAGACGGCTGAAGGCCAGATTCTCTACACCATCAACAGCTCCTATGTAAGAGGAAGCCAGCTCAAGTCAGAGTCAATCAAGGCTTTCCAGGCTGCTCTCGATGAGATCAAGGCCAACGAGCGCAAAGACATCGTCAACACTGACATCATCGCATACGCTTCACCGGACGGCGGTGAGGAGCTCAATGCAAAGCTTTCCGACAAACGTTCAGAGACTGCAGAGAAGGCATTCGGCAAAGTGACCAAAGGCCATGAGGTAGAGGCTCCGGTTAACGTTGCAAGCGTAGGCCAGGACTGGGAAGGCTTCAAGGAGCTCGTATCCGAGTCAGACATCGAGGACAAGGACCTGATCATCCGCGTACTTTCCATGTACAGCGACCCTGAAGTCCGCGAGAAGGAGATCAAGAACATGTCTGCCGTATACCAGTCTCTGAAGAAGGAAATCCTTCCTGAACTCCGTCGCGCAAGGTTCATCGCCAATGTAGAATACACCAACTACACCAACGAGGAGCTTCTCACACTCATCGACGAGAACATCGACATCCTTGACGAAGAGGCTCTTCTCCGCGCCGCTTCAGTGGTGAAGGACAATGCATCCAAGGTTGAAATATACAAGAAAGCCATCGAGAAATACGACAGCGCACGCGCAAAATACAATCTTGGCGTCGCATACATCTGCTCAAATGACCTTGCAAACGCCAAGGCAGCCCTTGCCAAGGCAGACAAGGACGCAGACTGGCAGAACGCAATGGGTGTCATCGCCCTCAGGGAAGGTGACAACGCAGCCGCTGCCAAGTATTTCGCAGCTTCCGGCAACGCCACTTCCAAGGAGAACGCAGCTGTCCTTGACATCCTCAACGGCAAATACGCAGACGCTGCAGCCAAGCTTGCATCTGCAGACAACTGCTGCAACAAGGTGCTTGCCTACATTCTTACAGACCAGCTTGACAAGGCTTCTGCCGCCGCCACTTGCGGATGCGCCAAGACTTCTTACCTGAAGGCTGTCATTGCAGCCCGCCAGGGAAAAGCTGACGATGTGAAGAAGTACATCAACGAGGCCAGCAAGGACAAGGACCTCGCAGAAAGAGCTACCAAGGATATCGAATTTGCCCAGTACAGGTAATCCAATCCTGGTATAATTGAAAAGGGCTGTGTCAGAGAGGAAATCCGGCACAGCCTTTTTCTGCCTTATTACGGAAGAGGCCAATCACGGGCAGCCGGATTTTTCGGAAAACAATACGTTCCGGAGACATGAATGGTAAGAAAATTGATAATCTGGCGACGGACCGGATTTGAACATAAACAATTAAAATAAACTGCAAGCCGAGAGCAGAGATAAAATTTATTTTGGCTATGCTGAGGCGCAGCGTTTATTGTAGACGAAGTATAAAATATGAGCAATATAACAAAAGAAGAAGCTCTTCTGTATCACTCGCAGGGAAAGCCTGGGAAAATAGAAGTAGTACCGACAAAACCGCACAGCACGCAGAGGGACCTGTCGCTGGCATACTCGCCCGGAGTGGCAGAGCCTTGTCTGGAAATAGAGAAAAACCCGCATAACGCGTACAAATATACGGCAAAAGGCAATCTTGTAGCCGTCATATCCAATGGTACAGCCGTCCTCGGACTCGGGGATATCGGAGCACTGGGCGGAAAGCCTGTCATGGAAGGAAAGGCCCTGCTTTTCAAGATATACGCAGGTATTGACGTATTCGACATAGAAGTCAACGAGAAAGATCCGGACAAGTTCGTGGAAGCAGTCAAGGCCATAGCCCCTACATTCGGAGGCATCAACCTTGAGGATATCAAGGCACCGGAGTGTTTCGAGATAGAGCGCAGGCTGAAAGAAGAACTGGATATCCCGGTCATGCACGATGACCAGCACGGCACAGCCATCATCTCCAGTGCAGGACTTCTGAACGCCCTTGAGGTGGCCGGAAAGAAGATTGAGGATGTGAAAATAGTGGTGAACGGGGCAGGAGCCTCCGCCATCTCATGTACCAGCCTCTACGTTGCCCTCGGAGCGAAAAAGGAAAATATAATCATGCTCGACAGCAAGGGCGTGATCACTTCGGACAGACCCGGACTGACAGAGCAGAAGAAGCTTTTCGCCACGGACAGGAGAGATGTCCATACACTCGCCGAAGCCATAAAGGGCGCGGATGTATTCCTCGGTCTTTCCCGCGGAAATGTCCTGAGCCAGGATATGGTACGCAGCATGGCCAAGTCTCCTATTGTATTCGCCCTTGCGAACCCTATACCGGAAATCAGCTACGAAGATGCCAAGGCATCAAGGGACGACGTACTCATCTCTACGGGACGGTCCGACTATCCGAACCAGATAAACAATGTCATCGGCTTCCCGTACATTTTCCGAGGTGCGCTGGACGTGAATGCATCAGCCATCAACGAAGAGATGAAACTGGCTGCGGTGCACGCAATCGCCGAACTGGCCAAAAAACCTGTTCCGGATATCGTGAACGAGGCATACAAGGTCAACAATTTCACTTTCGGGCCGGACTATTTCATCCCGAAACCGGTCGACCCGAGGCTTATCACGGATGTGTCCATAGCAGTGGCCAAGGCCGCCATGGCTTCAGGCGTGGCAAGAAAGGAAATCACGGACTGGAACGCCTACAAGGAGCATCTCAAGGAGCTCATGGGCTTTGAATCGGAATTCATCCGCCAGCTGTACACTACTGCACGTACAGATCCTCAGAGAGTCGTATTCGCCGAAGGCAACCACCCGAACATGATCAAGGCGGCGGTAGAAGCCAGGGCCGAAGGGATATGCCATCCTATACTGCTCGGAAACGATGAAAGGATAAGCAAGACCGCACGCAGGCTTGAGCTGAACCTTGACGGGGTAGAAATCATCAACCTCAGACATGACAACGAGGCGCCGCGCAGGGAAAGATATGCACGTATCCTTTCGGAAAAGAGGGCGCGTGAAGGTGCTACATACGACGAGGCATGCGACAAGATGTTCGAGCCGAACTATTTCGGAATGATGATGGTCGAGACAGGAGACGCAGACGCCTTCATCACTGGTACGTACACCAAATACAGCAACACCATCAAGGTGGCGAAGGAAGTCATAGGTATAAGGCCGGGACTTGAACATTTCGGGACCATGCACATCATGAATTCCAAGAAGGGTACATATTTCCTTGCGGACACTCTGATAAACAGACATCCCGACACAAAGGCCCTGATAGACATAGCCCTGCTTGCAGACCACACGGTGAAATTCTTCAACCACGAGCCTGTAATGGCCATGGTATCCTACTCGAATTTCGGTGCCGATACGGAGGGGAGCCCGAAGACTGTTCACCAGGCGGTGGACTATATCCAGAAGAATTACCCGGACATCATGATTGACGGTGAGATGCAGGTGAATTTCGCCCTTGATGATCAGCTGAGGGACCGCAAGTTCCCGTTCAACAAGCTGAAAGGCAAGGTAGTGAATACACTGCTATTCCCGAACCTGAGTTCAGCCAATTCAGCATACAAGCTGATCCAGGCCATGAGTGATGCGGAAATGATCGGACCTATCCAGATGGGACTGAACAAGCCTATCCACTTTACAGACATCGAGAGCTCTGTCCGCGACATTGTGAATATCACGGCTGTCGCAGTCATTGACGCAATCGTAGCCAAGAAAGTGGAACAGGGCAATTGCTGAATACTCTGACACATAAGTACAGAAGCCGGTCCTCAGGTCATTCCCGGGGACCGGTTTTTTTGCCGTCACCACGCCGCACAGGCAGAACGATACGACTTACAAAGAAAGAGTCCGGAACAATGACGGACTCTTGCTTTCAGGAAAAAGATTGCCCGGCAGATCAGCGGGCAACATCACACACCCGGTTTAATTTCTTCCTGATTGATACACACACCATCTGGCTCCGGAATGGAAATATAATACAAAAAGAAAGTGTGGAGCCGATTTCGTTTATCTGATAAGAGGCGTGGTAAACCTTGAAGAAAATAAACGTACCCAATACTCCACACTCGGATAGATATGAAAATCCCATGATTTGCACATAGGACACATAATCTAAACGAATGAATGAGTGTCGTCCGTCGTCCTTTCTTCCATGAAATTACCACATTTCTTATCAAGGACTGTGCGAAAACACTTTCAATATGTCGTGCCGGATCCCGGCTCTACAAAGATACTAACATTTTCCACAAAACGGACAACACTCAAGGAGTATTGAATGTCAAAGTTCGTCCTAAAATTTCACTGAGACAATATTTTTCTGTCATAATCCTCCTTTTTTCTTTCATAAATAACGTGAATTCGATGAAATGAATGGAATGAATTTAAGAGAATTACCTCTATAGAGGACGAAGTCCGGCGTAAGTGGGATGACACAAAAGTGACTTTTGGTCACCCTCAAACGTCTTTCTGCGAAACCATTGACGAACAGAGTGCAATTGTGCCTGCACAAATTGTCGAGGTGAGGATATGGAAAAACTTCAGTTTAACCTGAACCCGTCTAAGAGGGGTGACACGAAAAAGGAAAGGGATTTCGAAGAAATCGTAACATCAGGTCGACGGAATCTCTGATATTGAACAGAATAATTCGTCGAACTGACGTTAAATATCTCATTCAGTTTCACATGAAAGCGGAAAATGATCTGTCAACACAAAATCCGCATTAATATTCCGCCTTACCAAGACTCAGTGAAAATGACCTGCTTCCTGAGCGGAAAACGAGACTCGAGCCCGCGTCCGCGGGCTTGCGCGGCCTTCTTTCGTAATCCCCTCAGTCGGCTCCGCCGACAGCTCCCTCGGGGAGCGGGTCGCTCATTCTCGTCTCGTTTATATAAAAAAAAGCAGGCCATAAATGACCTGCTTTAGAGCGGAAAACGAGACTCGAGCCCGCGTCCGCGGGCATGCGCGGCCCTCTTTCGTAATCCCCTCAGTCGGCTCCGCCGACAGCTCCCTCGGGGAGCGGGTCGCTCGTCCTTCGTCTCGTTTATTACAAAAAAAATGCAGGCCATAAATGACCTGCTTTAGAGCGGAAAACGAGACTCGAACTCGCGACCCCGACCTTGGCAAGGTCGTGCTCTACCAACTGAGCTATTTCCGCATTATTTAAAGAACTCAACCAAACATTGGTTTGTTTCGTTTGGGATTGCAAAGATAGGTATAATATTTAATTCTGCAAATTTTTCTGCGCGAAAAGTCTGCGAAAAGACATTTTATCGCTTATCTCTGATTTTACCCTCAGCCCTGTGTCTGCACAATCGTTACTGCACGGGTACAACAGCAAGAAACTCCAGGTCTGCATCGGAGTCATTGACAAGGCTATGACTATGGCCTTTGGGGCAATAGTGGCATATTCCGGCACTCACCGGCTCGGCCTTCCCGTCATATATCACATGGCCGTTGCCGGAAGTGATGAAAATGATCTCGCTGCTGTCCTCATGAGTGTGCATGCCGATAGATGCCCCGGGAACAAGACAGCTCTTCATTATCCTGTTCATCCCGTCAGAGAACATCCTCGCACGAATTTCCTTCTCTCCACCCTTGAAATTCGGGATTACGGAAAGTTCAATGTCATTGAAATCTATATTCATTGTACCAAACGATTATTCTGCCGCATACCGCAGTACGGCCGACAGCTGCATGACTGGATTACAGCGAAGTCTCGAACTCGCGGAGGAAACGCAGGTCGTTTTCAAAATAGTTCCTGAGGTCCTTCACCTGCCACTTGAGCATGGCTATTCGCTCGATTCCCATTCCGAAGGCGAATCCGCTGTATTTCTTGCTGTCTATGCCGGACGCTTCAAGCACGTTGGGATCCACCATACCGCACCCCATGATCTCAAGCCAGCCGGTACCCTTGCAGATATTGCAACCCTTGCCATGACAAATGTTACAACTCACATCCACTTCAGCGGAAGGCTCTGTGAACGGGAAATACGACGGCCGCAGCCTTATGCTGGCATCTGCCCCGAACATCTCACGGACAAAAAGAAGGATAGCCTGCTTAAGATCCGCAAAGGTCACATTCTCGTCAATATACAATCCTTCTACCTGATGGAAAATGCAATGTGCCCTGGCGGAAATGGCTTCATTCCTGAACACTCTTCCCGGACACACTATCCTGATAGGAAGAGGTAGCTTCTCCATGGCACGCACCTGAACCGAAGACGTGTGTGTCCTCAGAAGGATGGAATTGGCGCTTGATGAAATGAAGAATGTATCCTGCATATCCCTGGCCGGGTGCTCCGGAGGGAAATTGAGAGCCTCGAAAACATGCCAGTCATCCTCAATCTCCGGCCCCTCTGCCACATCGTAGCCGAATTTGCGGAATATCTCCACAATTTCCTCACGGACAATGGAAACAGGATGACGAGAACCGAGCAGGAACGGATCACCGGGTTTGGTCAGATCGAAAGCGGAAGCTGAAGATGTATTGTCCTGGACAGAATTTCTCATGGCCTCGATCTTCGACACTGCTGCCGTCTTGAGCTGGTTGAGCTTCTGTCCGAACTCTCGTTTCATCTCAGGAGCCACAGTCCTGAACTCTTCAAAAAGCTTCGTAATCTCGCCCTTCTTCCCGAGAAGACGGACTCTGGCTTCTTCTATTTCACCTTCACTCTTGCACGCAAGGGATTCAATCTCTGCGAGAAGCGCTTCTATCTTTTCTTTCATATCCTTGTTTTTTTCAAATTCCCGAATATCGGACAAAATTAAGAAATTTTCCTGACAAAGACAGTACGGCCATTCCGGCTTCCCTGGCAAATCCGCCCTGGAGAATCCGTCCGCCGGGACTATTCCCCGTCCGGATAGCCAACAGCCACCACACACAGGATCCGCATCCCGTCCTTGATACCGAGAAGGTTCCTGACATAGTCTTCCGCATTGCCTGCTGCCGGATCAGCCGAAGATCGCGGTCTGCCGTTCACATGTACCCAGCAGCTGCCAAGACCGAGTGCGGTAGCAGCCAACTGGAGGAATGTAGCAGAAATGGCACAATTGTCGACCCACAGGTCGGTCCTGGTCTCATCTCCGAGCACCACTATTACAGCAGGCGCATCCTTGACAAAAGCGGAGCCGCGATCGCGCATTTCCGAGATTGCCTTGATGGTATCCTTGTCTTCGATGATCATGAACGCGGAACTTTTCGTGTTCTTGGATGACGGGGCTGTCTCCGCCGCGGCAATCATCTTGTCCAAGAGCTCTTTCCCGACCGGTCTGTCCGCATATTTCCTCACGCTGTGCCTTTCGGCTATGACTTCAAAAAAATCCATATTCTCTTATTTTACTGCAATCCGTTCCTCGGAATCTATTTCCCTTCCGACTTGGCCTTGCGTTTCTCTCTGGCCTTCTGCTGTTTGGCCGCTCCGCTTTTCAGGTAGGCCTTCCACTGACTGTCCGTGAAATACTTCCTGTATGTACTGTCTATCCTGTCCATCCATTTGTCCTGGACCGCCACATACATGGAGGAATTGGACACCTTGGCCTTGCCGAGCTCTGTCAGCTCGTCCTTCATAGCCTGGTAGTCATGCTGCAATGTGGAATCCACATAGAAGACCTGCCAGTATTCCAGGCCCAGCAGACGTTCCAGACGCTCCGCTTCCGTGGCAGCCATCTCCGTGACTGTCGGCGGCTCCTGCTGCTCCTGCGCATTACTTATGCACGGACTTATGACAGCGGTCAGAAACACTGCGGCGATTGCCGGGATAATCTTTTTCATATCAGTCTGCAATTAGTTTCAGTCTTTCTTCACGGTAGAGGCAAGGAAAAGCTCGTCCATCTGCGTCTGGTCAATATATGACGGAGAATCTATCATCACATCCCTGCCCTGGTTGTTTTTAGGGAATGCGATATAGTCCCTGATGGTCTCCTGCCCGCCGAAGAGGGCGCATACCCTGTCGAAGCCGAACGCAAGGCCTCCGTGTGGCGGTGCCCCGAATTTGAATGCATTGATTATGAAACCGAACTTATACTGGGCGTTCTCATCAGAGAAGCCAAGCACTTCGAACATTCTCTGCTGCACTTTGGCATCGTGTATCCTGATGGAGCCTCCTCCGAGTTCGGTACCGTTCAGCACGAAGTCATAGGCATTGGCACATACCTTTTCGAGATCTTCCTTCCTGTCGCTGTAGAACAGGTCAAGGTGTTCCGGCTTCGGTGCCGTGAACGGATGATGCATGGCGTAGAAGCGGGAAGTCTCGTCGTCCCATTCGAGCAGAGGGAAATCCACCACCCAAAGCGGGGCGAAATTGTGCGGGTCACGGTATCCCAGGCGGTTGCCCATCTCGATACGCAACACGCCGAGCATGGTCTGCGTCTTCCTTTTCGGACCGCAGAGGACAAGTATAAGGTCTCCTGCCTTGGCCTGCATCGCTTCGGCTATCCCCTTCAGCTCATCCGCAGAATAGAACTTGTCAACAGAAGACTTGATGCTGCCGTCCTCGTTGACCTTTATGTATACCAGGCCCTTGGCCCCCACCTGAGGACGCTTTACCCATTCTGTCAGTTCATCAATCTGCTTGCGGGTATATGATGCCAGTCCGTCCACGCAGATCGCACCTATGTACTCAGCGGAATCGAATACGGAGAAGCCATGCCCTTTCACCATGCCCGTGATGTCGTGTATGGTCATCCCGAAACGGATATCCGGCTTGTCCGAGCCATAATAGTCCATGGCGTCAAACCAGCTCATACGAGGCAGCGGATCAGGTATTTCCACATCCAGCACATTCCTGAACAATGTCCTCATCATGCCCTCGAACACATTCAGGACGTCATCCCTTTCGACAAATGACATCTCGCAGTCGATCTGGGTGAATTCAGGCTGGCGGTCGGCACGCAGGTCCTCGTCCCTGAAGCAGCGGACTATCTGGAAATATCTGTCGTATCCGGCCACCATAAGCAGCTGTTTGAAGGTCTGCGGAGACTGCGGAAGCGCATAGAATTGTCCCGGATTCATCCTCGAAGGCACCACGAAATCCCTTGCGCCCTCCGGGGTGGACTTGATAAGATACGGAGTCTCTATCTCAAGGAAGCCCTGACCGTCAAGATAGTTCCTTACTTCATGCGCTATCCTGTGTCTGAGCTCAAGCGCCTTTTTCAGAGGATTCCTCCTCAAATCGAGATACCTGTATCTTGCACGGAGCTCCTCCCCACCGTCACTCTCGTCCTCTATGGTAAAAGGCGGGGTCTGTGCTTCGTTGAGTATGTTGATGGCCGACAGGCTTATCTCGATGTCACCAGTAGGCATCTTCGGATTCTTGCTCTGTCTTTCCACAACGGTGCCGACTGCCTGTATCACGTATTCCCTGCCAAGCGAGCCCGCCGTCCCGACAAGTGCCGCATCAGCCGTCGCATCCACGACAAGCTGTGTGATTCCGTACCTGTCGCGCAGGTCTATGAATGTCATCCCGCCGAGTTTCCTTGACTTCTGCACCCATCCGGCCAGTGTTACTGTCTTTCCGACATCGGCGATACGAAGTTCGCCGCAAGTATGTGTTCTGTACATATTATTACGCTATTTTCCTGTTCTTTAAAACAATACGGCCGGTCCCGGGAACACGTCCCGCCCATGCCACAAACATATAACTTGCAAAAATACAAAATAATTCAGAAGCATTTCCGAATATAAAGACAATTTTCAGAAATATCCCTTCGGACACTGATGATTGCATCACAAGACAAATTTTATATGTAAGTTTGCAGCAGATAACAATTCCGACATACAAGCATGCAGGTAAGAGCGAAGAAATCATTGGGACAGCATTTCCTGACGGATCTGTCCATAGCCCGCAGGATAGCGGAAAGCCTACAGCCGGAAGGCGCGGCTCCGGGAAGCCCGGCAGACGTACTTGAAATAGGGCCGGGAATGGGCGTACTGTCACAATTCCTTATGGAGAGGGATGACATTTCTCTGAAAATGGTCGAGATCGACAAGGAATCGGTGGATTACCTGCTGCTCAATTTCCCGAAGGCAGACGGCGCCCTGATACAGGCGGATTTCCTGAAGATAGACCTGAAACAGTTTTTCAGGAAGGAGTTCTGCGTCATAGGGAATTTTCCCTACAACATCTCGTCTCAGATATTCTTCAAAATACTGGACCACAAGGACGATATCCCGCAGGTTGTCTGCATGATACAGAAGGAGGTGGCGGAACGTATCGCCGAAGGGCCGGGGTCGAAGGTGTACGGCATACTTTCGGTGCTTCTCCAGGCATGGTATGACATCGAATACATCCTTACTGTCGGAGAAGGGGCATTCAATCCCCCGCCGAAGGTAAAGTCGGCGGTGATACGGCTGAAACGCAATTCAAGGAAAGAGCTGGGCTGTGAAGAAAGCCTTTTCAAGACGGTGGTCAAGACCGGCTTCAACCAGAGGCGGAAGACTCTCAGGAACTCGCTCAAGCCGCTCATAACGGCCAAGTCCGAAAACGAAGGGTGGGACGAGACAACTTATGCGCGTTTCGTTTCCGATCCGGTATTCGACATGCGTCCGGAGAAACTGGGCGTAGAGGATTTCATTTCCCTTACCAGTCGATTTTCCCGACATTTTGACTAAAATTTTTCCGACATTTTGACTAAAAATTAAAATGATCTGATTGATCTGATGTTTTGATTGATTTCGGATTTCGGAAAATTTTTATTAAAATTGTAGCTTGTGCAGGAAGCCGCAAGTCCCCAGGCCATGGAAGACACTTGCAGGCAGATGCATGAAACGAACGAAAGACGAACTTAAATTTGCCCTTTATGAGAGTTTTGAAATTCGGAGGGACCTCTGTAGGCTCCGCCACAGGTCTTCTCCAGGCTAAAAATGTGATCGAATCCTGTTCAGATGATATAATTGTGGTGGTTTCCGCCCTGGGAGGCATAACAGACCAGCTGATCAGGACATCAAGGACTGCGGCGGAAGGTAACCTGGAATACGAAGACCAGCTCGTTGCCATCACCGAAAGGCATTACAGACAGGCTGAAGATACAGTTATTCCCGAGAAACTGCCTGAAGTCAAGGAAAAGCTCGGCATTCTGCTCGGAGAGCTTTCAAACATATTCAAGGGGGTGTACCTTATCAAGGACCTGTCAGCCAAGACCTCCGATGCGATAGTGAGCTACGGCGAAAGACTGTCGTCAGTGATAGTGAACGGGACCATACGCGACTCTGTCCTGTACGATGCGCGTGAATTCATCAAGACCAAACCCTATTTCAACAAGCATGTGGTGGATTTCGCCGAGACGGAGAAACTGATCCTTCAGAAATTCGCGGAAATACCGCATATAGCAATCGTGCCCGGCTTCATCAGTTCGGACACGGCCACCGGTGACGTGACAAACCTCGGGCGAGGAGGGTCCGACTACACTGCATCCGTACTGGCTTCGATACTGAATGCCGACACATTGGAGATATGGACGGACGTGGACGGCTTCATGACTGCAGACCCGAAACTCATAAGCAACGCATATACGATCGAACACCTCACATTCGTGGAGGCGATGGAGCTGTGCAACTTCGGGGCAAAGGTGATATACCCGCCTACAATATTCCCGGCTTACCACAAGAATATCCCCATCAAGATCAAGAACACCTTCAACCCGGCTTCGCCAGGGACTTTCATCACGAGAAACCCTGAAGCAGGAGACCACAACAGGGCCATCAAGGGCATCTCGTCGATCAACGACACATGCCTCATCACGATTCAGGGACTTGGAATGGTCGGGGTCATCGGTGTGAACTACCGTATTTTCAAGACACTTGCCAAGTCAGGAATCAGTGTGTTCCTGGTTTCGCAGGCTGCATCGGAAAACACAACATCCATCGGCGTGAGGAACGGTGACGCTGACATTGCCGTGCAGGTACTCTCGGACGAATTCGAGCAGGAAATAAGGATGGGCGAGATAAACCGTATCAAGCAGGAGAGGAATCTGGCTACGGTGGCGATTGTCGGCGAGAACATGAAGCATACTCCCGGCATAGCGGGAAAGCTGTTCGGCACACTCGGAAGAAACGGTATCAATGTCATCGCATGTGCGCAAGGTGCTTCCGAGACCAACATATCATTCGTAGTCTCCATCGACAGCCTGAAAAAGGCAATGAACGTGATACACGATTCCTTCTTCCTGTCAGACTATCAGGTATTGAACCTGTTCCTTGCCGGCAACGGACTTGTAGGCAGCAGCCTGATAAGCCAGATAAGGATGCAGCAGCAGAAGCTCATGAAAGAAAAATCCCTGCAGATCAAGGTAATAGGAATTACAAACTCACGCCACTACATCATAGACAGGGACGGTATCGACCTGGATACATACAGCGAACGGCTCGACAGTTCGGAAACAATGACATCTCCTGAGATTTTCAGGGACGAAATACTCGGAATGAACATGTTCAACTCCGTGTTCGTGGACTGTACGGCAAGCGCCGAAGTGGCAGGGATCTATCACAGCCTGCTGGACCACAACATCTCCGTAGTGGCCGCCAACAAGATAGCGGCATCGTCAGAGTATGACAAATACAAGGAATTGAAGGATACGGCCAGGAAACGTGGAGTGAAATACCTGTTCGAGACCAATGTCGGGGCAGGACTGCCTATCATCAACACCATCAGCGACCTGATCAACAGCGGGGACAAGATACTGAAGATTGAGGCGGTGGTGTCCGGCACCCTGAACTTCATCTTCAACGAGATGAGCGAAAACGTACCTCTCAGCAAGGCCATAATGATGGCCAAAGAAGCAGGATATGCGGAGCCGGACCCGAGAATCGACCTCAGCGGCACCGATGTGGTCAGAAAGCTCGTGATATTGTCTCGTGAGGCTGGCTATCGTGTGGAACAGGGAGATGTCGAAAAACATCTCTTCATACCGGAAAAATATTTCAAGGGATCGCTGGAGGAATTCTGGCAGACAATACCGGAGCTGGACAATGAGTTCGAACGACGGCGCAAAATCCTGGCTGCCGAAGGAAAATGCTGGAGATTCGTCGCCACAATGGAAAACGGGAAAACCAGTGTGGGTCTGAAAGAAGTGGACAGGGAAAGTCCATTCTACCATCTGGCAGGAAGCAACAATGTCATCCTTATCACCACGGAGCGGTACAAGGAATATCCTATGCAGATCAAAGGCTACGGCGCAGGAGCAAGTGTGACGGCAGCCGGCGTATTCGCGGACATCATCAGTATTGCAAATATCAGATAGTCATGAAGTACATCATAATACTGGGTGACGGGATGGCGGACGAACCTGTCCCGTCATTAGGAGGGAAGACCCCTCTTCAGGCTACTGAAAAGCCTGAAATGGACTGGGTGGCAGCACACGGCCGCAACGGGCTGCTCGATACGATACCTGAGGGCTTCTCTCCGGGAAGCGAGATAGCGAACCTTTCCATCCTCGGCTACAATCTTCCTGAAGTCTTTGAAGGTCGCGGGTCACTGGAAGCGGCAAGCATGGGCATTGAAATCGGCGAGGACGAAATGGCCATGAGATGCAACCTTGTCACAATAGAGAACGGACACATCAAGAACCACTCCGGAGGACAGATCAGCACCGGAGAAGCCTCCATACTGATGGAATATCTGCAGGAGAAGCTCGGAGGAGAAGATGTCAACTTCTTCCCGGGAGTGTCTTACCGGCATCTTCTCAAGATGAAAGGAGGCGACAAGCGGATCAAGGCCACGCCTCCGCACGACATCATCGGAGAAGAGTTCTCGCGCTACCTGCCGGAGGCTGAAGCCGAGGCCGCCCGCCATACGGCGGAAAGGCTGGACAGTCTCATACTTGCATCCATGGAACTCCTGCCCGGGCATCCGGTAAACAAGGCAAGGGCGGCGGAAGGCAAGGAGGTGGCAAACAGCATATGGCCATGGTCTCCGGGATACAGGCCCAAAATGAAGACCTTGTCCGCCCTGTTCCCGGAAATAAAAAGCGGCTCTGTGATTTCCGCAGTAGACCTGATCAAGGGAATAGGAGTGTATGCCGGACTTGACCCGGTACATGTCGAAGGAGCTACCGGACTGTACGACACCAACTATGAAGGCAAGGCTGAAGCCGCAATCAAGGCTCTCAAAAACCAAGATTTCGTCTTCCTGCACCTGGAAGCAAGCGATGAAGCCGGGCATGACGGCGATCCGAAGCTGAAGATGCTCACAATCAAGTATCTGAATGACAGGATTGTCCGTCCTATCCTGAATGAAATCAGGACATGGGATGAACCGGTGTCGCTGGCGATCCTGCCGGACCATCCGACCCCGTGCGCAATACGGACACATACCGCCAGGCCGGTACCTTTCACCATATACAGGACAGACGGAAGCGGCGGTGACGGAGTGACAGTATTCGACGAAGAGGCGGCCAAGTCAGGAAGCTACGGTCTCATCGCAGGCCGGCAGTTCATCGAACTTTTCCTGAACGGAGACCGGCACTGAAGCGGCTTCAAGAGACATTCCGGACAGCGGCCGCAAGGGTCCATCCCTTAGAATTACGCAAGAGCGGCGGGATTTCGAAGAAATCGTTAATACAGACAAAAGACGGACTTATGGAATATTTCAGCACAAACCACATGGCTCCCCACGCCTCACTGGCGGAAGCGGTGAAAAAAGGACTTGCCCCTGACAAGGGGCTTTACATGCCGGAACGCATAGACCGGCTTCCGGATGATTTTTTCAGGAATATTGACAGCCTGGACTTCCACGGAATCGCGACACGGGTGGCATGCGCATTTTTCGACGAGGATATACCTGCCGGCGACATAGAAAAGATAGTCTGCGACACATTGACTTTCGACACACCGGTAATCAATGTGCATGACAATATTTATTCTCTTGAACTTTTCCACGGCCCGACACTGGCATTCAAGGATGTCGGAGGAAGGTTCATGGCCAGGATGCTGTCCTATTTCTACGGCAAGGAAGAGAACGGAGGCAAAGTGACAGTAATTGTCGCGACATCCGGCGACACCGGCAGTGCGGTCGCCAACGGCTTCCTCGGAGTCGGGGGCATAGATGTAATCGTCCTTTACCCTGAAGGGAAGGTCAGCATGATACAGGAAAAGCAGTTCACCACACTGGGAAAGAATATAACGGCGCTTGAAGTGGACGGCACCTTCGACGACTGCCAGAGGCTTGTGAAATCCGCATTCATGGACAAGGAACTGAACAGGAAAATGACCCTGACTTCAGCCAATTCCATCAATGTGGCCCGTTTCCTGCCGCAGGCTTTCTACTATTTCAATGCATACGCGCAACTGAAGAGGGCCGGAAAAGAAAAAAATCTTGTGTTCAGCGTACCAAGCGGCAATTTCGGCAATATCACGGCCGGTCTCATCGCATGGAGGATGGGACTTCCTGTCAGACGGTTCATTGCGGCAAACAACCGGAACGATGTGTTCCTGGATTACCTCAGGACAGGCATATACACGCCACGTGCATCAGTACAGACAATAGCCAATGCCATGGACGTGGGAGATCCGAGCAACTTCGCCCGTGTCATGGACCTGTACGGAAACTCTGCCGAAGCCGTAAGGAAAGACATTACCGGATGCAGCTATACTGATGACGAAATCAGGAAAACAATAGCCACGGTCCATGACAAATACGGATATATGCTTGACCCGCATGGTGCCTGCGGCTATCAGGGACTGGCAGACAGCCTGTCAGCCGATGAAACAGGAGTGTTCCTCGAAACCGCACACCCGGCCAAGTTCAAGGAGACTGTGGAATCTGCGGCCGGACAGGAAGTCAAGATTCCGCAGAGACTTATGGATTTCATGAAAAACGAGAAAAAGACAATAAGAATCTCCAGCAGTTACGACAACTTCAGGGAATACCTGGAAAGCAGGATATGAATATGGGCAACATACAGAAAATCTGCATAATAGGCGGCGGAAACATGGGAAGGGCAATAGCAGGAGGCATAGCAGCCAATCCCGGATCCGGCATGAAAAACATAATTGTCACAGCCCGTACACGGGAGACCCTTGGGAAGATAGAGGCTCTCGGACCGGCAGTCAAGACATCGCAGGACAACATCGGGGCGGCTGCCGGGGCGGACCTTGTGATCATTGCCGTCAAGCCATGGCAGACCAGGGATGTCCTGGAAGAGATCAGGCCTGTCCTTGACTATGGGAAATGTACTGTCGCTTCTGTTGTGGCCGGAATCAGTTTCAGCGAACTGAAGGACATGCTGCACAAGGATACCGGCGACGGAAATGACATGCCCGGACTGATGCGCATAATCCCGAACACCGCAATAGCCTTGGGCATGAGCACTACATTCATTGCGGCCTGCGGAGTCCAGCCTGAGATTTACAAGGAAGTGGAGGATATTTTCGGAAAAATGGGAGAGGTCGTGGCTGTCCCTGAGGAAATGATGCCGGCGGGAACTGCCCTGGCATCATGCGGAATTGCCTACGCGCTGAAATATCTGGACGCAGCCATACAGGGAGGCACAGACATCGGTTTCAGCCGGGAAGAAGCAAGGAAAATTGTCATCAATACCATGAAAGGGGCCATAGCCCTCCTGGAGACCGGAGGGACATCTCCACAGGAGGAGATAGACAAGGTCACTACCCCGGGAGGATATACTGCCAAAGGACTTGCGGCAATGGAAGAATACGGCTTTCAGGAAGCTGTCATGCAGGGTCTGTTAAAATCCATGCAGCGATGAAGAAGACCGCCAACAGGAGAATCGTGGTCAAGGTCGGAAGCAATGTCCTGACGAATAAGGACGGAGCACTTGACACCGGGGCAATGGAAAGCATTGTAGACCAGGTTGCTACACTGAGGGAACACGGTTTTGAGATCATCCTCGTATCCTCCGGAGCCGTAGCGTCAGGACGTGACATGGTGAGAAGCACGAAGAAGCTCGATGCGGTCTCCGCACGGCAGCTGTATTCTTCTGTCGGGCAGGCCAGGCTGATCAACAGATACTACGAACTGTTCTCCGGCCACGGGATAATCTGCGGACAAGTGCTTACCACCAAGGAAAGCCTGTCGACAAGGGATCATTACCTCAACCAGATGAACTGCATGAACGTAATGCTCGGGAACGGAGTGATCCCCGTGATAAACGAGAATGACACCATTTCCGTCACCGAACTGATGTTCACGGACAATGATGAGCTGTCCGGCATGATAGCTTCCATGATGGATGCGGAAACACTTGTAATCCTGAGCAATGTGGACGGAATTTATGCCGGAGACCCATCCGTACCGGAAACTCCGGTCATCAGGGAGATTCGCCATGGCGACAATGTCTCGGTATACATCGGGGCAGGAAAGTCCAGCTTCGGGCGTGGCGGAATGCTGACCAAGTACAGGATAGCGTCGAAGATGGCAGATGAAGGCATAGAAGTGGTGATAGCCAACGGCAAGAAACCAGGCATACTGGCATCTGTGCTGCTCCGCGGGGACCGGGATGTCATCTGCTCCCGTTTCCTTCCGTCGGACAGGCCTATCTCTCATATCAAGAAATGGATTGCGCATTCGGACGGGTTTGCAAAAGGCAGCCTGTACATAAACGAAGGGGCATTCAAGGCACTGACCGGCAATAAGGCATCAAGCCTTCTTCCAGTCGGGGTGACAGCGGTGGAAGGCGAATTCGAGAAAGGGGACATAGTCAGGATCATATCCCCGGACGGACATACTGTCGGTGTAGGCAAGGTCTCCGCGGGAAGCGGCAAGGCGGCAGAAACAATCGGCGCCAAAGGGAGAAGACCTTTGGTACATTATGACTATCTTTACATCGAAAACAATGAATGACTGAAATGGGGTGCTACAGCAAATTGTTCCAGTCCGTGCGTAACGCTGCATACGGGCTGGCCGTTGCCGGTGACGGGAAAATCAGTGCCATGCTTCTGAAGCTGGCGGACGAAATCGGTGAAAACAAGGAACTGATACTGGATGCCAACAAGGCCGACCTTGAAAGGATATCCCCTGACAATCCCATGTATGACAGGCTGAAGCTTGACGGCAGGAGACTTGACGGCATTGCTTCCGATATACGGGACGTGGCCGCACTCCCGTCGCCTGCAGGCAGGATACTGAGCGACATTACACGGCCCAACGGGATGAGGATACGCAAGGTAAGCGTGCCGTTCGGAGTCGTAGGCATAATATACGAAGCCAGACCAAACGTAAGTTTCGATGTGTTCTCCCTCTGCGTGAAATCCGGGAATGCATGTATCCTGAAAGGAGGAAGCGATGCTCAGGAATCGAATTCGGCGATAGTGTCGGTCATACGCAGAACACTGGCGGCATGCGGCTTCGATGAAGATACGGCAGTGCTGATGCCGGCAGGGCACGAATCCACTGCAGCCCTGCTTGAAGCCGAAGGAGAGGTGGACCTCGTGATACCGCGCGGCAGCAGGAATCTGATAGACTTCGTACGGAAAAATGCAAGAGTGCCTGTAATAGAGACCGGAGCCGGCATCTGCCACACATATTTCGACAAGGACGGAGACCTGGACAAAGGCGCCGCAATCATCACCAACGCCAAGACCAGAAGAGTAAGTGTCTGCAATGCACTTGACTGCCTCATCATACATAAGGACCGGCTGTTCGACCTCCCGGGCCTGTGCAGCGGGGTGCAGGAACACAATGTGACAATCTACGCAGACGAGGCGGCCTATGCAGCCCTGGAAGGAAACTATCCGGCAGAGCTGCTGCAGCATGCAGATGAAAGCAGCTTCGG
>CALVDP010000039.1 GCA_944326315.1 uncultured Bacteroidales bacterium
GCAAGTTATTTAACATTATTTGTATTCTTTTTGTATTTGAGTTGTCATAGTGAGAATTCGAGTTACTTACCGATGCAAAACCGGCTGAAAATTGTGCCGAGGACTTCGTCGGTCGAGATTTCGCCGACGATTGAACCAAGGTGGTAGAGGGCCTCGCGGATGTCTTGTGAGACAAGGTCGGAAGGAAGTCCGGAATTCAGGCCGTCAAGGACACGTTGAAGTGCTGTCGAGGCATTGGACAATGCTTCGACATGACGGAGATTCGTTATGACCACTCCATCGGAAGAGGCTGAATATTCCTGGCAAAGTCCGGAAAGCGCCGCCTTAAGCGCGTCTGTCCCCTCCCCTTTTCTTGCGGACATGAACACTAAGGCAGAATTCATCAGCTTCTTCGTTATGCATTGATTATTAATTAAAGAAACAAATGAGTTTATTTTGATAACATTTTTGTTACGCGAATTGAACAGGCAGAATTGACCATCATTTCCGGGACGGAACCAGTTCTGTGTCAGGCCTTCGGCGGGAATTTCTATT
Source organism: uncultured Bacteroidales bacterium (assembly GCA_944326315.1). Classification (GTDB taxonomy): domain Bacteria; phylum Bacteroidota; class Bacteroidia; order Bacteroidales; family UBA932; genus Cryptobacteroides. The sequence goes on from CALVDP010000039.1 coordinate 535, forward strand.
TTTTCGGGACATTTGCTCTCCACCTCACGACATTTCTTGTCAGAAAACACCTGCCGTTCATTCGTAGAAGAATAGGTATTCAGGCTTTCACATGTTCTCCCGAAGCTGCCGTCACCGGAAGCAGAACTATCCCTGACATCACCGAAAAAGTCCGCCTTGGTATTCCCGAGAAGATCCATTTTGGTATTCCCGAGAAGATCCATTTTGGTATCCTCGAGAAGATCCATTTTGTTCAACACGAAAATGACTTTCTGACTGTTCGGGTCAATCCGGCCAAGTACATCCTCCAAAGTCTGTTGCAGAGGGATATTCCCGGCCGCGCAAGCTTCATCCTCTGTGCTGCCGTCTCCTGCGTGAGAGAATGAAACATTATCCGCACCGCATAATCTGCCGGCGTCAAGCATCACTATCACGACTACGGCTTCTTCCACTTTCCGGAACGTCCGTTCTATACCTATCCGCTCCACAGCCTCGTCAGTGTTCCGAATTCCTGCGGTATCGATAAACCTGAAAAGCAGGCCGCCGACATTAAGTGTCTCCTCTATCGTGTCCCTGGTAGTCCCGTGCACATCAGAAACTATCGCCCTCTCCTCGCCGAGCAAGGCATTCAGCAACGTGCTCTTCCCCGTATTGGTGGCCCCCGCGATGGCGACCGGAATACCGTTTCTGATAGCGTTGCCAAGCCGGAATGACGAGACGAGAGTACTGATATGCGCGACCACCTCTTCCACCAGGAACTTGAGTTCGGACCTGTCGGCAAACTCGACATCTTCCTCACTGAAATCAAGCTCAAGCTCCATCAGGGAGACGATATTCAGCAGTTTTGCCCTCATCTTCCGCAATTCGTCAGAGAAGCCGCCTTTCAGCTGTGTCAACGCGACCCGATGTGCCGCAGCATTCTCGGCTGCAATCAAGTCAGCTACCGCTTCTGCCTGAGCCAGATCCATCTTCCCGTTCAGAAATGCACGCCTGGTAAATTCTCCCGGAGCCGCAGCCCTGACTCCCTGCCCTGCAAGAAGCAGCAATATGTTGTCGACAATATACGCTGACGCATGACAAGAAATCTCGGCCGAATCCTCGCCTGTATATGAATGCGGAGCCCTGAATACAGACACAAGTACATCATCAAGCAAGGCCCCGTCAGGCATATGGACATGGCCGTACCTGACAGAATACCCCGGAGCGGATGCCACATCCCTGTCCTTGCCGCATTCGACAATGGCAGCCACAGCATGAAGAGCTTCAGGTCCGCTCACCCTGATCACCGAAATAGCCCCCGTGCCAGGGACAGTCGCCGGCGCACAAATCGTATCTTCGTTCAGTAAATACATATTCCTTCCATTCAAATACTCTTGCCGAAAATCTGTCCGGCAAAAGTAATAAAATTGATCCAACCGGAAAAGAATACACCGCATTCACCGACGCAAACAGCAGCAAACACCGAAGCAAACAGCAACAAACACCGATGCAAACAGCAACAAACACCGATGCAAACAGCAGTAAACACCGATGCAAACAGCAGCAAAGATAGAAGGATATCCCCGAAATTTGTTAAATTCGCGGCAACGATAATGAATTGTAACGAATATGCATATAGGAGTAGCAGGAAACATAGGGAGCGGAAAGACGACACTCACAAGGATGCTCGCGGAACATTACGGATGGACACCGAAATATGAAGCCGTCACTTTCAACCCGTATCTTGAAGACTATTACAAAGATATCCCCAGATGGTCTTTCAATCTGGAAGTATACTTCCTCACACAACGGTTCAAGGATGTGCTTGAAATAGCGAATTCAGACAATGTCATCATACAGGACAGGACCATATTGGAGGGAGTCCAGATCTTCGTAGCCAACAATTATGAGATGGGCAACCTCTCGGACCGCGACTACAGGACATACATGGACCTGTTCAACCTGATGATGTCTCTTGTCAAGGCGCCGGACCTGCTCATTTACCTCAAGTCCTCCATTCCGCATCTGGTGTCACAGATACAGAAACGTGGCAGGGACTATGAAAAATCCATCAGCATCGAATATCTCACCGGGCTCAACGACAAATACGAGAACTGGATATCAGGCTACAAAGGACAGGTACTCACCATAAATGCCGACAATCTGGACTTCGAGAACAGCCCTGAGGATTTCGCCATGATCACCGACCTTATCGACGCACAACTCTACGGACTGTTCTCCGAATGAATGTTCTGCATGCGGCACCGACAAGGCAGCAGACTCCCCTGCCGCCGACAAGTCTGACAGGAAAGCCCCCAAATGTTCCAAGAGCCCAGACAAGCAAGAACACAGACAAACATAAATCCAGACAAAAAAGAATCTAGACAAGCAAGAACACAGACAAACATAAATCAAGCATAATTCAAGCATAATTCAGGAAGAAAATGAAAAAAATACTGAAATATATGACGGCCATCCTGATGGCATTGTCCCTGACAGGATGCGCCGCTTTCGTGGCCGTACACCAGGCAATGACAGGCATCGAACCCGGAATGACCACGGGACAAATCAGGAAAATGCTCGGAAATCCGGACCTGAGACGTTTCGAAGACCGGTATGAAGAATGGGAATACCATGAAAATGTGACCCAGTCATCATACAATGTATATATTGTCAAATTCACTGACGGGAAAGTATCGGCCATGGATTCATACAGGGTGGACAGACCGCTTCTCCCTGAGAGACCAGACATGCCTGCCAGACCGCATGACGGCATGCATCCAGGCGCAAACGTCAGGACTAACGGAGACTGACCGGGGACAGGCTGACAAATCTGCACATATTATGAAACCCTACGTATTACTTGCCGTCATTGCCATGTCAATTCTGGCTTCGGCAATATCATGTACCCACAGGGCCGGGAACGGCACATCAGCTCGGAACGGCACATCAGCTCGGAACGATTCCCGGGAAAATCCGTTGGGGCCTGAAATTGTACGCACATACAGGTCTCCGGGGCAAGGGGGCGGTCGTCAGGATGCTACAACGCTTGCAGTCAGACACCGCCTGCACAGCGGAGACGGCACGTTTTCCCTTACGATTTCAGGCAAAGGAGGTAATGAAAAGAAAAAATACTCGGGCAGACGGCTGACACTCCGCGGCACACCGGAAGACAACGATGCCACCGTATGGCAATGTATCAACGATGCATCCGGAGAGATATTCGATTTCCTTGTGATATCAGATACGACACTGGTCCTTCTTGGAATGGATGGCAGTACGGAAAATGACACACTGGTCTTAGTCAAATGAATATTCAGACAAGGACGAAAGCAAGTCAGCCACATGGCATGAAAGACGGACAGAGGACAGAGGACAGAAGACAGAGGACAGAAGACGGAGGACAGAAGACAGAGGGAAAAAGAAAAAAGGCAGACCAATAAAATACATGAATTACAGGACCTTGGAATGATGCTTCCGGCAGACGCCGGAGGATTTCCGGGAAAAAATAAAACAGCACCGCGATGGCAGACAATTATCTTGAAAAGAAATACGAAAGCTACCTCGAAAGAAAGGAAGCCGAAAAACGGGCCAAATGCCGCATCTGGAGAAAAAGACTCGATGAATACCGGAAAAGAATCGAGTCAGAGCAGGATTCCAGAAAAGAAAACACGGAAAACAACCGGTAAGACGACCAGGAAAACACATTATGAAGACAACACTATTAGTGGGCGCGATCCTATGTGCCCTACTCTCTACAGGCATCAAAGCCTCAGCCCAGCACAACGAAATATACCGCAGTGGCGCAGACCTTTTCTCCTGCGGGACAAAACTTACATCCGGCCAGGTGTATGAACTGCTGTCCGGAGTTGACGAGGCCACCTTCGTGAAATGGGATAAGGCACGCTCAGGCTTCAAGACCGGGAAAGGACTGCTTATCGGCTCCGGAGTGCTTACAGGTGCCGGACTTGTCACTCTTGGCGTAGGCGTCACCGGAATGATGCTGGAAGGCGTAGCCATGGGAATAGGAAGCATATTCGTCGTACCCTTAGCGGCCGTCACCGGGGAAATCCCAGACATAAGCCCGTCCGGGAGATACACGGCTGCAGCTACCGCCGGGCTTATCATTACAGGTGCAGGCTTACTAGGACTTGCAGCCGGTACAACAGTCTTCTGCGTCAGCAAACACCGCATGAACAAGATAGTCTCAGGATACAACAAGACACTGTTGTCATTCGGGATACAGCAGCATGGGGCCGGAATCTCACTCGTATTCTGAGCCTCAGAAGCCACTCAGACCGCAGAAAGACATTCAGGAGGACAGCGAAAACACTTACACAGCCCCTCAGGCAGACCAGACTACAAGAAAAACTCCGGTTCTTTCCGGGCGCTGAAATTACGGTACAGTACTTCGGCAAAGGGGGAATCGAATACCAGAGCCCCTGCAGGACAGCTCTTCACACACGCGCAGCATTTCGTACAGGAAGCACTGTCCGCCACAGCCTTCCCGGACGACAAGGATATGGCCCCCACCGGACAAACCTCAGCACAAGTCCCGCATCCTAGACACAGACTGCCGTCACACACAGGAGCCTGCGGGACATGCGGGCCCTTGACCTTATACGGACGGTTTCCTGGTACTGCAAGCCTCTCATCCGCAAGCCTTTCATCCGCAAGCCTTTCATCCGCAAGCCTTTCATCCGCACACTTACCTGCCTGAAACTTACCTGTCTGAAACTTACCTGCCAGAAGCTTCCCCGCCACATCCGCTCCGAAATCCCTGGCCTTGTCCATGTCGCTCCCGTCAGGACGCCCTTCAGCAATCGGCATCTCCGGCCTGCTGTAAGAATGTTCCCCGATAAAAGCCGCAGCAGCCTCCACCCTGAAACCCTGTTCTTCCAGCAAGTCCTGAAGCTCCACCAGGGCATCCTCATAAGCCCTGTTCCCGTACAGGACAATGGCCACAGCCGAAGATCCATTCCCCTTCAGCCTCGAAAGCCTCTCAACCGCCGTCCCAGCCACCCTGCCGCCATAGACAGGTACAGCCACAACTACAACAGAATCAGCTGAATATATAACACTATCAGAAAAATCCCTTGTCAAGTCAAAACGTCTGGAATCACAATGGACACCGGCCCCTGACAATTTTCCGGCCAACTCCTCCGCCACCGCACAGGCCACGCGTCCGGAAGTCCCGGTCGGGGAATAATATACAATATCAATTGTCCACATTCTCATAGCATGCAAATATAGCATATACGTCCGACTTCCGGAAAATATTGCAAAAACTTCAACATTGCATGCAATATTATAAATTTCCGCCATGTTTTTTCAATCAGCTTTCAAATTGAAAGCATTTTTGCAATAACAGGAAAACTGCTAAACGGATTCAGCCGTCCTGAGTCACGAATCGTTTTGCCGGTAAAGGCTTTGGAGAGATGCAGGCTATTGTTTTTGTCGATTTGATTTCTTTATTTTGTAAGGAAGAACGACAGAATTGACAAATTTCAATTAACTATAAATCATTAAGACGATGGATCATTTTGCTCAAAAGTATGTAGATGATTTCATGGCTGGACTCATAGCCAGGAATCCTGGAGAAAAAGAATTTCACCAGGCAGTAAGGGAAGTTGTGGAAAGCCTTGCCCCTTACATTGTGGAACATCCGTATCTTATGGACATGAAGATACTGGAGCGTATTGCAGAACCTGAGCGCGTCATCATGTTCAGGGTACCTTGGATCAACGATGAAGGAGAAGTTGAGATCAACAGAGGCTACAGGGTGCAGATGAACAGCGCCATAGGCCCGTATAAGGGAGGCATCCGCTTCCATCCGAGCGTGAACCTGAGTATCATGAAATTCCTTGCTTTCGAGCAGACATTCAAGAACAGCCTTACCACCCTTCCGATGGGAGGTGCCAAGGGAGGCTCTGATTTCAATCCAAAAGGCAAATCCGACAACGAGGTCATGAGATTCTGCCAGAGCTTCATGACAGAGCTCCAGCGTCACATAGGACAGGACACTGATGTGCCTGCAGGAGACATCGGAGTCGGCGGCCGCGAGGTTGGTTTCATGTTCGGTCAATACAAGAGACTGCGCAACGAATTTACAGGCACCCTTACAGGAAAAGGACTGAACTGGGGAGGAAGCCCGCTCCGTCCGGAAGCCACAGGATACGGCACATGCTACTTCGCATCAGCCATGCTCGCCACCAAGGGTGACAGCTTCGAAGGCAAGACTGTCTGCATATCAGGATCCGGCAACGTGGCACAATATGCTGCAGAAAAAGCACTGCAGCTCGGAGCGAAGGTCGTCACACTTTCAGATTCAAACGGCTACATCTACGACCCTGAAGGTATCACCAGAGAGAAACTCGACTATGTCATGGAGTTGAAGAACGTCATCAGGGGACGTATCAGGGAATATGTGAAAGTCTATCCGGGCGCGCAATACTTCGAGAACGAACGTCCGTGGAAAGTGAAATGCGACATTGCGATGCCATGCGCCACACAGAACGAGCTGAACGGCGAAGAAGCCAAGGCACTTGTAGCCAACGGATGTATATGCGTGGCTGAAGGGGCCAACATGCCATCGACACCTGAAGCCATCGAAGTGTTCCAGAACGCCAGGATACTTTATGCTCCGGGCAAGGCCTCAAATGCAGGCGGCGTAGCCACTTCAGGACTGGAGATGACACAGAACTCGATCCGCCTGAAATGGACACCGGAAGAAGTCGACGAGAAGCTCCACAGGATTATGGAAGACATACATGCCGCCTGCCTCAAATACGGGACAGAAGAAGACGGCTATGTGAACTACGTGAAAGGAGCCAATATAGCAGGCTTCATCAAGGTGGCCGATGCCATGATGTCACAGGGAGTAATATAACCCCGTCCATTCCAGGAACACCAGGGATATCCATATCCTCACCTCGGCCATTTGTGCAAGCTTGATTGCACTCTGTCCGTCAATGGTTTCGAAGAAAAACGTTTGAGAGGGGCTGTATCAAAACGAGTGTTTTGATACAGCCCCTTTAAGGTGTGTAAGAATTAGCAAAATGCAAGGCATTGAGGATGAGGGCGACAGGAGTTTGGCAATATAAATGACTTGGCCCGGATTCCGATGACAGCGCAGCCGATTGCGTGTCATGCCACACCTTACTCTCACCTTACTCTTTTTTCCTATTATATTTTTGATTACTTTTGGGGACATTTTACAGCTTATCAGAAACAATAACCGACAGAACGAAATGAAACTGAAATTCCTGTTCCCGGCGGCGTTCGCGCTTATGACATTGCCCATTGCGGGCCAGACACCAGTCTATCTTGACAATTCAGCAGACATAGAGGACCGTATAGAAGACGTCATGAAGAGACTGACAGTCGAAGAAAAAGTGGCTATGGTACATGCACAGTCGAAATTCAGCTCCCCTGGAGTAAAGAGACTCGGCATCCCCGAAATATGGATGACAGACGGCCCGCACGGAATAAGGGCGGAAGTCTACTGGGACGAATGGAACCAGGCGCGGTGGACCAATGATTCATGCGTGGCCTTCCCTGCCCTGACATGCCTGGCGGCTACATGGAACGAAGACATATCATACCTGTACGGGAAAAGCATCGGGGAAGAAGCAAGGTACAGGAACAAGTCAGTCCTTCTCGGACCGGGTGTGAACATATACAGGACGCCTCTGAACGGAAGAAACTTCGAATACATGGGAGAAGACCCGTATCTGGCATCGGAGATGGTTGTCCCTTATATTAAGGGAGTCCAGTCAAACGGCGTAGCGGCATGCGTGAAGCATTATGCCCTGAACAACAATGAAATCAACAGGCACACAAGCAATGTCATAGTCGATGACCGCACCCTGTACGAAATCTATCTGCCTGCATTCAAGGCGGCAGTCAAGGAAGGCGGCACATGGACCATCATGGGATCGTACAACCTCTACAAGGACCAGCACGGATGCCACAATGAGTACCTTCTCAATGACATACTGAAAGGCGAATGGGGCTTCGACGGTGCGGTCGTATCGGACTGGGGAGGCACACACGACACTGACGAAGCCATCACAAACGGACTTGACATGGAATTCGGGACCGGTACCAACGGCCTGTCCACCGGCACCAGGAACGCCTATGACAACTACTACCTCGCCACGCCGTATCTGAAAAAGATCAAGTCAGGAGAAGTCGGGACAGAAGAGCTTGACGACAAGGTAAGACGCATCCTCAGGCTTGCATTCCGCACGGTAATGCGTCAGGACAGGCCGTTCGGGAGCATGTTGTCCGACGAGCATTACGCCGCCGCACGGAAAATCGGAAATGAAGGGATCGTCCTTCTCAAGAACGACGGTCACCTGCTTCCTATCGTACCGGAAACAGGATGCAGGATACTGGTGGTGGGAGAGAACGCCATCAAGATGATGACAGTCGGAGGTGGAAGCTCATCGCTCAAAGTACAGCATGAGATTTCTCCTCTGGAAGGAATCCGGGATGCATTCGCCGGGAAAGCCGAAGTCTCGTATGCCAGAGGCTATGTCGGTGATGTCTCAGGCGAATACGACGGCGTCTCATCCGGACAGAACCTCAAGGATGACAGAAGTGCCGATGAACTGATAGAGGAAGCTGTCGGCAAGGCCGCCTCTGCAGACTATGTCATCTTTGTCGGAGGTCTGAACAAATCATGGCAGCAGGACTGTGAGAATTCGGACAGGAAAGGATTGGGCCTTCCTTATGGTCAGGACAAGCTCATAGAAGCCCTTGCAGAAGCCAACAGAAACCTGGTCGTAGTGAATATTTCCGGCAACGCCGTCGCCATGCCGTGGATCGGGAAAGTCCCTGCAGTAGTCCAGGGATGGTATCTTGGCTCGGAGGCAGGCAATTCCATAGCAGACATACTGTCCGGCGCCGTGAACCCGTCAGGAAAGCTCCCGTTCACATTCCCTGCAGCACTCGAAGACTCCCCTGCCCATTCGGTGGGTGAATATCCAGGAACCCGCAGGGATGACGGTATTTGGGACATTGAATACAAGGAAGGCATATTCGTAGGATACAGATGGTTTGACAAGGAAGAGATTGAGCCATTGTTCGCATTCGGACACGGTCTCAGCTACACCAGCTTCACATACGGCAAAGCCGAGACAGACAGCAGGACGATGACTGCCGACGGAGATATCACGGTCAGCGTAGACATCACCAACAGCGGAGACTGCGAAGGCAAGGAAGTGGTACAGCTGTATATTTCAGACCTGAAGTCCAGCCTGCCGCGTCCTGTCAAGGAACTCAAAGGCTTCCGCAAAGTCAGCCTGTCACCGGGAGAAAGCACTACGGTGACATTCACCATCAGCAAGGAAGACCTCAGTTTCTTCGACCCGGACAGACACAAATGGGTGGCCGAACCAGGCAAATTCAAGGCTCTCATAGGCTCTGCTTCCGATGATATCCGCACTGAAGTGCCTTTTGTCCTGGAATAACCGACCGATAAACGCAGACATGAAAATTCAATAAACATCATGAAAAAAAGAAAAATAATAGCCATTTCCGTATTGGCTGCCGCAGTTGTGCTTGCCCTGGCCGTATTCATCAAATTCTATTTTGTATTCGGAGAAGGCGTCAAGGCAGGCGAACTGAACTTCGTCGTATACAAAGGATATATATTCAAGACATACGAAGGCAAGGTGATCCAGGCCGGCTTCAATTCCAAGTCCAAGACATCGACATCCGCCATACAGTCCTATGAATTCGAATTCTCAATCACTGATCCGGCAGTGGCGGACTCACTCATGAGATGCGGAGGAAAGACCGTGGAGCTCCACTACAAGGAATATCTCGGCAGACTTCCATGGAGAGGCCAGCAAAAGTACATTGTCGACAAGATCATTGCCGTCAGAGAGTAGATTCGATGACAGAAAAAGAAAAATAACATAAAAAACAGAAAAATTCTTCAAAAAATATTTGGAGATATCAAAAAAAGCTGTACCTTTGCACCCGAGTTGATCGAAAGGTTAATCCAAAACCTTCACAGCTTATTGGTTATTAGTTTTAGTGTTATTAATTATGTGGTTAGTATGAGGGTCCGCACGTGATGTGCCGACACTCATTTTTTATTTTCAGAATACCCGAACGAATACATTGCGGATCACGGGATATAATAATTACGGAAACTGCACTCTGCTCGTCAATGGTTTCGAAGAAAGACGTTTGAGGGTGACCAAAAATTTGGTCACCCTCAGTCTTGCGGCCTTAAAGCCTGTCTTGTGGAGATAGACGGATTCGAACCGACGACCCTCTGCTTGCAAAGCAGATGCTCTAGCCAACTGAGCTATACCCCCTTTTGCGGATGCAAAGGTAGAAATTTTATCTGAAAGTACAAGTTTTTCGGGATAATTTGTTCAATAATTTATACAATAATTTGTGCATGAGCTTCTCCTGGACCGGCAAAATTGATGAAATTCGCGATTCAATACCGGTATTCCAGCAGTTTTAGTATTTTTGTACGATACATTAGAAAATGCTTTATCGGAAAGACATGAAAGTAAAGATTATAAACAAATCAGCATTCCCGGCACCGGAATATGCCACGGAGCTGTCGGCAGGAATGGACCTCAAGGCCAATATCCAGGAAGCGGTCGAACTCAGGCCGCTGTGCAGGGCAATGGTACCGACAGGACTCCATATTGCACTTCCGGAAGGCTATGAAGCCCAGGTAAGGCCAAGAAGCGGACTCGCAGCCAGGCACGGAATCACGGTGCTCAATACGCCGGGAACAATTGATGCGGACTACAGAGGAGAAATCAAGGTCATCCTTGTAAACCTCTCGGACACACCGTTCACGATAAATCCTGGAGAAAGGATAGCGCAGATGGTCGTCGCCAGACATGAACGCGTGGAATGGGAAGAGACAGAGGAACTTGACGAGACAGCAAGGGGCGAAGGAGGCTTCGGCAGCACAGGCAAGGCCTGAATGCAGCACGGCGGCACAGCCCTGACATCGGAAGCACAAGATTTCACAGAAAAATACCGGGACATGACAATCCAAGGACTATACGATATATTCAGATCCTGCTCGGGAATAGCTACAGACAGCAGGAAAATAAAGGGCGGGGAACTTTTCTTCGCCCTGAAAGGAGAGAATTTCGACGGCAACGAATACGCAGCGAAGGCACTTGAAGCAGGGGCGGCATACGCCGTCGTCTCGCGGCAAACCGTCCATGACGACAGGCTTATCCTGGTGGAAGACACATTGAAGACCCTCCAGGAACTTGCAAGATGGCACAGGTCAATGACTTTCGTAGACGGCAAGCCCATCACGGTCATCGGGCTCACAGGCACCAACGGCAAGACCACGACCAAGGAACTCATTAAGACAGTGCTGTCAGTCCGCTACAATGTCACCGCAACGGAGGGCAACCTGAACAACAGCATCGGCGTCCCGCTTTCGCTCCTGAAAATCAATGACAAATCGGAAATAGCCATCATTGAGATGGGGGCAAGCCATCCGGGTGATATCAAGGAACTGGTGTCGGTATGCCTGCCGAATTACGGGCTGGTCACCAATGTAGGCAAGGCCCACCTTCTCGGATTCGGGAGCTATGAAGGGGTCAGGAAAGCCAAGGGAGAACTGTACGACTACCTGCAGCGCACAGCTGACAAGGCCTTCGTCAATGTCGACAACCAGGAACTCCTGAAGATGGCAGCGGAACGTCCCGACCTGCAGACAATCCCGTACGGGGTCAGATACTACGGAGCGGAAATCCTTCCGGCAGACAACACGCATCCATATCTCAGGATAGCGATTGCAGCCGAAAACCTCCGGATAGACACACAGCTTGTCGGAGCATACAATGCAGACAATGTCATGGCCGCACTTGCAGTCGGGAAATACTTCGGGATAAGCCACGAGGAGGCAGCCGCGGCCATTGCATCATACATCCCGTCCAACAGCCGTTCGCAGATGCTCAGGACAGAAGACAACACCCTCATAATCGACGCATACAATGCCAATCCCACAAGCATGGAAGCCGCTACAGACAATTTCGCCGGTATAGATGCGGAACAGAAATGCCTCATGCTCGGCGACATGCTTGAACTCGGGGAGGAATCGACATCAGAGCACAGAAAAATCATAGAGAAGACGACCGGAATGAATGTCAGCAAGATATTCTTTGTCGGACAGGAATTCTGGAAGGCGGCATCAATGTCCGATGAGCGGATCCCTTCGCCGGATTCCATGCACGGGGCCGGAAACGGCTGCACTTCTGTCATATTGAGAGACGGCAACGACCATGTCACCGGATTCTTCATGACCTCAAAGGACCTCGCCATGTATCTCCAGGACCATCCCATGAAAGGAAGCACCGTCCTCATCAAGGGATCGCGCGGAACCCGGATGGAGACGGTGCTTGACTATCTTTAGCTGAAAATACCTGTCAGAACTTGAAGGAATCCTTCAGCGAAGTCGTCTTGTTGAATACGAAATGTTCCGGTGTGGAATCCGGATCCTTGAAGAAATAGCCTGTCCTCTCGAACTGTACGGCAATCCCCGAATTGTCCTCCAGGAGGGCAGGTTCGGCATATCCCCTGGTGACGACAAGTGAATCAGGATTCAGATAATCCTTGTAATCCTTGCCCTCCGGGATTGACCCCATCTGCGCTTCCGTGAAAAGCTTGTCGTATATCCTGAGCTCCACTTCCCTGCAATGTGCGGCAGACACCCAGTGTATGGTACCCTTCACTGAACGCCATTCACCTGCGCCAGGCTTCGATGCCGGATCATAGCTGCACCTGATCTCGGTAATCCTGCCGTCAGCATCCTTCACCACCTCTTCGCATTTGACAATATATGAATATTTGAGACGGACCTCCCCGCCAGGTTTGAGACGGAAATACTTCTTGGGCGGCTCCTCCATGAAGTCTGCAGCATCTATCAGGATTTCCCCTGTGAACGGCACCTTGCGGAAAGGACCGTCAGGACTTGCCGGATTCAACGGAGCATCGAACCACTCCACCTGACCGGGCTCCCAGCCAAGTATGACAAGCTTCACAGGATCCTGCACCACCATGTATCTGTTGGAACGTTCGTTGAGATCCTGGCGGACACACCATTCCATGAGCTGCAGGTCAATGAGCTGCTCCCTCTTGGCCACGCCCACCTTCTCCGCAAACATCCTCACGGCCTCAGGGGTATAGCCCCTTCTGCGGATACCGCATATCGTAGGCATACGCGGATCGTCCCAGCCGCTTACATAGTGATTCTTCACAAGCTCAAGCAGCTTGCGCTTGCTCATCACCGTATATGTGAGATTCAGCCTCGCGAATTCGTACTGATGTGACGGGAAAATGCCGAGCTTCTCTATGAACCAGTCATACAGCGGCCTGTGCACATCGAACTCAAGCGTACAGATGGAGTGCGTGATATGCTCTATGCTGTCGCACTGCCCATGGGCGAAGTCATACATCGGATAGATGCACCACTTGTCGCCGGTCCTGTGATGGCTGGCATGTATAATCCTGTACATCAGAGGGTCACGGAAAAGCATATTGGGATGCGCCATGTCTATCTTGGCCCTCAGCACCTTCTCCCCGTCCGCATACTTCCCGGCCTTCATTTCGCGGAAAAGCCTCAAATTCTCCTCCACGGAACGGTTCCTCCACGGGCTCTCCACTCCTGGAGTCTGGACAGTCCCCCTGTTGGCCCGGATTTCCTCCTGGGTCTGGTCATCGACATATGCCAGCCCCTTCCTGATCAGCTCCTCGGCCCACTCATAAAGCTGGTCGAAATAGTCCGACGCATATCTCTCGTTCTCCCACTCGAAGCCGAGCCAGCGGATATCCTCCTTGATGGAATCCACATATTCAGTATCTTCCTTCACGGGATTCGTATCGTCAAAACGGAGATTGGTCTTACCGCCGTACTTCCTGGCAAGGCCGAAATTCAGGCAGATGCTTTTCGCATGCCCTATATGGAGATAGCCGTTCGGCTCTGGCGGGAAACGCGTCATAATTGACTCGCACTTACCCGATGCCAGGTCTGCTTCTATGATTTCTTCCAGAAAATTCAGGTTACGGGCCTCTGGCGCCTCGATATTCTTTTCTTCCATTTCAATTAAGTTTTCTACTGCCGGAAAGTCCGCAAGGAAAGAGAATCCCGCCCACAACCCTGACAGCCGCAATAATTTGCGAAGATAAGGATAAATTTGCTATTTTTGTCCACGAAAAAGAAAAAACAGCATGATACAGTCAATGACAGGATACGGCAAGGCTGAAACCTCGCTGTCCTCAGGAAAACTCACAGTCGAGATTAAGTCGCTCAACGGGAAAAATGCAGACATATCGGTCAAGACACAGTTGCTCCCGAAAGACAAGGAACTTGCGGTACGGCAGCTGATAGCCCAGAGACTTCAGAGAGGCAACATAGATTTCTTCATGACATTCGAAGCCAATGCAGCCGAGACCGCAAAAGAGATCAACTCCGACCTCGTGATGGCATATTACAGGCAAATAATGGCCATAAACGAGAAAATCGAGGCCGAATACCCATACACGGGCAATGCGGACGCCGCTCATATCCTCGGTGTCATACTCAAATTCCCGGACGTAATGGATGCCGGCAAGAAACAGGAAATCATCAATGAAGACAACTGGGGACAGGTCCTGGGATGTATCAATGAAGCCCTGGACAGAATCTGCGGCTACCGTGAAGACGAAGGCAGGTCACTGTATGCAGACGTGACATCCAAGGTACGGAACATCCTCGACTACATCCCGGTGATAGAATCCCTGGAGAAGGAAAGGGTCCCTATGATAAAGGACAGAATCTCATCCCGTCTTGCAGAGCTCCAGGTCCCGGCGGACAAGGACAGGCTTGAGCAGGAGATGATATATTATATCGAGAAGCTTGACATCAACGAAGAGAAAGTACGCTTGCGCCAGCACTGCAGATACTTCCTGGAGACAATAGACAACGACCCGTTCCCAGGCAAGAAACTCGGTTTCATAGCGCAGGAAATGGGTCGTGAAATCAATACCACCGGATCAAAGGCGAATCACAGCGGGATACAGGCCATCGTCGTGAAGATGAAAGACGAGCTGGAGAAAATCAAGGAGCAGAGCCTCAATATACTTTGACACTGCCATATACTACGACACGTGCCACAGACTCTGGCACATGCAACAGACTCTGGTACATGCCACAGACTCTGACACATGCCACAGACTCTGGTACATTCCGTCCGCTAACGGAGCACCCTTATCACGAAATCATAATGGCCTGAGACCGGAGCGTCCGCAGCGGAAGTGAAGGATATGCGACGTATGATGTCTCCCCAGACAGCCGTCAGCCTCGGGTCATCCAGCACCTTGTCCGTCACGGAAGGTACGAGGATCGCCGGGAATGCAATCTCGACAACGGCATTGTCCCCTGCAACAATCACCTTGCCCGAAGGCACCTTCACCGTCTTGCCGTCGCAGACATAAGTCCCGCCAGGAAGACAGACATCGCCGAGAACCAGGAAATTCTCCACATCGGCAGCCTTTCTTTCTGTCAGGCTGAAGCTGTCCCTTATCTTCAGGACATCTCCTGACAGTTTATATGACCTTTTCCAGGCACTGCATCCGGCAGTCTCAGGATAGGCGCCGGCCATATCGAGGGAGAATTCCCTCTTGCCAAGGCTGCATGACACATCCGAAGACCTGTACTCTCTCCCGTAGCTCTGCGGGACCCCGTTTATCACAGGCAGATTGTGCCATTCGCTCTGCATCGACCATATCGTATATCTCTCGGAGCTGAATGTCTTCTTGGTATAAGTGCAGACCCCCGCATCTATGAACATCGGACGGTTGCCAGGATAAAATATAAACGTACCGACATCATTGTGATTGTGACTCTCGTCATTGAAGCCGCCCTTGGCCGCGAAGAAATTGCCTTTCCCGTCCCTCAGATAACAGAATTCAGTCTCCGGATACCATGAAGCCTGCGGCACATCACCGCGAAGGGCCGCAACAATACCGTCACCGTCCGATGCTGCAAGTACGGCATTGAGCCCGTCCACACGTGCCGACATCTCCGGAAGGACACGCGCCGCCTCCAGAGACCTGTACGTATCGTTGCCGAGCGGCACTGCAGGAGTCCTGAAACGTCCGTCCGAATACAGAAGACTGATGGCGAAGTCCATCATCTCACTGCTGTGCACAGACTTTCCGTAGCGGTATGTCAGATATATGTCAGGAGTCAGGGAAGCCGTGGCATCGGCGAAATTCACTACATACCTGTCCCCTATATATGATCTGGAAATATACTCCCCCATATTCCGTATCTGCTCATTGTCAAACAACGACACCCTGCCGCCTGTGGCATCATAGAGCATCTCCAGATAATCATAAAGCTTTCCTGCCGCATGACCCCAGTACGACGGACCCTCTTCACAGGCCCCGTCACTCTTGACGAAATTCAGGAACCTGTCCACGGATTCCACGGAAAGCTCCACGGCATCGTCCAGGACCTGCTGGTCCTGCTCCATGAGAAGGAAGCACAGCAGCACATTGGAGTTGCACCACGGATTCCAGTTGTTTATGATCTGGCCCGGCTTCCAGTCATCCGCCATCCACCAGTTCGATTTCCGCACCGACTTGTCAAAATACGGGTCAAGGATACGCTCCCTGACAGCAGTCTCTATACAATAGTTTATGGACGGATCCAGTGCAGCAAGCTCATCCTTGAAGAAATGATACGCCACCGCTACCATCGCGCCATAGCCTCCGGAGCCGAGATCGATGATGTACTCACGCGGATCAGGAAGCGCCCTGCCGCTTGACTGCCTCGGATTGTGCGCGGACAGCACCCACGATGTCATCTGGCAGCTCATCCACAGTCCGTCGGCTATCTGGTCCATGAAACGTCCCTTGCCCTCGGCCAGCTCCGCCAGAATCAATGTATTGAGAGCCTTCCTGTTCGCATCAAAAGGATTCTCCATGATTTTCCGTTCCCCGGTACGTTCGTATTCAAGATAAGCGGTAGCCGGCACAAGCTTCCATTCATACCGGAGATACTTCTCCCCCTGGGCGGCAAGACGTCCGGCATCTGCCCCGAATATGCGGGCCCAGCCCTCCCTGTCCTTGTATTCAGGATACGGGAACCAGTCACCGCCGGCCTTGATCAGACTGGTCGTCCCGGCTTCGGCCACGGCGGCACGATACGCCCCGGCTATATGATTTCTCTCCTCATAAGCACCCGCGTCTGACGGGAAAACATGCAGAAACAGAAACGACGCAGCCACCAAAGGCAGTACGTCTGAAAAAAAAGAAGTCTTCATAATAATGGAAATAAAGGTCAATCAGTCTTATTGTTATGCATACATGGCCACAGTCAGTCGCGGCATGAATGTCAATCTTGCCACAGTCAGTCCGCGACATACAGGTCAATCTTGCCGATATACAGCCCCCAACACCCGTCAGTCACCACAGGCACAGGCTTTCCCTCCCTGTCATTCACATATTCCGCCTTCTCGAGGAAAGTATGGGAATGCCCGCCTATCACCATATCCACATTCTCCAGGCCCGCCACAAGCTCCGGATCCGTGAAGAATTCGCCTTCGTACCCGAGATGAGACAGACAGATGACAAGGTCACAATGCCTCTTCTCCTTCAGGAATTCAGCATAGCGGCCGGCACACTCCACAGGATCAAGATACTTTATCTTGTCCGCAATCGGCTTGTCCACGACTATCGACAAATCGGTAAGCAGGCCTATGAAACCGATTTTGAGCCCTCCCCTGCGTAGGATACAGTAAGGCTTTACAAGCTTCGAGAGGCGTCTGTCATCAAAGTCATAATTGGCGCATACCACAGGGAAGTCACACCTTGCCACCCTGCGGGCGAGCTCCTCAAGGCCGTTGTCAAACTCATGGTTGCCCAGACACGCTACATCGTACTTCATGGCATTCATGCAGTCCGTCTCCACATCTCCTTTCAGAATAGTGAAATAAGATGTCCCCTGGCTGAAATCGCCGGCATCTACAAGCAGGACCCTGTCCTTGCCCATGGCATTGCGGACACTATCCACGAAAACAGCCCTCTCTATCACCCCGCCCATACCTGCCTCCTCGCCGGCACGGACAGGATCAATATGGCTGTGAGTATCATTAGTGTGAAGTATGGTCAGGTCCTGGGCACCGCACAGGATGCCAAGAGACAGACAGGCCATCGTGACTATTATCTTCTTCATATTCATCTCAGTCGAGTATCCTGACACGTCCGTCTGTCCCGTAGACAATGTCCCGCCCGGCGGCTGTCTCGGAATTGACATAGTCAAGCATTATGTCTATAATATCTATATCATTGTAATTCAATATATCCACAGCATTCTTCCCGACATGGAGGCCGTCACCGCCGTCAAGCAGGAAAGAGATCGTCGCCACTCCGTAGACACGGTCATCGTCTATCGGCATGCCATCTACAGTGGCTGAAAGCAGTTTACCGTCAGACACCACAATCCTCACACCGCCCAGCACCTGTATCCTTGTCGCCGCCATCTGCTCCAGGATAGCGCGCAAGTCACGGCCTTCAAGGGCGACATACACGATACTGTTCTTGAACGGAAACATTGACATCATGTCATCCAGAAGGATGTCACCCTCAGGCATATCCACCCGTATCCCGCCGAAATTCCCTATCCCGACATCCACACGCTTCCCGGACTTTTTCTCTACCGCATCCATCAGGGTATCTATGAACAGGTCAGACAGGGCACTTTCCGGCTCGGCAAGTATCATCGCCTGCGGGGAATAGCCTATAACCTTCTTGACAGGAGCCATTGCCGGCTGCGCATCAAGCACGACAGAAGCCACGGCTGCAACAGTGCCCCCCTTGTAGACCCGACCGTCAGGAGCGTAATACGTCTTCCCGCTTACCCTGCCCACAGATGTCTCTATGTTATCGGCAGAAGGAGCTACACATCCGGTCCGGGATCCGTCAATCCTGTATCTGGACCATTCTACTCTGTACCTGCCGTCATCGGCTGACAGCGAAAGTGCGCAGCACATGGCCGCAGCTATGAAAAAAAATCTCACCATAACAAACACCCGGCAAGCAGGCTTATTTCTGTTTCAACCACTTATACAAATCCTTAAACGTTGTCTTCTTGCCATACATCAATATACCTATCTTGTATATCTTGGCAGAGACATACGCCATCGCCACAAAGGTCACAAGAAGGAGACCGACAGACAAGGCCAGCTCCCAGAACGGTACACCGAACGGAATCCTTGCCAGCATCACGATCGGCGAAGTGAAAGGTATCATCGAGCCCCAGAACACTATCTGGCTGTCCGGAGCCTTGAATGCATAGAAAGCAATGAAGAACGCAAGCAGAAGCGGGATCGTCACCGGCATCTGCAGCTGCTGTGTATCAGCCTCGTTCTCCACCGCAGAGCCTATGGCTGCGAACAGAGATGCATACAGGAGATACCCGAGGACAAAATAAATCACGAAACACAGAAGTATCTCCACATAGTCAAGCCCGGCAAGCGTGGAAAGGACGGCAGACATCTCGCTGTCCGTATCCGCTATCTGCCCCATGCCTGAAGTCATTCCGGACGGATCCATCATGGCAGCGTCCACGCCGAGGCCTTCCGCCATCATAGTCATCTGCTCCATCTGTTCCCCCTGGCTTCCGGCAGACGCCGCTATCGTATCCATGCCTATGAAAGAGCCTACGCCGAGGACTATCACAGCTGTCAGCACGATCCACAGGAAGAACTGGGTCAGAGCCACTCCGGCCACACCTATTATCTTGCCGAACATGAGTTCCAGGGAATTGACAGACGAGATAAGGACCTCCACCACCCTTGTGGACTTCTCCTCTATGACACTCTGCATCACCATGGCGGAGAACATGGCTATGAACATGTAGATTATTATGGAAAGCACGAGAGATACTACCATATAGACCTCCGACGACGTGATTTTCTCCTCTCCGCTGTCGTCCATCGTATATGTCGATACAGGGATGTCGGCTCTGACATCCTCCATTATCTTCCTGAGCCCCTTGATGTCATACGAAGCCAGACGGTATTCCTCCACCGCATTGTTCACGTTGCGGCTCACTGCCTCCTTCATGTCCACGCTCAGAGGCTTCTGCGAATATGCGGACACGGACACGGACCGGGACACAGTATCAAGCCGGGAGATGATGACAAGGGCGTCAAGACCGAGGTCGAAATAACGCGCCTTGACAGAATCGGCAGGCTGAGCCGAATAATCGACATAATCCACCTGCTCGCTGTCAGTCATATAAGGCATGACAATACCGGATTCGTCCACCACACCGACTTTCTTTCCCTTGTCTTCCGCAAGGAACATTATCAGGCTCGGCAATATGCAGAGGGCTGCGAAGAAAATCGGACCGAGAAATGTAGTGAGCAAGAAGGACTTTTTCCTGACTTTTGTCAGATATTCCCTTGATATTATGACATTTACAGTACTGAAATTCATGACCTATTCCTCCTCCGTTACCAGTTTGATGAAAATATCGTTCATCCTCGGGACAAGTTCCCTGTAGGAATTGATCGATATAGGCAGGGCGACAAGCTGCCGCAGCACATCCGTCTTGTCCGAAGCCTCGTCCACCGCAAGCACGGCCGTATGCCTGCCGGAATCATCATGGTCCGACAGGACCCGGTAGCTGCCCGGAACAGTCTCCACCGGAGCGGAAGCCGTGTAGACAAGCTCTATATGGTTGCTGCCGTACTTGTGCCTGATCTCGTTCACACCTCCCGAAATGACCACATGGGACCTGTTGATAAGGGCGATGTTGTCACACAGCTCCTCCACGGATTCCATGTTGTGCGTGGAAAGGACTATGGTGGCCCCGTCATCCTTCAGTTTCAAAATCTCGTCTCTGATAAGCCTGGCGTTCACAGGATCGAAGCCCGAAAACGGCTCGTCCAGGATGAGCAGAGAAGGCCTGTGCACGACAGTGGTGATGAACTGCACCTTCTGGGCCATCCCCTTGGACAGCTCCTCCACCTTCCTGCCCCACCAGCTCTCGATTCCGAACTTCACGAACCACTTCTTCAGCTCTGCTGCCGCATCCCTGGCGGACATGCCCTTGAGCCGGGCGAAATACATAGCCTGATCCCCTACCCTCATCTTGCGGTACAGTCCGCGCTCCTCAGGTAGATATCCTATCCTTCTCACATCCTCCTGTGTCACAGGACGTCCGTCAAAAAGTATGGAACCGCTGTTCGGTATCGTAATCCTGTTTATTATCCTTATAAGAGTGGTCTTTCCCGCCCCGTTAGGTCCCAGAAGGCCGAAAATCCTGCCCCTGGGAATATCCAGGGATACATGATCAAGAGCCGTCTTCTCCCCGAAACTCTTGCACACATCCCGGCATTGTATTATCATCTCTTCCATGTCTGTCGTATTGATTGTCATGTGTTCAATATCTTCGCGACAAGCTCCGTGAGAAGTTCCGCCGGAGCCGCCTCGCCTGAATTTCCGCCTTTGCCCTTGAAATCATATTCCTTGATCAGAGAAATGACGGATATGCATTTACGCGGAGGATAGTTGGCCACCGCCGTATCATATTCCTTAAGGAAATAGGGATTCACGCCAAGCACCGATGCCTTCTCTGCATTTCCTGCCGAAGGATTCTTCATGATAAGCGCCTCATATCTCAATATCCTGTAGAAATGCGTGAACAGCGGGGCGGTGGCAAGAAGAAGCACGAATTTCGGCGACTGCCCTATATACGCAGCTATCTTCAGCGCCCTGGAAGCGTTTTTCAACGAAAGCTCCCTGGTCAGCTCGAATATGCTGTACTGCCGGCTGATCCCCACATTGTTCTCAATGTCAGCCGCAGTGATGCTTGTACTGCCTTCAGGAAGATTCTTGAGCATCTTGTCTGTCTCTACAGCTATCTTGGCAAGATCTGTCCCTGCGAACTCTGCCAGAAGAGCCGCCGCATCTGGTGCTATGTCAAGTCCCCTGCCTCTGAAAAAAGAGGAAATCCATCGGCTCATCTCATAGTCACGCACAGGATTGGATTCCACGATTGTCCCCGTCTTCCGGATATTCTTATACAGCTCCTTGCGTTTGTCCACGGAAGCTCCGTGAAGATAAATCACAAGCACTGTCGTAGGCAGCGGATTCTGACAGTAACGCGCCAGTCCGTCGAGCGTCTTCATGGACTGCGCCTCCTTCACCACCACAAGCTGGCGGGAGGCAAACACCGGATAGCGCATTGCCGCCGTGATTACCTTGTCGGCATCGGTGTCCGTGCCGTAGCATATTGTCTGGTTGAAATCCCTTTCACTGTCCTGCAGAACGTTCCCGACAATAGCCCTGCAGACTATTTCCGGGTAATAGGACTCCTCTCCCATAAGAAGGTAGACGGGACTGAAGATGCCTTTCCTGACATCTTCAACAATCCCACGGCACTGCGCGTCGGTCTCTGCAAAACCCTTGGCCATATTTTGCAAATATACGCAAAAGCCGAGAGTAATGCAAGCTTGCTTGCAATTACCGAGGCGCAATATTATATATGTGGCGAAGCCAAATATAGGCAAAAGCCGAGAGTAATGCAAGCTTGCTTGCAATTACCGAGGCGCAATATTATATGGTTCAACAAAGCGCATGACCGTTTTCTGCTTATAGACGATGAAGTGTGCCACATCGGGGCATCGATTAAGGATTTGGGCAAAAAGTGGTTCGGGTTCACGCTTATGCGTGACATTCCGGCCTCAG
>CALVDP010000040.1 GCA_944326315.1 uncultured Bacteroidales bacterium
CGTGGTAGGAGTAGGAGTTGCCTTTACCGTGGCTTCCTTGTTCGTTAATTGCTTCCAACCAAGACTGCATAAGGATCAGACTATATTGAAGAGCTGATGACCAGACCGTCGTATGCGGGGAGAATGCCCTCCGGAAGCTCACGGCACAGGTCCTCGTAGCGGGGAAGCTGGTGTGAAAGATGCGTAAGCCATGAATGCCTGGCCCCCACACGCTGTGCCACGGCAATGGCTTCCTCCAAAGAAAAATGCGACAGGTGCTTGCCCCGGCGGACACAGTTGATGACGAAATGTTCCAGTCCCTCCAGCTTGGCGAATTCCTCTTCCGGTATGAAGTTCATGTCAGTCAGGTACGCAATTTTCCCGAACCGGTATCCAAGGACCGGAAGATTGTAGTGCCGTCCGCGTACCGGTATTATCCCGACACTTTTCAGATGCTCCGGACGTGGACATGGGACCTTTTCATAACCTTTGCCGTCCACCCAGAAAAGCTTGACGGCAGGCACATTCTCCTCTACGGTGAAAGGCTCGTTGCCTATATTGGTGATCTGCCACTCCGGGACACCAGGATATCTTTTTTCCGCGAAAGCGTAGCTGTATTCCCTGCGCAGGGATTCTTCCACATATTTCTCGCAGTATATCCTGATCGGTGCACGCTCGATGTAGTTGAACGCCCGGACATCGTCCAGTCCGCCGGTGTGGTCCTTGTGGTTGTGTGTCAGCAATATGGCATCGAGATGTCTTATTCCGGCCCTGAGCATCTGGCTCCTGAAGTCAGGTCCGGCATCCACGAGTATGTCAAGCCCTCCGTACCGTACGTACGCCGAGGACCTGTACCTCTTGTCCCTGCTGTCCGTTGACTTGCATACATTGCAGTCGCATCCTATCATCGGGACTCCCTGTGATGTCCCTGTTCCCAGAAATTCAAGCGTAGTCTTCATCGAATTCACGTTAATTATGCTGCGGTCACTGTATCTCTGTACCGTCCCCGTCCCTCAGCTCCACCTCTGTTATCATGCCTGTCAGTGCCGGGTCATACGGACGTGACACCCGTATATAATTCTCAGTATAGCCTGACATCAGCCCGTCTTTGACAGTGCTTTCGAACAATACCTTGGCTTTCAGGCCCTTCTGACTCTCCACGAACTCTCTGTGCATCCGGCCGCACAGCTCTTCCAGCTTCTTTGTCCTCTCTGTCTTCACAGAATCCTGCACCTGGTCCTTACGTTCAGCAGCCCTTGTCCCGGCCCGCCTCGAATACGGGAAGATATGGATGAAAGCAGGCCTGATCTCCTCTTCCAGGAAGCGGTATGTCTCCGAGAAAAGCCCGTCAGTCTCTCCTGGAAAGCCGGCAATCACATCTATGCCGAAGAAAACCCTGGGAGCGCCAGGCTTCTCCATCCTTTCCCTGATATACCGTATCTTGCGGCTGAAGTCAGCCGTCGTGTATCTTCTTCCCATCTCCCTGAGCACAGTATCGCTTCCGGACTGCAGCGGAATATGGAAATGGGGCAGGAAGCGTGTGCCTGAAGCTATCCAGTCCACAATCTCTTCCGTAAGCAGGTTCGGCTCGATGGATGAGATCCTGTAGCGCTCTATGCCTTCCACCCTGTCAAGAGCCTTGAGCAGGTCGGCGAAACTCTCTCCCGTAGACTTGCCGAAATCACCGGTATTGACACCTGTAAGGACAATCTCCTTCACTCCTTCGGATGCTATCTCCCTTGCCTGCTTCACAATCTCGGCTATCGGTATATTGCGGCTTCTGCCGCGGGCGAACGGGACAGTGCAGTATGCGCAGAAATAGTCGCACCCGTCCTGCACCTTAAGGAAAGACCTTGTCCTTTCTCCGGATGAATATGCCGGGAATACGGGCGGGAATTCCTTCAGCCGGCGCGATTCTTTTCCTTCAAGAAAGTCCATTACCGCCGGGACCACCATGGATTTCTCTTCCGCACCGAACACAAGGCGCACACCCCCGATACCGAGAATTTCCTCCCTTTTCATCTGGGCATAGCAGCCTGTCACGAAAATATCTGCTTCCGGACGCAGCCTGTGGAGTTTCCTGATGATATTCCTGCATTTCTTGTCGGAATGTTCGGTGACAGTGCATGTATTCACCAGGAAAATATCCGCATCCTCATCCCACTCCACGGGGACCAGTCCTTCCTTGATGAAATTCCTTTCGTATGTGGATGTCTCGGCATAGTTCAGCTTGCAGCCGAGTGTGACAAAGGCTATCTTTCTCTTCATTCAAATCTCCTTTTCCGAGGCATTGCCTCCATATACTGTAATCCTTGACCAGAGGCATTTCCCGTCCACCGGCGGGTTCTTCTTGGAAACACGTACGGAAAATTCACTGAATCCTGGCATTTCCCTCTCTATGGCTGCGGCAATCCTGCCTGCAACATTTTCCAGCAGAGACGATGGTCTGGACATCTCGCTTTCCACTATCTTGTACAGTATGCCATAATCAGCGGTGTCTTCCAGCGCGTCGCTTGCTGCTGCCGCGGACATGTCTGTCCTCCCCCTGAAATCGACCGTGAAGGTGTTGCCTTCCGTCCTTTCTTTCTCGAAACATCCGTGGAAAGCATGGAATTCCATCCCTTCAAGCTCTATGATACCGTCTTTCTTCATAATCACCTGTCTGCAATGTTTCATGCCTGTATGAGGAACACGCATGGACGTTTCCCTATTGTAATATTCTCTTTCCTCCACCCGGCTATATCCATTGTCCTGACGAATTCGTCAGGCAATGTCAGGTCTGCGGCAATGCAGAGCCTTGTTTCCGGACGGCAGACCTCCAGTATGTCTTTCAACATCGAGTCATTCCTGTACGGGGTCTCGATGAATATCTGTGTCTGGCGGGCGGATGCGGAGATTTTCTCGATACTCCTCAGCCTTGCCCTTCTCTCATCATTCTTGGCCGGGAGATATCCGCAGAATGCGAAACATTGTCCGTTCAGTCCTGATGCCATAAGGGCGAGCATCAGCGAAGACGGGCCTGTCGCAGGCACCACCGTGATGCCGTGCCTGTGTGCCAGAGCCACAAGTTGCGCGCCTGGATCCGCTACGGCCGGAAGCCCCGCTTCCGAAATAAGCGCCACATCATTGCCGTTGTCAAACAGCTCCAGGTAACTCTCGATCCTGTCCTGGGTGGTATGCTCGTTAAGCTCGTGGAATTCGAGCTCTGCGATGCGGCCCTTCAGCCCGGCTCGGGAAAGATACCTTCTGGCTGTCCTGGTCTCCTCCACCACGAATGTGCGGAAATTCCCGAGTCTGCCGAGCACTGCTGCCGGAACAGTCTCCGCCGGATCATTGTCTCCGAGAGGGGAGGGTATCAGGTACAGCTTGCCTTTGCCGGCCGCTTTCCCGTTCTTGTTCTTATCCATGTCCTTGTTTTCCATAAATCCTCTATTTTCTCCTGTCCCTTGTCCCGGATGGCTCGGGGGCAATGATTATAGTCTTCCTGTCCTGGGCTGGAGCCGTGGCGCCACCGTCTGCGGCCATCTCCTTTTTCTTTTTCCTGCTTGTGAACAGATCCCTGAAAAATTCGCTGAAAGTATTGAATTCCCGCTGATATGCCAGGCCTATGCCGTTCCTCTGGGAATCGTCCAGATAGTTGGTATACTGGTCGGCGGAATGCGAGAACAGGTTCAGCCGGAAGAGTCCGGGCCTGTCCAGCTTGATCTCTATGTCCAGGTCGCCGACGACATCGCTGTTGGATGTCCCGGTGGTATATTGCCTGTTGCCGAGATTGCCGTTGACCACAACCCTGTTGTTGAAGAGCTGCGTGGATATGGCCACATCGAAAATGTCCTGACCTCTTTCGTTGGGCTGATAGCTCAGTCCGAGGTCCAGCGGGATGTCAAGCTTCTGGAATATGTTGTTCAGCTGGTTGTACATGATATCCGTGACCGTCGAGTAGAGCACGGATGCGTTGTTCACGATGCCGGACTGATCGTCAGGCAGGAAGCTGTTGAACATTATCAGGGATATGAACTGCTTCTGTATCTTGTCTTCGGTGCTGAGGGCGCTCTCCACCCTGGACTTGACCGTAGGGTCTATGTCAGGGATGTCGATAGAGAAAGCAAGCCGCGGGTTCCTGATCTTGTCGGATATCCTGATGCCGCAGTCCACAGTCCTCCTTGCCGACACCGACGATGTGTCCGCAATGAGGGTGGCGAGGGAAGTCTTGGTCCTGTATGTCGCGTTTATGTCCAGGTCGCTTTCCATGATATCCCCGTTGAACTTGATGGAGCTTCCGTCACTTATGGTGAAATCCCTGTATGCAAGTTCCTGCGCCACGAATCTGTAGCTTCCGCTTGTGAGGGTGTAGTCTCCGAGTATGCTGAATTCATCGCCGCCGGTCTCAAGCTCTATGTTGCCTGCCCCACGTCCTCGCAGCACGTTGCCTGACGCCTTGTCTATCTCCACGAACGCTTCCACCTCCGGTGTCACTTCGACATTGAGCTTTATCCCGATATTGCCGGCTGTTTTCTTCTCGGTCTTGATTTTCCTGATCATCAGCTCATATGGGTCGACATATTCTTCCTTGTATTCCTGCTTGAATGTGAGAAGGTTGCTTGTCGTGGCTGTCGCATAGGAAGGAAGCGGGATATGGAGCTGGCCGGCCCCTGAAGTCCTGGCCGAAACGTCCATCCTGATGGCGTCCGGCCGTCCGCTGATGTCCATCTTGCCCGTAGCCGAAAGGTATCCGTAGAACTGGCTGTCCGGGCTCTCCTCCAGGTCCAGGCATTCCATGCCGCTGATATTGATGTGCGTATCGAACTCCATGTCTTTCAGCTTGTCATATCTGATGCCTCCGGAGATCCGGCCTGTATTTCCGTGCCTGTCTCTCAGCGATATGTCATCGAAATGCACTCCGGTGTCGTCTACATGGAAATCTCCCGAGGCATTGTACGGCACATTGGTGAAGGCTATCCTCAGCTCGGAGTCATCGATGCGCGCCCCTTCGCTGGAAATTTCAAGCCCGTCTGCCTGTCCGGACACCGAGAATTTGCCGGAAACATGCCCGGACATGTCGCTGAATACGCTTTCAAGGAATGGTCTTGCGTAAGAGATGTCCAGCCGGGACAATTCCGCTCCGGCATCGATTCTCCCTGTCGCAGGAGCGTAGTTGCCGGCTATACGGAAAGTCCTGTCTCCGGATATGTCATTGGATGCCTGGATATCGAATCTTTCCAGCCCTTCGTTCCACCTGCTCAGGACATGCAAGGTACCTGCATCTGCCCCTGCCAGCCGGGTGGAATCTACCAGGAAGTTGAACAGCAGTCCCCTGTCCTCTTTCGGAGAGATAAGGCTGACATCTCCCGTAGCAGCCCCTTCAATGCCGAAGCGGTTCTTCAGCAGGGGATTGATGACGGAGATGTCGAAACGTTCCATCCTCATGGACAGAGTGTCCCGGGCTGATGCGGAATAGCCTCCGTGTATCCTTATGGACTGGTCTCCGCTTGTGAATTCGATTTTCTCCACATTTATGTCCTTGCCGTTGACTGCCATGGATGACGGCATGATGCTCCACTCTCGGGAATTGAGCAGAAGCCTGGACGGGAGCATCTCTATGCCAAGGTTCAAGTCCCCGTCGCCGTCTCTGCCGAAATTTCCTGTCACGAACACTTCGCCACGGTTTATGAGGTCTCCCGGATTCTCGTATCTGTATCCGAGTCCGACGAAATTGTCCTTGGCGAAAAGCTTCAGGCTGTTGTTCTCAAGGGCAATGCCGGCAACGTTCATGGATTTGCCCGATATTTCCCCGGAAAGGCTTCCGTTTATATTGTCCACCTTCATTTCCATTCCCTTGATATTGTTCTCGTTGAATGCCACGCGCGGCGATGACAGCCTGGCCTTGAATACTCCGAGGGTGTCAATGGAAAGGTCGAGAGAAGTGCTGTCGGAGACATAGACTCCCGGGGCGAGGAATGCCAGCAGGTCCATTGAGTCCTTACCTTTGTACGCTATCCTGTACCTGTTGGCCCTGTGCTCTCCGGCAGGTTCTCTGAACAGGTCTGGAATCTCTCTTTCCAGGGTGACCGCCTTGAGGTCCTTGAAAAATTCCGTTATCTGGGCGGACCCCGAAAACGAGACATCCGCGAATGAAGATTCAAGTGTCATCCTGTACAGGTCATCTCCGAAAAACGAATTGATCCCTATGTCACCTATGTCGTAGAGCCCGCTGCCGTTTTCGAGGCTGATGTCAGTGATGTCCATGCTGCCGAGCAGGTCCCCTGTCTGCCTTCTGTTGAAATTGGCCGTCGCCTGCAGGCTTACCTTGGATATGCCTCTCTTGTCGATGTTCATCGCATTCAGGTCGGCGTAGCCCAGGTTTGCATAGAATTTATACACTGAATTCCGGGTCCTCGGCGAGAAAGAGAATACGCCCTGGAACATGAAGTTCAGGCTCGGGTCGTTGCTGATGATCCTTCCGTCGAAGGCATGCCTGGCCATGGTGCCTGCCGCAGCGATGTTGCTGTAGTCATATCCGTTGATGTTCAGCCTGTCTACGAACAGAGAATCGATTTTGAGCGACGGACCGTTGTCCTTGTTGCCGAGATCCGCGCTGAAGCCGGACCTTATGGAACATTCCTTCATGAGCCGGCTGCCCGTCACCCTGCCTATGTCGAAGTCCTTTGAGGTGATGCCTCCGCTTATCCTTATGCCCCTGTGCGCCGATAGAAGATTGGTAATCTCCAGTCCTGTCTTCACATAGCCGGAGCCGAGGCTTGCCACCATGTCCACGTCAAGGTTGTCGGGTATGCCGCGGGCATGTCCGTGAATTCTGAATTCCGAACCTTTCGCGAAACGCCCTATCCCTGGCGCCGACCCCGGAGCGAAGGCCTCGATGGCAGCGTCCAGCCCGGCTGATGTGCCCCTGAGCTGGTGCAGGTCAAGAGAAATGTCTGTAGAGGAAATGTCCGGAAGCCCTGTCATCCTGCCGTCAAACACAAGCCTTACCCCGTCAGATGTGGTGATGTCCATCCCGTCAAGCTTAAGGTCCTCGACCACACCGCTGACCTTTCCTGTCAGCCTGGCCTTGAGGGATATTCCGTGAAGGCCCGGAACGAACCAGGACAATGTTTTCGTGTCAAGGTCCGATTGCCCGATTACACCCTCCATGCGGATCTTCCCGATATAGTCGGAAAAATCAGTCGGGTCGTCATAGCTCATCGAGTACAGGGGGATGGAAAGCTCCGACCACGGGTCCGAGATGCGGATGTCCTCGATGATGCTTTTGCCGTTGCCTACAGTCGCCTTTCCCGACAGGGAGCTGCAGATGTAGCCGCTTTTCTCCGTGAATGACATGAAGTCCACGGACCCTGTCATGACATTGTCGGTAAGGTCTATCCTGCCTGCCTCGATATTGATGTCGCGTGCTTCCAGGTCATCCCAGTCGATGCCTTGTCCCGGCCTGTTCTCGTGCGGATTCTTGGTGTTGAGAAGCCTGAATTTCATGTTATAGACAGAAGCCCTTCTGATACTGAACACTTTACCCTTCTTTTGGGGCTTGTTGCGGTCCGGAAGGGGAATCCTGAATATCCTTGTAAGGTTCACCCTGTCTTCTTCCACGACGAGGGTCATTTCCGCATTGGATACATAGGCCCTTCCGATATGCAGGCCTTCCTTGCTGAAAAGACCGTTAAGCGAAAATCTCGCTATGACATACTCCGCCTTGAACAGGGTCTCGGCCCCCTCAGCCGAAGGATGTCTGTCAGTGATGGCTATGTTCTTTATGACCAGGGCATTGAAAGGCTTGACATGTATCTTGTCGAAGGAAATGTCGCCGTCGAGCCTGCCTTCAAGGCGTTGCGCTACCTTGTCGGCAATGAAAGTCTGTACCTGCGGCAGCTGGACAGCCAGGATAGCCGCAAGCAGGACGGCGGTCACTGCGACAAAGGTCAGCCATAATATTTTCAGTACTTTCTTTATAGCCCTTCGCTTTTAAGTCATCTTGCAAAATTAATCATTTTATCGAATAAATATCGTAATTTTGTGGCCCGGGAACTTATCCTGCAAGGATGATCCGGACATCAATCAACATTTTGAAATTATGGCGGATATTATATTAGGCATAGAATCATCATGTGACGACACTTCTGCTGCTGTCATAAGCGACGGCTACCTGCTTTCCAATGTGCTTGCCAGCCAGGAAGTGCACAAGGCTTACGGTGGAGTCATTCCCGAGCTTGCCTCCAGGGCGCATCAGCTGAATATCGTCCCTGTGGTGAGCCAGGCGATAGACAGGGCGGGCATCAGTGTCGGGGACATCACCGCCATAGCATTTACCAGGGGGCCAGGCCTGCTCGGCTCGCTTCTGGTGGGGACTTCATTCGCCAAGGGCCTTGCCCTGGCTCTGGACAAGCCGCTGGTGGAGGTCAACCATCTCCAGGGACATGTGCTTGCAAGCTTCATCAGACAGTACGGCCAGGACAATGTCCACCCGGAGTTCCCTTACCTGTGCCTGCTTGTTTCCGGAGGCAACTCGCAGATCGTGAAGATCAACAGTCCGCTTGATTTCGAGATACTGGGGCAGACCATAGACGATGCCGTAGGGGAGGCTTTCGACAAGTGTTCGAAGATGATGGGTCTCGGATATCCTGGCGGCCCTGTGGTGGACAGACTTGCCAAGGCAGGAGACCCTGACCGCTTCCACTTCGCCAAGCCACATGTGCCCGGCTTCGACTACAGCTTCAGCGGCATTAAGACATCCCTGCTGTATTTCGTGAGAGACAGGATGGCGGAAGACCCTCAGTTCATGGAGAAGAACAAGGAGGACATCTGCGCAAGTTTCCAGAGAACACTCATCGAGATACTCATGGACAAGCTTGTCAAGGCAGCCAAGGCTACCGGCATACGTCAGATCACCATAGGCGGAGGTGTCTCTGCCAACAGCGGACTGAGAACGGCCGTCACGGAAGAAGGCCGGAAGCGCGGATGGACCACATATCTTCCGGAATTCAAGTTCACCACAGATAATGCGGCGATGATAGCCATTGCCGGATATTTCCACTACCTGAACGGGGAACGCACATCCCTGGATGTCGCTCCGGTGTCAAGGATCGGCGATTTCCACTGACCGCGGTCAGAGGGCGGAGACGGTCCCACGGGCTTGCCGTCCGTGATGCAACACATTGAATGTCCGGCCTGAAATCTGTGTCGGATGCATTTTGAACATATTCGTTATGAAAGAATTTGAGATAGCATGTCCTGTCGGGAAGGAACTTGGCCGGTCTGCGATAATAGAGGCTGCGGCCAGAGCCATGGGTGTATCTGTAAAGGCCGTGTCGCATTACAGGATCCTCAGGCGCTCAATCGACGCCAGGAAGGAAATACTTTACAGATACAGGATTGCCGCCTTCAAGACAGGGGAGACATACGAGGATTTCAGGCTTGATGAATACAGGGACGTCTCGTCCGCCATGCCGGTGATTATCATTGGTGCCGGTCCTGCAGGCATGTTCGCGGCATTGAGACTGCTTGCCAGAGGGCTCAAGCCGGTCATTCTGGAACGGGGCAAGGATGTCCATGCAAGGAAATTCGACATGGCAGCCCTGTCCAGGGAGGGGATTGTGGATCCGGATTCCAATTACTGTTTCGGCGAAGGAGGGGCAGGCACCTTTTCGGACGGCAAGCTGTTCACCCGCTCGTCCAAGCGAGGTGATATCAGGGAGGTGCTGTGCCAGCTTGTGAATTTCGGGGCGGACCCCGACATAATGATAGACGCGCATCCCCATATCGGCAGCGACAGGCTTCCCGGCATAGTGGAGAATATCCGCAAATGCATTGTGGAGCATGGCGGGGAATATCATTTCGGGACAAGGGTGTCCGATATCGTGAAAAAAGCTGACGGTTCGTTCGACGTAGTCTCTGCAGGAGGCCAGGTATGGTCTTCCCGGAAAGTGATTCTCGCCACAGGACATTCTGCAAGGGATATTTATGAGATGTTCGACAGGAAAGGATGGAAGATAGAGGCCAAGGGTTTCGCTCTCGGCGTGAGGGTGGAGCATCCGCAGTCCCTGATAAACAGGATACAGTATCATGGCAGCTATCAGCCGTATATGCCTGCTGCCGAATACTCATTCGTTACCCAGATTGAGGGGCGGGGAGTGTTCTCGTTCTGCATGTGTCCGGGCGGCATACTGGTCCCGTCAGCGACTGAGGCCGGTGAGGTGGTGCTGAACGGCATGTCCAATTCCGCGCGTAATTCCAGGTGGGCCAATGCAGGTGTAGTGGTGTCTGTCGAGCCGGAGGATTTCCCAGAATATTCGAAGTACGGTGCGCTTGCCTTGCTGGAATTCCAGCGTGATGTCGAGCGTTCGATGTATGGTTTCTCAGGCTCTCTCAAGGCTCCTGCGCAGAGAATGATGGATTTCTGCCGCCGTGTGCCTTCGAAAGATCTTCCGGCCACGTCGTATCATCCCGGAGCCGTGAACGCACCTCTGCACGAACTTTTGCCTGAGAGCATTTCGCTCAGGCTGAAATATGCTTTCCCGGAAATAGGAAACCGGAAGATGAAGGGATATTATACCAATGAAGCCTTGCTGCTTGGCGTGGAGTCCAGGACTTCTTCTCCGGTGAGGATTCCTCGTGACCCTGATACGTACGAGCATACAGATGTTGCCAGCCTGTATCCTTGCGGTGAGGGTGCCGGCTATTCCGGAGGGATAGTCTCCTCAGCCCTTGACGGCATCAACGTCGCCAATAAAATATAACTTGTCCATCAGGATACCTAAACTGTATTACAGTTAATAATAAGTCCCGTCCGGGACGGCGCGGCCGCGCCCCATCCCCCAAAGGGGGTGCAGGGGGGTTGGATTGAATCCATCAGGATACCTAAACTGTATTACAGTTTAGGTATCCTGATCTTCATCCCCGGCTTTATCTTACTGCTGATCCCGTTGAAATCCATTATGTTCTGGGCACTTACCCCTGGATAATTCTTCGCTATCAGGTACAGAGAATCCCCGGCCTTGACCGTATACACCGTATAGTCTGCGTCCTTCGGGACAGTAGACTTGTGCGGCGGATTAGGGGTCTGCTCCTTTTTCACGGTACTTCCTGCCGAAGAAGCCGAAGGACCCTTGCCCCCGCGGTAAATGACAAGCCGCTGTCCGATTCTTATATTGTCACTTCTGAGATTGTTCCATCGCTTGATCTGACTTACGGTCACATGGTACCTTATGGCAATTTTCCCCAGCACTTCTCCGCTGCGCACCCTGTGGACTATCCTTTCGCCGTCACCCCCGTCCTTGATCTTTTTCAGTACCACGGGATTGAAATATTCCGAAGCCTTGTACGAGTACAGAGAATCCTCGCAGTCGATGAAAGCGTTGGTATAATTGTACGGAATCCGGAGAATATACTCCTTTTCATTCCCGGGTATGATATCATGCTTGTACTGCGGATTCAGGTTCTTGAGGTCGGCCAGGGGGACACCGGCCAGCTCCGATACCTGTTTGAAGTGCAGCATCTTGTTTATCCTGAAAGTGTCGACATGCACTGGCATCTCCATGGCTTTCGGCACTATGCCGTGCTCCTTGTAATAAGTCATGGTGTACAGAGCCCCTACAAAGGCCGGGACATACCCCCTTGTCTCGCGCGGCAGGTACGGGTAGATGTCCCAGAACGCACGTTTTCCTCCGCTGCGTCTTATTGCACGGTTCACGTTTCCGGCTCCGCAGTTGTATGACGCTATCGCCAGATTCCAGTCTCCGAATATATTGTAAGAGTCTTTCAGATATTCCGCTGCAGCATGCGCCGCCCTTACGGGGTCAAGCCGTTCATCCACGAACGAATCAATTCCGAGTCCGTAGATCCTGGCAGTGCTGTACATGAACTGCCACATCCCCTTCGCCCCTGCACGTGAGACTGCGGAAGGGTTCATGGCGGATTCTATCACAGCCATCGCCTTGAGTTCCAGCGGAATGTCATGCTCGTCGAATATCTCTTCAATTATCGGCATATAGTACGAGCACAGTCCGAGGATCTGGCTCATCCTCTCGTTCATCTTCTCCGAATACAGCACTATATAGTTCCTTACGATATTGTTGTACGGAAGGTCTATGAACGAGTTCATGGCCTTGATGCGCTCAATGTACACCGAATCCGGCACGTCCGACGCGAATTTCACCGTGTCCATATCGTATTCAATGTTGCCCGGCTCGCTTACTTTCTGCTGCAGGTACCATATATTCAGAAGACTGTCAGACACTTCCGCGTTGTAGTCTTCCGGATTCAGCCCCGCAGCGCTCTTGTCTTCGTTCTCGTCATAGATGTCCATGATCTCCAGACTGAGGCTGTCCATTTCGTCCATCTCCTGTCTGATCCTGGCAAGCTCTGCCTTCAAGGAGTCTATCTCGCTCCTGAGGCTGATGTTTTCCTTGAGCAGCTCGGCTTTCGCCTTCTTCCTTGGCGTCCTTGCCGCATTCTCCACATTGTCGGCGCTTTTCCTCCCGGTGTCAGACACCCTGTCTTCACCGTCCACAGGCAGGACGGCAAGTGCCGCCGCAACAAGTACTGTACAATATCTAAGTGTTTTCATTCCCATACAATTTAATGTTGACCACAATTTTCCTCAATACTTTTAACCACAATTCTCCTGAAGCCGCCGGCTGTCTTTCCGGGCAATACCAGACTTGCCGCAGTCCTCTCTTCTGTTCATGCCCGCCTGTCTGCAGCCGTGCAGCGGCAGGGAAATTTCCATAGTCAGAAACGTATCCCGAGTTTCAGGCCGATGCTGTTCCCTCCCGGGAAAGCGGAAGGGGATGTGTCCAGTGCGTAATAATTGTCCAGAGGCGTGAGCACTGCAGGTTCAAGTCTCATGGATATGGTGTCGGACACTTCGAAATCATGCATGTATGCAAAGACATTTGCATCAATTATCTGCAGCAGATAGAACGCTACCGTAGCCACTATCGAATAGTCCCTGTACCGTCGGTAGACATCCCTGTACCAGACGGCGGTCTCGGCGGTTATAGGCCCGGTGTATTCCACGTCCGGGTTGGTGGCCTCATTGTGTATCCTTTTGAACCTCTGATAGTTGGTATTGTTCGTGTAGAGAAAATGGATAGACCCGGCTATACATCCCCAGTATATGGGGATCTTCCAGTATTCGCCGTTGTAGGCCTGTCCGAGTCCGGGAAGCAGTATCGAGTAGACTGTGGCGCGCCCCGGGTGCGGATGGACATCGCTCTTGTAGCTTGCAGCCCCGTCCATGAGGCTGCCCCAGTATATGAGTCCTGCCCCTATCATGAGCCATGTACCTTTCTGCCTTGCCCCGTAGTCAATCCTCAGCGTGGTGGACGGGTCTGCGGCGTAGGCAGCCTCGTATGCCTTTTTGGAGAGGTTGTACTGGTGCAGATAATAGCCTCCCAGACCGGCGCATGCCCCGATGCCACCGTACACGATGGGCAGCTTCCACCAGTCCCTGTTGTAGATCTGGGAAATTCCGGGAAGTATCATCGAGCTCGCGAAC
This sequence comes from uncultured Bacteroidales bacterium, assembly GCA_944326315.1. Taxonomy (GTDB): domain Bacteria; phylum Bacteroidota; class Bacteroidia; order Bacteroidales; family UBA932; genus Cryptobacteroides. The sequence goes on from CALVDP010000040.1 coordinate 13,487, forward strand.
ATGGTGCCGATACGCATCTCGTTCTTGTGAGCAAGCCCCCCGAAGATCTCCTTGAAGGTGAACATCTTGTCGGAACTGTCCGAAGTCGCTGTCGAATCCGGGTTGTCATTGTATGTCTGGGTGAACGCCTCTTCCTTGAACTGCGCATGAGACACGGCCGAGAAGGCGCACAGGCAGAAGACAATGGCCAATATGTATTTTGCTGCACTTTTCACGCTTACAATATTAAGTCTGTCCCTGTTGTCAGAGTTTGGAATCTTCCAGTGCTTTCAGGAATTTGCGGACCTCCTCGTCAGACGAGAAATGTATGGTCATCGACCCTTTCCCCTTGGATGTCCGTTTCAGGCTTATGCTGTTGACGAAATATTTCCCGACGATGTCAAGCATCCTGCAATAGTCTTCCGGAAGATCCTGGCCAGCTGCGGCACCTTCCTCTTCCTGCACGGCGAACTTCCTGACCTTCTCCTCAAGCTGTCTTACGGACAGCCCTCCCTTGATCACCTGGTCGCAGAGCAACTCCTGTATGCGCGGATCCTCCACACTGAGCAGCACCTTCGCGTGTCCCACGGACAGCAGCCCCACCTTGAGGTCATGCTGTATCTTGGCCGGAAGCTTGAGAAGCCTCAGATAATTGGTCACCGACGCCCTTTTCTTTCCTACCCTGAGCGCCATCTGCTCCTGGGTCAGGTGACATTCATCTATCAGCCTTTCGTAGCTCATCGCCACTTCTATCGGGTCGAGATCCTCCCGCTGGATATTCTCCACGATTGCCATTTCCAGCATACCCTGGTCATTGGCATCCCTTATATAGGCAGGAATCTCTTCCATCCCTGTCATGCGGCAGGCCCTGAATCTCCTTTCCCCGCTGATGATCTGGTATCTGTCAGGGGACTTCCTGCGCACTGTGACCGGCTGTATCAGCCCGAGAGACCTTATGGATTCCGCCAGTTCCTCCAGGGCTTCGTTGTCGAACGACATCCTCGGCTGGAACGGGTTCGGTTCTATCATGTCTATAGGGATAAGCATGATGTCGGCACTGCCGGAGCCGGAATCCCCGGAATCCGGAGTGACGACGCTCTTGTGGAGATATTCTACAGGTTTCCTTATCTGGCTTACATCCACACCGCCGAGCAATGTCCCTATGCCTTTTCCTAATCTTTGCTGTTTGCTCATAGCATATTGTTCTTTTCAAGCACTTCCTTGGCAAGATTCAGGTAGTTCGTGGTGCCGTTGCAGATCACGTCGTACAGGATGATGGGCTTTCCGTGCGACGGAGCCTCGCTCAGCCTGATGTTCCTCTGAATTATAGTCTTGAATACCATGTCCTTGAAGTGCTCTTTCAGTTCATTCACCACCTGGGTATGCACCTTGGTACGTCCGTCGAACATGGTCACGACAAAGCCTTCGATGCCCAGCCCCGGATTGACTCCGGACTGCACCAGCCGGATAGTCTGCAACAGCTTTCCGAGCCCCTCCAGGGCAAAAAACTCCGGCTGGACCGGGATCATGACGGTATCTGCCGCGGTAAGCGAGTTGACGGTGATAAGCCCCAGGGAAGGGGAGCAGTCAATGATGATGAAATCATAGTCATCCCTGATACCTGCAATCGCGTTCTTCATGACCGATTCCCGGTTCTCGTCCTCTATCATCTCTATCTCGGCTCCCACAAGATTGATATGTGAGGGGATCATGTGGAGATTGGCTATTTCCGTCTGTATAAGTGCGTCCCTTATGTCAAGACAGCCGATCATCACTTCATACAAGGTGCGTTTCTGGTCATCGCCAGGGGAGAAGTTCAAACCGGAAGTGGTATTGGCCTGCGGGTCAGCGTCTATTATCAGCACTTTCTTTTCCAGAACGGCCAGGGACGCCGCCAGGTTTATGGCCGTGGTCGTTTTGCCTACACCGCCTTTCTGGTTTGCTATCGCTATCACTTTTCCCATATTTCCTATCCTTTTGACAATGACAATATCCTTGCAAATTTATAAAAAATTTTCGTTAGTCCCTGTTAATTGCTATTTTTGTTCCGGATAATTTTATTTGGAAAGGATTGGGACAAATTCCGGTTCCGGCGAGATTTTCCGTGGATGCCGGCGGAACCATATCAATGTCATGGCAATCCGTCGGACAGTCGTTTTGTATGAAAGAATCTGGGCAGATGTGGCTTGCGGTGGTGAATCTTCATGCCGGGAGCGGAAAGACAGCATCGCTGTGGAGGGAGGCCGAAAGTCTCCTTGTCGGGAAAGGTATATATCATGACAACAGATACACTGATTTCAAGAATCATGCGGCAGAAATAGCATACGAGGCGGCATGTCGCGGACTCAGACGTTTCATAGCCGTCGGCGGCGACGGTACGGTGCACGAGGTGCTGGAAGGCATCATGAAATATGTGGAAGAGACGTCAGTCACATCCGCCCCTGCCAGGCTGTCGGACTTTTACCTCGCCGTCATACCGATAGGTTCGGGCAACGACTGGATAAGGATACACGGCATCAGCTACAACATGGCCGAGACAGTCAGGCTCATAGAAGAAGAATCGTTCATTCCCCAGGACATAGTGAAGGTCAGCACCCTGCCTGTCGGCTGCGGGGAGGATTTCATGGACGCCGGGCCGGAGAACATATCATATATGGTCAATATAGGCGGTGTAGGCTTCGATGCCAGGGTATGCGAGCGGGTGAACGGGCAGAAGGAACAGGGCCGGAGAGGAAAACTGCTGTATATAAATGCCCTGATATACCTGTTCTTTCATTACAAGTCCCTTCCGATGACCGTGTGGTGTGACGGGGAGAAGGTCTTTGAGGGAAGCTGTTTCTCCGTAGCCCTCGGCACCGGACGCTATTGTGGCGGAGGCCTCAGACAGACTCCTGATGCCATTTTTGATGACGGACTGCTGGATCTCACCGTAATCCCCGAATATTCCCTGGGCAGGATCCTTCTTGAACTGCCGAAACTCTTCAACGGCAGGCTGCCATCGGTAAAGGGAATAGAGACACGCCGGGGACGTTCCATAGCCGTAATTCCCGGGACGGAACGCAGGGAAATCATTGAAGTGGACGGGGAGATCATCGGCAATTCCCCTGTAAGGTTCGACGTGCTTGGGGAGCAGATGAACGTGCTGCACAAGTTCTGAATTCACTCGGGATCCACATCGATCGTGATGTGGCCGGCGTATCTGTTGTCCTTCTCAAACGAAGCAATGACAGATGCGACGGATTTCTTGTACCCGTGCAGATACCGGTCCTTCTTCAGCGTGACCCTGACGGTGCGTATGAAATTGTCCGCAACCTTGTCTACAGGAGGCCTGAACGGCATGGATACGGCTTCATACAGCATATCCTGTCCGTCGTTCTCGGGGAATATCCCTTTCAGCCTTGCGGCAAGTCCGGAAGACATTCTCTCGGCCCTCCTTTCGTCCGTGTCGCGGATATCTATGTTGACAAGCCGAGTGAACGGGGGATAGCCGAATTCTTTCCTTTCCGTGAGCAGGGCAGGGTAGAGTATGTCGCTTCCGCCTTCTGCAAGCTGCCTGTAGACCGGATGATCCGGCCTCCCTGTCTGGATGATGAAAAGCCCCTGCCTCTCACGCCGCCCGCAGCGCCCTCTGAGCTGTTCAAGTATCTGCATGGCCTTCTCGTCGGCCCGGAAGTCCTGCATGCCGAGAAGGGAATCGGCCGAGATTATCGCAGAAAGCTCCAGACGCGGGAAATCGAAGCCCTTGGCCACTATCTGGGTCCCTATGAGTATGTCTGTCTCTCCGGCATTGAATCTTTCTATGGTTTCAGCAGCCGCAGTCCTGGAAGTATCCCCGTCAAGCCTGGCGATCCTTGCAGACGGGAAAAGGGCGCGCGTCTCCTCCTCTATCTTCTGTGTCCCGCTCCCGAGCCCCTGGAGTGTGGCGCCGCATTTCCGGCACAAAGGGTCGAACGGGGCAGAGTATCCGCAGTGATGGCAGACCAGCCTGTCAGGATTCTTGTGGAGGCTGAGACTGACATTGCAGTGGGGACATTTGGGAATGTCCCCGCATTCCGGGCACTGGAGCACAGGGGAGAAAGCCCTTCTGGCCCTGAGCAGCAGCACCTGCCCTCCTGTTCTCATTGTATCCTCCATCCTTGCCGCCAGCTTCCTGGAGAAGGATCCGCACATACCTCTTTTCTTCCGTTCCTCCGTGGTGTCTATAATCTCTACCCTGGCGGCCTCGGCCTTGTAATATCTGCTGTCCAGGACAAGCATGCCGTACTTCCCGCACATGGCGTTGAATACGGATTCAAGCGAAGGCGTGGCCGATCCCAGTACTGTGCCGCATCTGTGGATGGATGAAAGCATGACCGCTACATCCCTTCCGTTGTACCTTGGCGCAGGGGAATCCTGCTTGTATGAACTTTCATGTTCCTCGTCCACTATGACAAGCCCGAGCCTTCTGTGCGGCAGGAAGATGGCCGACCTGGTCCCGAGGACAATATATTGCCTGCCGGACTCGCCGCTGCAGCGGACCTTCTCCGCCGTATTCCTTCTGGCCGCAGCAGTCTCTTCCGAGTGATATGTGAGCAGCCTGTCTCCGAAAATCTTCCTTATCCTTTCCTGCAGCTGCCGTGTGACCGCTATCTCAGGCACAAGATACAGCACGTTTTTCCCTTCAGACAACGCTTTCGCTGCAAGTTTGAGGTATATTTCCGTCTTGCCTGAGCCTGTCACTCCCTTGATGAGCGCCGGTTTCCCGGCACAGAATGATTCCAGCACTCCATTGAACACCTTTTCCTGTGCCTCTGTCAGGCTGATGCTGTCCCCGGCATAAGACATCGTGCCGCTTCCACAGTCACCGGGAAGCGACGGGGCCGTACCGAGGCACTCCAGTTTAGTCTTGGCCAGGGATATCTCATCCACAGTCTTTCTTATTAATTCTTCAAGCCTGGCGCATTCTTTTTCTTTTTTTGAAAGAATATTTTCTTTTTCTGAAAGAATATTTTCTTTTTCTGAAAGAATATTTTCTTTTTTCGCCGTTCCGACAAGGATATTTCTGTATTTTTCGAGTTTCTCTTGTCTTATGGCAAGGCTTGCCTCCGCCTTCCGTATCCTGGCTTCCAGCTGTTCGCGCATTCTCTCCGTGCGGACTCTGTCCCGCTCACGCATCCTGGCCAGAGCCGCCTGCTGTGATATCTTCAGCAAGGGGTATGCAGCCTTGAACACTTCTCCGAGAGTGCACAGATAATAGTCAGCCACCATTTTCCACAGACGTATTTCCTCCGCTGTCACGGGCCGGGCGGACCTGTCAGCGGACGATATGTCCTTGATCTTCTCCGGTGCCGTGTCTGGCATGACACCGGTCTCCAGCACGATGCCTGTATAGCTCCTCCCGGCGAAATCCACCTGCACCCATTCTCCCGGCATGACGGTCTCGCCGGAAGGTATGCCGTAGTATGGCGTCCATTCCAGCTTCAACGGAAGTATTACTGATATGTACACTTTCTTCTCTTTCTCCATCACGTCTGTCCCGGCAGTCATTCTTCACCGCAGATCCCGACAAAGTTATAAAATTTTTGTTCTCCTCAGGTTTTTACTTATCTTTGCGCCCGCCTCAGGGCCGGGTGTGCTTGGTAACCACCCTTTATAATTAAAACAAGAGAATATGGAACGAAGATTATCTGGAAGACAGACACTGTCTGTCCCCTTTATGCTGATGGCTATCCTGTTCAATGTATGTCTGATAGCCTCCAATCTGTTTGAGACCAAGCTTTTCATGGCCGGCAATATCGCCTTGACAGGCGGAGTGATCATATTTCCGGTCTCTTACATCATCAATGACTGTCTCGTGGAAGTGTACGGGTACAGGAAGGCGTGTCTGGTGATATGGACGGGTTTCATCATGAATTTTTTCGTGGTGGGTATGGCCCAGATCGTAAGGCTGCTGCCGGCCGCACCTTTCTGGGATGGAGGACCCCATTTCGACTATGTATTCGCCATGGCTCCCCGTGTCACGGTGGCATCCATGCTTGCATTTTTCTGCGGCTCTACAGTCAATGCATTCATAATGAGCAAGATGAAAGTCGCCTCGCAGGGCCGTCGCTTTCCTCTCCGGGCCATTGTCTCGTCAGCCGGCGGTGAGGCTGTGGATTCCCTTATATTCTTCCCTATCGCATTCTGGGGACTCGGAATCAGGGAGATGATCATGCTTATGGTCACTCAGGTGGTGATCAAGACCATGTACGAGGTCATCATCCTCCCTGTGACAAGCCTTGTGGTGAAGAAGGTGAAAAAGTTCGAGGAGACAGACACATTTGATGAGAGCATATCATATAATCCGTTCAGAGTTTTCGATATATGAGATATATGAAAAGAGACAAGGCACTTGTAATATTCAGCGGGGGACAGGATTCCACGACATGTCTGTTCTGGGCCCTCAGGCACTTCAGGGAGGTGCATACTATCACATTCTCATACGGGCAGAAACATTCCTCAGAGATAGAGGCTGCAAGGGTGATAGCCGGGAAGGCCGGGGTGGACTTCTTCCTTTCGGACGTGACGCAGATCGCTTCTATCGGCAAAAGTTCCCTTACAGACAGCAGCATCGGCATGGATACAGTGAAGCCTGCTGACGGATGTCCGAACACATTTGTCCCCGGCAGGAATTTTTTCTTCCTTGGTATGGCTGCCGTGTATGCCAGGGAGCTTGGAATTTCGGATCTGGTCACAGGAGTGTCGCAGACGGATTTCAGCGGCTATCCGGACTGTCGGGATTCATTCATCAGATCCTTGAACGTGACACTGAATCTGGCTCTTGACAGCCAGTTTGTCATCCATACCCCGCTGATGTGGCTGGACAAGGCACAGACATGGGCCCTGGCTGACCGCCTCGGTGTATTGGACCTTGTGAGGACAGATACGGTCACCTGCTACAACGGTGTTCCCGGCAACGGATGCGGCAACTGCCCATCGTGCAGGCTGCGCAATGCCGGACTTGCGGAATACCTTGAGAACAGGGAAGCGGTGTCGGCATCACTTGCAGACATGATATGAACGGCAGGATTTGCCGCAGACACGATGATTATGCAGATACGATGATTATTTTGTCATTTTTGAACAATACGGACTGATATGGACAGGGAAACGGACAATTTGCAGGCACTTGGGCGGAAGACGGTCTACAGGACGGACTATGCCCCGGAGGTGCTGGAGACATTCGAGAACAGGCACAGGGACAACGACTATTGGGTGCGCTTCAGCTGTCCCGAGTTCACGGCACTGTGCCCTATAACAGGACAGCCTGATTTCGCGGAGATAAGGATCGCCTATATCCCGGACGTGAAGATGGTGGAGAGCAAGAGCCTGAAGCTCTATCTGTTCAGCTTCAGAAATCACGGTGATTTCCACGAAGACTGCGTGAACATCATAATGAAGGACCTTGTCAGGCTCATGGACCCCAAATATATTGAGGTGAAGGGGATATTCTCTCCAAGGGGAGGAATCTCTATCCATCCTTACGCCAACTACGGCCGGCCAGGAACCGAATATGAAAAACTGGCTGCAAGCCGGTTCGCCTCGCAGGAACTGTGATACTGTGGCCAACCTTATTTCAGGACTGTCATGATACATCTGATATTGACAATAGCAGCCGGACTGTGTGCCGGCTACCTGCTCAGGAGATGGAAGGCCCTGGAACATGTGGGGAAAGCCATATCTGTCACGATATGGGCAATGCTTTTCATCATGGGAGTGAAGATAGGGGCGGACAGGCAGATCCTGGACAATATTTCCACTCTCGGATGGCAGGCCCTCCTGCTGTCACTTGCCTCGGTGGCAGGAAGTGTGTTTTTCGCGTTTTTGCTGTACCGGATCTTTTCTGGCAGAGGCGGAGCCAGGGACGGATCTTCAGACAGCGGTAATCCTGATGTATGAAAGGAACGATAATAGTGATAGCCGTATTTGCCGCCGGCTGCATTGCCGGCTGGTCGGGGCTGGCTGACCTTTCCCGTCTGGGAAAGCTTGGCGAGGAAGCGCCTATGTATATCCTTTATATGCTGATATTTTTCGTAGGCATCAGTATGGGCAGGCAGAATCTGAAGAATATTTTCCGCTCGGTCCATCCTGGCATGTTCCTGCTTCCGGTCATGACTGTGGCCGGATCTCTTGTCTTTTCCGCCGCAGTGAGTCTGCTGCTTGCAAGATGGAATGTCGTCGAATGCCTGGCTGTGGGGAGCGGGATGGGATACTATTCCCTGTCTTCTGTGCTGATATCGCAATACTGCGAACTTCCCCTCGGGGCGCAGGTGGCTGCGGAACTCGGTACAATCGCCTTGCTGTCCAATATCTTCAGAGAGCTGTTCACGCTGGTCGCAGCTCCTCTGCTGAGCAGATATTTCGGGCCGTTCGCCACCATTGCGTCGGCGGGGGCTACAGCCATGGATGTGTGCCTTCCTGTCATCCTCAGGACTTCAGGCAGCAATGTCCTGCCCGCGGCCATCCTCAGCGGTTTCCTGACAGATTTCAGTGTACCGTTCCTGGTCTCATTCTTCTGTTCGTTCGTCTGATGCGGAGGGGGATTGCCGCTATCCGGCAAGTACATACACGTTTTCCGCTTTCCGCAGGATCCCCTGTCCGACAAGTTGTGCGATTGCCCTGGAAAGGGAAGGCCTCGCCACTCCGAGGATGAATGCAGCTTCCTGCAGGTTGTCGATACGTCCGTTGCGGCTTATATAGCTGACAATCCTTGAGGACAGAGTCTGGAGTGCAAATTCGTTGAGCCTTTTGCTGAGGAACATGCTGTGGTCTGATATTATCCTGAGATAATTGTCCAAAATCTTCTTGTCGTTCGTCAGCAAGGCATGCAGAGCGTCCCTGCCGATAGTCCAGATACCACAGTCTTCGGAGGCGATGATAGTCACCGGGAATATACCTTCAGTGCTGAATACGAATGAAGATGCGAGAGCCTCGGGGGCGGACAGGGTGTCAAGGGTGAATTCCTTCCCCTCTTCACTTATCATCCGGGCATACACGCTGCCTTCGGTGAGGAGAAACAGAGACCTGCACGGATAGCCTTGCATGGCGATGAAGTCGCCTTTGCCGTATCTGTCGTATCTTCCCGGCCTGGTCTCCAGGATTTTTTCTGCTGTATCCTTGTCGCAATCCTTGAATAGCGGCGAATCAAAAATGTCTGTCATAGCCTTAAGTATTGGCGGAATATAAATCAGTATTCAAACTTACAAACTTAAAGAAAAGCCGAGAGTAATGCAAGCTCCTGTCAAGTAAAACAGTAAAGGCAGAAAACAAAAGTAGGAAGAAAACAACTTTTATTTTCCTCCTACTTGATTTCTCAGTCCTATGTTCTCATTTTATGCTTATCCCATACTTATGTTCCGCGCCTGCCTCCCAGTCACTCTCCACTGTGGCTTGGGTGTCGGCATCCGGACTCAGCACCGTAGCGGTATAGGCCATGTGGGTAGCGTAGGGTTGAATTGTATATCGCTTCATGATGTTCGGTGTTTGGGATTATTGTTTCTCCAGTGTCAGCGGTGTGCTGCCACTGCCAAGCACATACAGCCAGCTCGTGCCGGAAAGAGCCGTGTTCATGGCTTTCATCGCGTCCGTCCAGTTGCTGTCCACCTGTGTGGTTCCGCCGGTGCCTACCTGGTCTTCACCGATGCCTTGTGTCTGGCCGTTGTCTCCCCAGTAGCAGGCAGTGATGATGCCGCCATCTAACATGGAGTCCTTGAAGTTCCTTCCCGTTACGCCGCCTGTGGCTC
>CALVDP010000041.1 GCA_944326315.1 uncultured Bacteroidales bacterium
CATAGCCGCTCTTGAAGAATTTTTTTTTTTTTTCTAATTCATCAGAAAAAGTTTCGCTCGAATCCGGAAGTTCTTTTAACAGTTTTGTTTTATTTTCTGCGACACTTACGATTGAACGTTCGGCAGGAACATACATGATCTTTGAGATACCATCCTCATTTTTGTCACTTGTCTTAAAAAGACCTGCATCTTCATTTTTGTCATGTATTCTAAAAAAGCCATCAGAATAGACAAAATCGTACAGATTGCTTTCAAACCGCAAATACGAATCCGGCCGGATGAAAGACTCGATCCGATGATATGGACATAGTTTGGTAAAAAACCGGTTGTATTGTTCGAAATAATTCCTTTTATATTTTTTTTGGATTAAAACCTTCTCCAGCCATTTGAACAAGGAAAAAAGTTTTGCCACACAGCTTTTGCCTGTGCCCTGATCGCCTATGAACAATGTAACCTTTTTGAAGGTGATATCAAGATCCCTGACAGGTCCAAATGATTTGACAACTAATCGCTCGTTCATATGTTTTATTCTTTCGTTTCAATTTTTGCTATTTGCCAAGCTATGGCAAACAAAGGTTCGTCTTCTACAGTCCTGTTTATTATAGCTCCCGTTATCTTCTCGTATTTTGAATTCAAAGATACCATTTATTTTGCACAAAATAGCATTCGGCTGCGTATAGTTGCATCTGGTTTCGGGTGAAACCAATCACGACATACACTATTGATCAAGACGACTTTCTCCGACTGTTTCTTTCTAGTCTAACAGTGCATCGGAAGATGTATAATCGCAATTTGAAATCCGCAAAAATCTGACAATATGAAAAATTACCCGTTTTTTTTGTAAGTTTGACTCTCAGGTTTTACTGTTAATCATTTAATAGATTCGTCGAACTAACATAAAGAAATATGAATCACTTGCAGACATCAATTCCTGCAGAGGAATGCAATTCAATAAAACAGGTAACCGTAAGCGAATTGCTGGATGGCAGGTATTTTTTCATTCCGTCGTATCAACGGGGATACCGCTGGACAAAAAAACAGATATATGATCTGTGCAATGACTTGCTGGAATACATTCTTAAGAAGAACGAGTCGTTCTACAGCCTTCAGCCTCTGATAGTCCGTAAGGACAGTTTTCAAATTGAAGGAAAAGACGAAACAGCTTATGAAGTCATAGACGGCCAGCAGAGGTTGACATCTATTTTCATCATGTACCGGTTTCTGGCAAAAGAGCTGAACTATAACAGTCTGGACCAGGTGAGCAATGATTACAGCGGAAACAGGCTATACCATATCTATTATCAGACCCGTCCTGACGATTATGCTGCCCTGGAGGAATCCGGCTTTAAAGAGATGTGTGCCCGGGATATTAAAGACATAGATATCGCCCATATCTCAAACGCTTACCAGTATTTGAAAAACTGGCTCTACAATTCTGTAGAAGACGACTCTGAATGCGCTGCAGCTACATTTTCTCTTTTTTCCAAAGAGAAATTTGCCGCAAAAACCGTAAAAGACAACTTGTTTAATTTGCTGAACAACATCAATACTTCCGGCAGTCTGCAGTTTATCCTGTATGAAATTGACGGCAGCAAAGATGCAATCCGGGAATTCCTTTGTGAAAACAAGGGCAAAATCAGGCTGACTGATACGGAAATGATCAAGGCTCTGTTTATGCAGCGCAGTAATTTTGAATCTAACGTGAAGAATCTCAAGCAGCTCAGTATTGCAAAGGATTGGGAGCTGATTGAAAATACTCTCCACCGGAATGATTTCTGGGCTTTCATCAGCAAGGACACTCAATTGGAAGACGGACGGATTAATGTGATTTTCAATTACATATTTGACTGCGATACGGAAAACCATGCATACGCCAATGATGAAGACTATCTTTTCCGGTATTATTATCAGAAATTCGCCAGAATCAAGAAGAATGATCTGGCCTGCAATGTGTCAAACGGGGTCGATGATCTGTGGAATAAAGTCATGGATTGTTTCAGAATGTTGCAGAACTGGTTCCAGAATCCGAAAATCTACAATCTCGTAGGACTCCTGGTAAAACACGGTTACTCCATCCGTCAAATATCCGAGATATATGACAGGCCGTCCATAGAGACTACGGACGATTTCATTAAAGGCCTGAATACGGAGATAAGAAAAGAGATTATAGACAAAATCCCGATAGACAAAGGGCAATCCGAATTGGGCATAGACGAAAAAGATGAGTACGTCAGATTATTCTATAATAATTCTTCGGACAAAATCAGAATGCTCGACTTGTTCAGGTTTTTGAATGTCATGGAACTTAACAATACCATAGACAAGGCCTTGGAAGATATAGACAAGGATCCGGACGAAAAGAAAAGAACCGATGCCAGAAGAAGTGCCCGTGATGTATTGAGCCATATATACCGTTTCCCGTATGAGGCCCTGGATGTATTCGGGTGGGACATAGAGCATATTGACTCCGCCACGACCAATAGCCTGACAGACCCGAAGGAGCAGGAAGACTGGCTGGAAGAAGCGCAATACGCCATAGGGGACATACTGGAGAAGGACAACAGTTACCAGACACTGCTCGAAGCTTATTCGAATCCGGGGAATACGGACAAGGACAGTACATTGAAAAGTCTTGTTGACAAAGTGCATGCAATAGTCGGAGAAGAAGAATCCGACTTGCTGAAGAACTGGATTGGGAATCTTACATTGCTTGATTCCGGTACCAACCGCTCTTATAAAAACAAAATTTTCGCATGGAAGAGCCAGATCATCAGGACAAGGATACAGCGAGGTGTTTTTGTCCCGATTTGCACGCAGAATATTTTCAGCAAGAATTATAAAGGTTGTTCTGATGACAGGTGGAAATGGAGCACCGCCGATAAAAGGGCATACCATTCTTATATCCTAGAAAAAATCAAGTCATTCAAGAGCCAATATTCCGATGCCACGATTGATGACAAGACAGATATTTAAACCGGGTTACGATAATGAAAACAACAAGACTGCATACTTTTGAGGGTATCCTGAAAGACGGAATTTATGCTGATGGAGCGGATGAACCTATAAAAATCCAGTGGATCTTTATTCCGAAAATCCAACGCTCTTATGCACAAGGAAGAATTTGCGAAAGTGACGTAAGGTCGGATTTCCTCAAGGAAATATTCTCTACTTTGCTTTCCGATACGGACAAACCGCTGGAACTCAGCTTCCTGCTTGGGTCAAGACAGCCGCTTGTCAATAGTGGGGAATCGGGGTTTGAATTATTAGACGGACAGCAGCGTGCCACCACGCTGTTTCTGCTTTACTGGTACGTCTGTCAAAGAGAGGCGGATAAAATGCCTGAATACCTCGGACGATTCACGTATGAGACAAGAGACACATCATCTCAGTTCCTGAAGAAAATAGCTGAGACAAAATTGGATCTTTCATCAATCAAACCATCGGATGCAATAAGGGCAAACAAATGGTTTACAGACGATTTTGAGTGCGATGCAACAGTATGTGCAATGTTGAACATGCTGGATGACATACATAAAGAATATAAGAAGTCGCAGAGAAAAGATCTGCTTGGCAGACTTAGCCGCCTTCAGTTCTATGTCCTTCTTCTTGACAAATTCGACATGAATGACGAACTCTATATCAAGATGAATTCGAGAGGGCTGTCCCTTACGCCTTTTGAAAATTTCAAGGCATCGATTGTAAGGTACATGAAATCCCCGGACAGGAAAGGAGTTTACGGATCGGACGATTCTAACTGCGGTGAAGCTCCTTTCTGGCTTAAATTCACTTCTGATATTGATGCCAAGTGGATAGATATCTTTTGGCAGAACCCGTTTTCGTCCGCATCTTCTGATGTCGTCAATACAATAATAGATATAGACGATTCGGATATAGGAAACCGCTATTTCAGATTCTTCAACCGCTACTTTTTCACAAAGGCCGTCATCATGACGGAGGTGAAGAAAAACAAACTGCACGCCCTGCCGTCATTCTTCTACAACGATACTGAGAGTGAAGTGACGTCTCACAGGCTGAAAGGCTGGGAATACTATGAAGAATTGTTCGGACTGATTGCCAATGCCCGGAATGCCGGTAAATATCCGGTGTTCGGACCGATAGAACGCATACTGGATGTTTTCCATGATCATTATGCCGAGATTCGCAACATGATATGTGAGGCCCGGTACGGAGGAACATCTGGTTTTGACGTTTTGGATAGGGACAATTATCTTTTGTCTCACAGAGCCGTCTTTGCCGCAGTTACCGAGTTTATCGAAGTCCTTGGAAAAAAAGATTTCAGCGAATGCTCTGTACAGGAAAACTTCAGAAAAATGCTGAGAGTCGTGCATAATATCATAGAGAACACACCAATGGAGAATACCGTAACTCTTGCCGGTGTCATTAATGCCGTCTCTGAGATCATCCACCTTCCGGGAGCCGCCGACTGCGACTTTTACAGAAGTCTGGCGAATGCGGCACTCAAAAGCAAAAACCGTCAGCTGCAAGAAGAACAGATCAAGGCAAAAGAAATGTTTGACAAAGACGGTAATTATGACCCGTCCTGGGAAAAGGCGTTCATCACAGCGGAAAGCCATCCTTTCTTCAAAGGTTCCGTATTGTTTTTCTTTACGCCAGGAAGTGGAACAAGTACCGATTTCGAAAAAAGATTCAATATTGTAAAAGACTTGTTTGACGAAAATGGTATAACATTGCAGTACCGGGAGGACAGACATATTCTTATCAGGGCCATGCTAAGCTGCCTTGACCAATGGGATACATCTGGAATGCGTGACCGTTATATTACGGAAAATGCAGAAAAGGAAAAATACCTGAAAAATATCCTTACCGGCTCAGCCAAAGTCCGGACCATGTTCTGCCAGTACTTCGAGAACCAGGAATTGTACGGCTCTATGGAGTGTTACCTGAAAGATGTTGTGAAAAAAGCTGCATCGAATCTCAGCACGATGAGCGGATCATTTAAAATGCTTTATAGCAGGCTTGTGACAGACGACAATTCCACATATATCTTCGACTGGATCGGTAAACGGGAAATGGAGCAGAAATCATGCTTCAGAATCCAGGATAACAGAAGCTACATTATAGCTATTCCCGGTACCTGGTATGACCGTATCGTGCTGGATACGGAACGGCACCTGATTATTCCTGACCTGATAAACAACGGTTTTGAATATTCGGACAACAACCAGAAGGATGCGATGAATGGACCGATGAAGGATTCCTGGGGATGGCAGATCCGAATAAAGAAGAGTATAGAAACAAATACCGGAACATACGAGTTGGAGCTGAATTTCAATGAATATAAATTTGTTGAATTCAATGTCTACGGCAAGGATATCAGACATATTGTCGCAACGCTCAATGTGACACAGGACAAAATCGTTCCTGATGGTGTAAAGCTGGCTTCTGTCGGATATCAGTTCTACAAAGACAGAAAGCCGATTTTTGACAAGGTAAGAGAAATTGAGACATTGATCGGCACGCTGTAAATCATTCCTGCCGATAAGGCAAATCACTGGGACCTGTGTTTTTCGCCGCATCCGGAGCGACTTTTTGCCCGTACAGGTACGGAAATCGGGAATTTATATGTAAGTTTGCAGGTCAGAAACAAAAACATTAAGACATGGGGAGGATTTCGGAAAGAATAAGATACGTCGGGGTCAATGATTTGCAGAAAGTCATTTTTGAGGGCATGTGGCCTCTCCCGTTCGGTGTAAGCTACAATTCATATCTTGTAATAAGTGACAAGGTCGCGCTGATAGACACTGTCGAGGCAGGGTTTGCAGCGGAATACATGGACAACATCCGCAAGGAACTCGGTGACAGGAAGGTGGACTACCTGGTGGTCAACCATATGGAGCCGGACCACTCCTCACTCATAAGGCTTGTGCGAGAGGCCTGGCCGGATGTAAGGATTGTAGGCAACGCCAAGACCGTACCGATGATCAAAGGATATCACGGCATTGCGGACAATATCCATATAGTGAAGGAAGGAGACAGCATCAGCCTTGGAGACTGCACGCTTACCTTCTACATGGCTCCAATGGTACACTGGCCGGAGACAATGGTGACATATCTCAATGAAGAGAAGACACTTTTCTCGGGAGACGCATTCGGCACTTTCGGAGCTGTTGACGGAGGCATTCAGGACCAGACGGCAAGGCTTATGGGAAGTTCAGACTCTGCACTGGACACCTTCGATGCCTTCAGGGACGAGATGCGCCGCTACTATTCGAATATCGTAGGCAAGTTCGGACAAACGGTCCAGGCGGCCCTTAAGAAGCTTTCTGGGCTTGAGATTTCAAGGATTTGCGCCACGCACGGGCCAGTGTGGGAGAAGAATATACCGGAAGTAATATCATACTACGACAGACTGAGCCGGTACGATGCCGACAACGGCGTCTGCATAGCCTATGCATCCATGTACGGCAATACGGCAGCCGCTGCCAAGGCTCTTGCAGCTGCACTTGAAGAGAGGGGAGTGGAATGTGTCCTGCACAACCTCTGCACCGAGAATGTCTCGTACGCATACCGCGACGTATTCAAATACAACACACTTGTTGTCGGATCACCGACATACAACAATGACATCTTCCCGCCGGCATACGGCTTCATGTACGGAGTATGCGCCCGCCTGGTGAAAAACCGCCGTTTCGCAGCATTCGGCTCATTCACATGGGCAGGAGCAAGCGTGAAGCTGCTCAACGAGATGGCCTCAAGGGCCGGAATGGAGCTCATTTCTGACGGATTGTCTTTCCCGCAGGCATACTCAAAGGAAAAATGCGACATGGAAGCTCTCGCCGACAAGATAGCGGCATCCCTCAAATAACTGCCGCATCGGTGCAGGCATACTAAAAAGAGAGGAAGAATCTCCGGATCCGGGAATTCTTCCTCTCTTTCGCTTCTTGCTTCACTATCATTCTCCCTTGTCGAGATGCACATCCAGCTGCGGGAACGGGAAGCCGATGCCGTTCTCTGGAATCCTGTTGTAGATCTCCTCGTTGATCTTGTACAATACAGGCCAGTAATCCTCTTTCTTCACCCAGGCACGCACAACGAACTGGACACTGCTGTCCCTCAATGCATTGAGCGCAATCATCGGATTGTCAGGCGCAGACGGAGCATAGACGATCCTGTTCTCGGCGTCAACTATTGCCTTGAGTATGGCCTTTACTTTCTCGGATGACGCGCCGTACTCCACATCCACCAGCCATTCAAGCCTGCGGTATATATTCTGGGAATAATTGTTGATCGTCCCGTTTGACAGAGACCCGTTAGGAATAATGATATTCTTGTTGTCTGTCGTCGTGATCTTGGTGCTGACTATAGACACGTCAGTGACAGTACCCGAATAGCCCTGTGCTTCGATGAAATCCCCGGCCTTGAAAGGCTTGAAAACAAGAAGCATGATCCCTCCTGCAAAGTTCTGGACAGTCCCGCTCAGCGCCATACCTATTGCCATACCACCTGCAGCAAGCAATGCAGCTATGGAAGTGGTGTTGACCCCGAGGGCGCTTATCGTGAATATTATCAGGAAGACAGTCAGTGTGATGCTTACGAGGCTCTCTACAAACGATGCGATAGAATGCTCGGTATTCTTCCTGATGAAAATGTTGTGGACGAACTTCTTTATCTTGCGGATTATCCATGCTCCTACAAAATAAATTACAAGGGCTGCAAGCACTTTCAGTCCGAAAGCCAGGGCCTTTTCAGCAAACTGCGACAACAGCTGGTCAGCAGGAGTTGTCGCGATTTTCTCCACGAATTCGGCTGTGGCATGCTGCAAGTCAAGAGTATCCTTGACTTCTGTCACGCCTGTCGACTGCAATAAATTGTATAACATGACTGTATATGATTAAAAAAGCTTTTCCGCCTTGCTTATTATCTCCTCTGCCGGAAGCGACGGATCCAGGACAAGGCTAGGGACGGCGTTGACCACCTGCTTGTGTGACTTCGCGAGTTTTTCACCTCCTCCAGTGATATTAAGCATTATGACTTCATCTCTCCTGACTGCACCTTCCCTGACAGCCTTGTCAAGGCTTGCGACGGCGACTGCCGCTGCGGAGTAGATATCCACACCTTCCAGTTCAAGGAATTTGGCCTTCCAGAAATCCAGCTCGTCATTGGAAATCTTGTACATGTCTCCGCCGGCGTCTTTCATTGCATCGAATACGCCGCCTGCAAGTGAATACGGAGGCTTCCTGTTCGAAAGGACTTTGGCCTTGATCTTCGCAGCCTGCAGCCGAGCATCTTCGGCAGCCAGAGGCAGCAGGTCACGGGAGCCGGCCTTCCATGAATCGTACATGATGGTGAACGGATCGTTCTGCGACGGATACAGCCTCATCTTGTGTGAGCCGAAACGTCCGTCTTCTATCAGCCTGAGATTGTTTTCCCACACCGCAATGGTACCGGTACCGCTTCCGATGGCCTGGAAATAGGCATCAGGAATTCTTCCTATGGTCTCCACGGCAGAGAGGACGGTCGTACCCATACCGTCCCTTCTTGCTATGTTCTTGGCTCCGCCTTCCGCGAGAAACATAGGGGAGAGGCATACCTTGTCTCCGAGAGCTATCGCATCGAAATAGTCAGATCCCTTGGGTGCCGCCATTATCTTCACGCAGTCATTTAGAGGCTTGTCGAACCAGAGTGCGTGAATATTGTCCTCAGGAATACTCAGAAGCAGCTTTATGCCATTGTCAGAGCATACTTTCGCAAACGCTCTGGCCGTATTTCCGGCAGATGCCACCACCAGTATCCGGTCTTCGTGTTCCGGCAGCCTTGCGCATACCGAATAGGCTTCCGTCTCCTTGAATGAACATGTATGCATGAATGCACCCCTGTCCGGATTGTACCCGGAAAACGTTATGTAGAGATTGTCGAGTTTCAGATACCCGGCCAGCCCCTCGCTCCTGTAGGTGACAGGTGCAGACGAATGATTGAGGCAGCGCTTGACAGGCAGCCAGTTTGCATAACGGTAGAAACCGTCGAGGTCATCCCTGATTTCAAACTTCTTTTCAGCATATACAGCCCTGACAAGGGAAGGGACAGAGCCTTGCGGATCAGCAAGTGTCCATCCTTCGTCTTCGAATATCCTGCCGTCAGCGCAGTTCATCAACTTGTAGTCAGTAGGTCTAAAGGTCATAATATCGTTTTTTTATAAAATTCTTTCAGTGAGCATACCTTTCGGATGCTATAATTTTCCTGCTTCCGAAGTACGGTCCACTACCTGTGCGATGTCTTCCACAGGCCTGTCCGAATACCGGCTGAAAGTGGACATGCAGAGCGGGCAGGCAGTGACAATCCGGTCAGGTGATCCGGCCATGAGGTTTGAAATGGCATTCTCAGTCATGGCCTTCCTCTTGTCAAAACCGAGCGTAAGGCTTCCGAGACTTCCGCCGCAGCAGATACTTTCCTTCCTGTTCCTGGCAGCTTCCACAAGCACTCCTGCGGAGGCTATCACATTACGTGGCTGTTCGTAGACACCGCAGCCCCTGCCAAGTTCGCAAGGGTCATGGTAGACATATTTTGTGTTGTCCCTGCGCATCCTGAGACGGCCTGAAAGCACCAGCCTTTCGAAATATTCGGTATGGTGGATAACCTCGATTCCAGGAAGCGTATAGTTTTCCCGGAATATCCTGTAACATATAGGGCAGGAGAGAAGCAGGGTATCTGCGCCCGAGGCCATGATAATCTCCGTATTCTTCTCGACAAGCTGTCTCGCCTGATCCTGACGGCCGGCCATGAGCAAAGGCCTTCCGCAGCACAGTCCACCGTCCTTGTCCATTATCTCATATTCCACACCAGCCTTTTCAAGCACGGACTCTGTGGTCTTCCTGATCACCGGAGTCAATGCTGTCATACAACCGGCGAAATACAGAACCTTTTCATTATCAGCAGATGAAACTTCATTGTTTGGAGCGGTAACAAATTTGTTACACATCATGGCTTCCTTTTCAGCGCTGATATTCGAATAATCCGGGGAGTAGCTGTACTTCCTGACGGACCTCTGGGCAATCCTCAGCTTGTCACCTTCGACACCCACAGGGCAGACTGCCGTGCACTTCCCGCAAAGCAGGCATTTGTCGCTGATTTCCTCTATCCTTGCCTCGTTGTTGCGGCGTATCTGCCTGTTCAGATATACGGTAGTGTCACGTATATTGCCTTTGAGCACGACCATCGGGCAGGCATCGATGCAGAGTCCGCAGCTCGGGCACGAATAGACCTGAGCCTTGGCAAGTCCCTTGCGTGCATTCACAATCCGTATCCCGGCATTCCTCAGCGGAATCAGCAGAATCTCGGTAGGGATGTGCATGTATCTTGAGAACGGAAGGACGAAGAAGAAAATCCCCAAAGCGCAGGAATATGCCCACCAGGCCGGCAGCATGTTCGCGTGGTTGCTCAGGAATTCGGTGAACACATAATTGAGGGATTTCGTGAGGAAGGAACCTCCGCTTATGTCTGCCGTGAAAGATTCGGCGAGGAGCCTGAGCGGGAAAATCGCCCATAGAGAATAAAGCCCGACAAGATCCAGGAAACTCGGATTCGTCGTCCTTCTCATGCCGAACAGGCGCGACCTGACCCTTTTGATGATGGCCAGGGCTATGCCGCTGAGCACTACCAGCAGGAAAAAGTCCATCAGGAAGAATATCAGCGAGCCCTTCATCGTGCTCTCCGTCTCGGCGACGAAGTACCTGAAGAAAATAGGGTAGTACAGGGCCTTGGCGCCGAGATTGGACGTATAAAGAAAGACTTCGATATGCCCCACAAGTATCAGCATGAACCACCCGAAGGCAATGCTGGAATGCATGTACCCGAGAAGCTTGTTTCTCTTCCACAGGTCGACATGTATGAGACATTTGAGGAATATGTCCTTGACATTCTTGAAAAATGTCTTCGGAGTGACCAGGGATATGAAGAAACGCTTCCTGTCCTGGGCAGGCAGCTGCAATATTATCCTTGTCATACCTATGATGCAATAGGCAAGGACAAAAATCATCCCGCACACGAACGGGAGCACGAAGTCGTTGTATCCAGTCAGAAACCTTTCTCTCATTTTCCGTCCTCCCCGTATATCCTGCAGATGGAAAGTATCAGATGCCTTGTATTGATTCCGCGAGGGCACACCATGGTGCACTTGCCGCACAGCATGCAGTTCCTCAGCATCCCGAGCGCCTCCTTCTCCCTGCCCCTCTGCAGGTCAAGGATGACCTTCCTGAGGCTCATCCCTGAAAACCTGTTCGCCGGACAAGACGACGTGCATGAACCGCAGGCCATGCATTTGATGATGTCTGGCTCTATACCGTGCAGCTTCTCGAACCTTGAAAGATCCACCTTGTCAAGGTTGATGGCCGAACTCGGCGAAAGTTTGAATCCGAAATCCATCACTCCAGCCCTTTTATGTAAAGATGCACTTTCAGTGCAGCGGCCCTCGCTTCCGCAAGCGTCTCAGGCACGGTCTTGGGACCGGTGCATGCCCCTGCATAGAACACCCCCTCCTTGGGAGATGAAATGATATCGGCGACATTGTCCTCGGACTTGAGGAATCCGTCGGAATCCACCGGAAGCCTGGCCATGTTCGCCACTCTGGTACTGTCCGGGCTGCAGACCATGCCGGCCATCAGCACGAGCAGGTCCAGAGTCACCTTGACAGGCTTGCCTGACAGGGTGTCCTCAGCCTTGACTATGACACGTCCGTCTATGTTCTCGCTTACCTCGGATACACGCCCCCTGATGAAGCGGACACCGTAGTCCCGCTGGGCCGAAATGTAGAAGTCCTCGTATTTCTTGCCGAACATCCTCAGGTCCATGTAGAAGCAGTACACCATGGCATCCGGGAACTTCTGCTTCAGCTCTATCGCCTGCTTGACGGCAGTGATGCAGCATACTTTCGAGCACTGAGGATTCCTGGCCTTCTCGTCACGGGAACCTACACAGTGCACAAAGCCCACGGCATTCATCCCGCAGTCGTTCACCCTCTTGTCTTCACCGGTATTGAACCAGTGCTCCAGGTCTCTGTTGGTGATCACCTGGTCATACACCCCGTAGCCGTATTCCTCCTTCTTGGCCGCATCGAACACAGAGAAGCCCGTAGTGACCAGGATTATCTTCGTGATTATGGAGATACCGTTCGACAGCATTATGTTGTAGCTGTCCTTCAGTTTGTTGACAAAAGATATTTCTGTATTGAGGAAAATATTGGCGTCGGCTGACCTGGCAGCCAGCGAACTGACTATATCTCTGGCCGGCGTCATGTCGGGGAACAGGCAGTTCCATTCTGCGACATGGCCTCCGAGATGGTCGCTTTTCTCTATTATTATCGGCTTGTAGCCGAGACTGAGAAGCTGTGCGGCTGCTTCAAGTCCTGCAATCCCGCCGCCGATTATTACAATATTCTCTTTCATTTCTTTTAAGGTTTCAGTCACGCTTCCGCCGCTCCCTCCCGGACAACGGGGCTCAGCAGCATCTCAGGACTCCCGGCAGCTCCGGCCGCATGAGGTCTTTCTCGTTGAGTCCCTTGTATTTCTCCTTGGGATCGTATGCGATACCTATCTTGTCGAGAAGCGGCTCCACAGCCACCTGATGCAGCTGCATACCTATATCCCACGGGTCATATCCCAGCACAAGGGAAGCCAGCTCCTCATAGGTCAGGACAGGAATTCCGTATCCGTTCCCGCCATAGGTCTTCCCCTCCGTCTCAGCTATGACATACTGCCACCTGTCCATGAAATAAGGGCATCCGGGACAATTGGTAAGGATGAAATCCGGATGATAAGGCTCCATGGACTCGAATTTCTTGTAGGTATTGGACAATGAATACCCCCTGTTGGCTTTCACATGGTACTGGCGGAAGCCGTAGCCGCAACAATGCCGGCGCTCCGGATAGTCTATCACATTGCCGCCCCATGATTCTATCATGCCGCAGAGCACGTACGGGTATTCCGCTCCGCCGACTCCCTTGGACGGGAACATCTTCGCGTAATGGCATCCGATATGTTCCACGACCTTCAGCGGCTCCCCGGTATAGCGGTTCACAAGACGGTATTTGGCCCGTGCCGCTATCTCGTTCCGGTATTTGTATATAAGGTCGCTCGCATGGGCGAGGTTCTTCGGGATCTTGAACTCTCTCCTGCATGCTTTCCATAGCAGCTCCCTTATCCTGGTCTCGACTTCCGGGAATTCCCTCCATGTCTCGATGATCTCGGCATAGTTGCCGAAAGACGTGATGCAGGATGCGACATAGTTCTCGTATCCGGCCTCGGTCATGAGGGCGAACTGCCTGGCAACTATCGTCATGACAGTCTCCTGCGGTATGGTGTCGCAGTGATATGCAATTCCTCCGCACGTGGTATGGTATTCCGTTTCGAAGAAATCCTTTTTCAGTACATTCCTGCATATCTCCAGAAACATTTTCTCCGATCCCGGGAAGAAGTTCTGCCGAATGCAGCTGCGCACATAGAACCAGTGATTATCAGGTATTTCCTTCTGATAATCGGCCCATATTTTCTGTTTTCCCTGATATATCATTTCCTGACAGATCCTTGTGTTTTGAAATAAGTATTACGGCATACGTCAGTCATCATTGTTCAGATGGCTCCCCGACGTATGCTCGAATGTCTCCCTGAAATATTCGTCCATGTCCATGCCCATCTCCTCGGCCTTCGCCCTGGAGAATTTCTCCACAGTCTCGATCCTTTCCGTGCCTCCGGTGACATCGAATATCCTTTTCAGTTCATCGAGGGATTCCTGCGGGATCTTGCGCAACACTCCCGGGCCTTCACCCTTGAAATTGGCGCCTACGCGAGCCATGGTGTCGCGGATATGTTCCGTATGCCATTTCCATACAGGTCCTGATTCCTTGTGGTCTTCCCACTTGAATGTGTCCGGATAGACGCAATAGCCGTAGTTAAGGATGTTTCCCGTAAGAATGCGTGTCAGGGGATAGAGCTGGCGCCCCTTTTCGGAGCATACGAAATATCCCAGCCTGGCAGAGAGGTTCCGCAATGCCATGATTACCAGTCCTGGACCATTCTTGCGCGGACAGCGGGTAACGCATGACATGCACTCGCCGCAATACCAGATGAAGTCGCTCTTGAGCAGCTTCTCGATCTCTTCCTCGTCACGGCTCTGGACTATGTCCATCACCTTCCTCGGATCATATCTGTAGAATTCGGCCGCAGGGCAGATAGCCGTACAAGTCCCGCAGTTTATGCAGGTCTTCAGACCTTCCTTGACCCTGTAGTCCTTCAAAAGTTCATCATATAGCTTGCCCATATTCTTTCTTGGATGCAGAAACTGCAAATATAGAAAAAAACCGGAAGCGGAACAAATCCATTTTCCCGGCCAGCCCCGAGACGCTTATTGCAGGGACACCGCAGTATCCTGTGCCTGCATGTCACCGCCGTCATGGCGGAGTTCCAGGGCACAGACATTCTCGACATGATGGGTCTGAGGGAACATGTCCACCGGACGTACTGCTGTGATCCTGTACTTGCGGCACAGTTCGGCCAGGTCACGTGCCTGTGAGGCCGGATTGCAGCTCACATAGACGATACGCTCGGGTGACGCCTCCAGTATCACCTTGGCGACATCCGGATGAATGCCTGCACGCGGAGGATCCAGTATGATCACATCCGGCTTGCCGTGGGCGGATATGAAAGCGCCTGTCAGGACGTCTTTCATGTCTCCGGCGAAGAATTCGCAATTCGTTATGCCGTTGGCGGCAGCATTGTACCTTGCGTCCACGATGGCTTCAGGTACATATTCTATCCCTATCACCTTTCCGGCCTGCCTTGAGATGAACTGGGCAATGGTGCCGGTGCCGGTATAAAGGTCATAGACTGTCTCTCCGCCCTTCAGGGCAGCGAATTCCCTTGCGACACTGTAGAGCCTGTACGCCTGGAGAGAGTTCGTCTGATAGAACGACTTGGGGCCTATCTTGAATTTAAGGCCTTCCATTTCCTCATATATCGCATCGTCGCCTTTGTACAGAATACATTCCTGGTCCGATATGGAATCATTGGCCTTGCCGTTAATCACATACCACAGCGACCTGATCTGCGGGAATGCGTCGGAGACGGCGTCCAGAAGGGCAGTGCGGGCTTCCTTGTCCTCGTGATAGAAGCAGACGGTCAGCATCACGTCCCCCTTCATGTTGTTGCGGATGATCATGTTCCTCAGGAAGCCGCTGTGGGCACGTATGTCGAAGAACTCAAGCCCATGTTCTACAGCATATTGCCTGACGAACAGGCGAATGGCGTTGGAGGGCTCCTCCTGAAGCCGGCAATGCTTTATGTCGAGGACCTTGTCGAAGAACCTGCCCACATGAAAGCCGAGTCCGCAGCGCTCCTGAGGCGTCATGCTGTCCGGATCCTCGCCGTCTTCTATCCATCTCCGGCTGGAGAAGGTGAATTCAAGCTTGTTCCTGTAATATTCTGTCTTCTCCGAAGGGACGATGGGTTGTATTTCCGGCAAGTCGAGATGGCCTATACGCACAAGCTGGTCATATACCTGCTGCTGCTTGGCCTGTAGCTGCATCTCATAGGGAAGGACCTGCCACTTGCACCCCCCGCATACCCCGAAATGGCTGCAGAAAGGTTCGAGACGATGCTCCGACGGCTTCACTATGCGTGTGATGAAGCCTTCCATATAGTTCTTCTTCTTCTTGGTCACCTTCACATCGACAATATCCCCCGGTACGGCAAAAGGCACGAATAGGACAGCCCCTTCCACCTTCGCCAAAGCCTTGCCTTCGGCGGCAACGGCTTCAATTTCAATATTTTCCAGTAATATATCCTGTTTTTTCCTACGCATTTTACCTGTTGTTTTACGCAAAAATATGTCAAATTACCAAAAAAATAAAAAAAGATGCAAAAATCTGCCATTTTCTTTTTACATTTGCGAGATATTAAATAGTGTGTTCTATAATTTGGTTGCACTGCATAACATATTCAGATATTGAAACTTAACAATTTTTTAATATGGTAAAGCATCGTTTACTCAGGACAGCGACCGTGATAACGGCTGCTTCTGTTTTTCTTGCCTTGCCGTCATCGTGTGTCAACGAAGAATATGACATCACGAAAATCGACACCACGGTGTCGGTCGGCGGCGACGCACTGGTGTTCCCGTTGGGGAGTACGGAACAACTGAAACTGAAAACTCTCCTGTCGGAGGATGACTTCCAGTACATAACATCGCTTGAAGGTGGTGTATATGGCTTCAAGATGTCTGATTCAATGGATCTGTCGGATGACATTCCCGACCTGACGTCAGAGCTCAAGATAGATCCTGTGACCATTGACGAGTCTTTCGATGAAAATCTCGGAGATATCGACCTGTCGGATCTCACTATCGATGCCCAGAGCATTGAGAACAACATTACCTTCGACGGGGTAGATGTCCCTGACATCGTGATACCTTCAGAACGGTTTGAAGAGAGCGTCGCTACAGGCATCTGGGAATACACTCCATCTTCTGACCAGATGGACATGACTGAAGGTTTCGGGACCAATGACATTGCCTTCGACGGGCTGCTTGATCCTGCCGACGAATTTTCTGATCTGCTGGCCGGTCTGCCGGGAGACCAGGCGATTCAGATACCTGACGCCATGATCCCCGGTATCACCCTGACTGGACAGAGCACCCGGCTGACAGTGAATATCGAACTTCCAGACGGCATATCAAATATCAGAGACATAGAACTGTCTCCGAATGCGGCTATGGTCATAAGCATGAGCCTTCAGAACTCGTTCCTGTCATCCGGTACCGTCACGCCTGCCATTACTCTCGACCATACCGGTCTGATGACACTGGAGGGTGTTTCCGGGCCGCTTGACCTGAGCGATGACTTCATCCTTTCCGCAGACAACAGCTATTCCGTTACACATGAATACCGGGTGGCTTCGCTGGCAATAGAATCCGATGACTGGAACGGGAATATTCTGAACAAGACAGCCGATATCACAGCTGCCGGCGGCATAACCCTTTCCGGCATATCATCCACACCGGATATGATACGTGCCTCTTCAAATGACGGCGGACTCGGCGTGCTCGTGTCCATCTCCTTCAGGGACATTGTGATTGAGGACATGACGATGGACGTCGAGACGATTGAAGACAACATACAGCCGGAGCCGTTCGTCATCGCCATCGACCCTGTAGAACTGCCGGAGCAGGTATCCGGTGTATCGGAGGTGCGTCTTTCGCAGAATTCAGGAATAGATATCGAGATAAACCCGACGAATTTCTCAGGACTCGGACCGGATTTCAATACAGCCATTACAGACCTTGTGATACAGTTCCCGTCGGAAATCGTGGCGGAAGGCCTTGACGATCAGAACCGCTATGTGATAGAAAATGTCGACCTTACGCAGCCGACGACACAGCATATCACTGTCACAGCATTCCGTCCAGATCCTGCTGAGGACGGGATAATCACCATCGACGGCAACATTACCGTATCAGCATCCATGACAGCAGGCGGTACTGTTTCCATGTCCGGGCTGCCTGCAACTGAGGCAGATGACCCTGCAATCGATATCGTGGTCGGGACTACATTTGAAGTAGAGGATTTCGCGCTGACCCTGAATACAGTGTCACACGAAATAAGCGAGGAGGAAAACTTCCCTATAGAGATGCCGGACGGAGTAGGCGAGATCGGTACGCTTGAAATCACGCCTGACGGAACTCCTGTCCTTACAGTGAATGTCTCTATCCCTGAGATGCAGGACATCGAAGTCAGGGCGGACAACCTGAAGATATCATTCCCTGAAATGCTGGTATTCAAGAATGTACCGACAGAATACAATTGGCAGGAAAGCGACAATTCAATCAATTTCGACAATAAGGAAATACCGGAAAACATAAAGCTCGAAATTGAGAAGATTGTGGTGACCCCTGTACTGGACAATACTCCTGGCAGCGAGACTGAAGGCAAGTATGTGGCAAACGGCAAGCTGGTATTCTCCGGCGCAGCTTCTGTGGAGACTGTCAGCAGCGACGGTACAGTAAGCAGCGTGGATATCGAAAGCCTTGTGGAGCACGGTATCAGCATCACAGGCACAATCCCTCAGATCACAGCTTCTGAAGTGTCTTTCGAAAGATTCTCAAGGACAGTGTCGAACTCTCAGGAGATCACGCTTCTTGATCCGGCTAATCTGCCTGCAGAGCTTCAGAGCCTTACAGTCGAGGAAGTCGTACTGACAGGCACGGAGCTGACAATGAGTCTCCAGACTGAAAATGTACCTGATATGGGTACTGACCTGTATCTCGACCTGCAGGTGGCTCTGCCTTCCGAGATCATCACCGATGACGACAGGGTGGACGAGAACAACGTCCTTCATGTCTCAGGTAGCATAGTTGATGACAGCTTCGAAATGGAGCCTGTAGCCATCACAGGGCTTGATCTCAAGGACGTGGATTTCTCATCGGATGAGCCGATAGTAAGGAATATCAGCATAGAGGGTACGATCTCTGCCGAAAATCCTGCGATAAACACTGATGACCTGAGGGACAGGGTGATCACTATCAATGTCACTGGCGGTATCCCGGAGGTGAATATCGAGAAAATCACAGGGTATGTGGACTATGACCTCGGTGCCGACGGCGACCTCAGCCAGAGCATTTCACTTGCTGATCTTCCTGATTTCATGAAAGGGGAGGACTTCACCCTGGATTTCGAAAATCCTTACATAGAGATGACTGTCACCTCCAATGTCGGAATACCTGTGGAAGGAGAGATTGAAATAGTGCCTGTATTCGGTGATGCACCTGACGAAGAGGCTGCCCAGACAATATCCATATCAATACCTGCAGCCGAGAGCACAGGCATGACCAAGACATACTGGATAGCCGCCACGCAGGACGGAATGCCGAGCGGATATGAGTTCCTTGAGGCTAACATAGCATCTCTGCTGAAGCGCATCCCTGACAGCATAAGTCTCAACATAAATGCGCACACCGATGCCGAGCAGCTCTCTACCATAGAGACCTCTGCGGAATATGAGCTTACACTCGGATATGATGTCGTGGTTCCGTTCGTATTCGGAGAAGACCTGGATATCAGCATGGACTACACGATACCTGGCGAGAGCGACAATACGGGCGAGACTACCGGATCGGACAACGAGCTTCCTCCTATTCTCGGAGAACTCCTTAACATGAATTCTCTCTCGCTTGGCGGATATGTGGAATCATCGCTGCCTCTCCGTCTGGAACTGAGCATCGATCTTCTGGATTCAAATGGTGAAGTCATACCGACGGAGCCATCTGTCATGACCATCGGGGAGGGTAGTACAGACAATCCTGTGCAGTCTCCTATCGATCTGACGCTCAAGCTTGCCGAAGGCGCTGACGGCACAGATCTCACCAGGCTCAGGATGAACTTCAAGGTGACATCCGGCAACATGTCCGGAGAGCCTGTGACCGAGGACTCTTATATCCAGGCTGTCCTTAAGGTGAAGGTTCCTGGAGGCATCACCATTGACCTGAGTTCGCTCGGCACACCGGAAAACACTGATGACAATACCGGAAACTCTGAAAACTGAAGATTTTGATCATGAAAAGAATATATCTGACAATCATAGTATGCCTGCTCCCGCTTGCCGTAAGCGGGCAGGCATTGAAAGGAAGCTATTTTTCCGAGTACTCAGTGCTCAGGAACAAGCTCAATCCTGCTTTCGTGCCGCGTTCCGCATATCTGGGCTTTGCAGGGCTGGACAATCTCGGCATAAGTATCACAAGCAATATGGGAATGTCCGATTTCCTGTATCCGTCAGGAAACGGTACGCTGCAGACATTTCTTCATCCGGACGTGTCATCCGAGACTTTCCTGAACAACCTTCCTGCAAATCCATATTTTGACATCGATGTAGATACTGACATCCTTAACGTAGGGTTTTTCACAGGGAAGAACAGTTTCTGGAGCATCGGTCTCGGTGTCAAGGTAGACGGGGAAGTAAATCTTCCGAGAGAGCTTTTCTCATTCATGAAAAACGGGGCCACGACCGACCCGCAGACATACAGTATGCGTGACATGAGCATAATCGCCAATGCATACGCAGAGCTTTCCCTCGGATACTCTCACAATCTTTCCGATCTGGTGAAGGGGCTGAGCGTGGGCGCAAGGGTGAAGTTCCTGGCTGCAGCCGGCAGGGCGGACTTCCGCGTGAACAATCTTGACCTGACCATGGGATCCGATGCCTGGAGAGTCCAGGCGGACGCTTCGGCCTATCTTATGGCCAAGGGGCTTGATGTGAGCAAGAACGGCGACAAGTTTGACTTCAATTTCGATTCAAGCCAGCTCGGACTCGCAGGCATGGGAGCTGCATTTGACCTCGGAGCCGAATACCGTCTGTATATAAACAAATTCTTCGACAGCATCAGGTTTTCCGCAGCTGTCACAGACCTCGGTTTCATCAACTACAACTCATCTGCCGTCCAGCAATTCACTACTTCCGGCGATGTCAATTTCACAGGCATAAACGACATACAGCTCGGACAGGACATGGATTTCAACGAGACATTCAATGAGATCAAGGACCAGTTCATGGAATTCCTCGACCTGCAGGAGACAGAGGCCGGGCGTGTGACTTCAAGGATACGTCCACAGCTGTATGCGGGTGTGGAGATGCCGTTCCTCTGGAACAGGATGAGCCTCGGATTGCTTTACAGCGCCAAGTTCGGCTACACCAGCACAAGAAACGAACTTACACTTGCCCTCAATGCAAGGCCTGGCAAGTGGATGAATATCGGGGTCAACTATTCTATGCTCAACACTGCAAAATCCATTGGATGGCTGATTGAATTAATACCGAGAAGCGGCGTAGGCTTCTTCATCGGAAGCGACTACACGTTCATGGAACTTGCCAGGTTCACTCTTCCTGCACTCCAGGAATCCGGGTTCAACATCCCTCTGTACGCTCCGTTGAATGAAGTCAATTTCAACATGAGGTTCGGATGCCATATTGCACTTGGCAACCCGTATGATGACCAGGGACTGGCCAAGAAAGCCAAACGTGAGGCCAGACGGGCGAAATAATGTGACAGTCAGTTTTACTTAAAGAACGTGAATTCGATGAAATGAATGGAATGAATTTCATAGAATTACCTCTATAGAGGACGAAGTCCGGCGTAAGTTCTCCCCTACGCAGGGGAGAATTTAAGAGGGGTGACACGAAAAAGGAAAGGGATTTCGAAGAAATCGTAACGTCAGTTCGACGGAATCTCTGATATTGAACAGAATAATTCGTCGAACTGACGTTAAAGAGGGTGACGCAATCGATTGCGCCACCCTCTTACTTTTATGAATATGCTTGAAATCTGTCCCTGAGGATCACTTCAGCAGGCTGCCCACCTTGTCTATCCCATATTCATAATATGGAGAGCATGGCTCATAGCGGTAAGGAATGTATTCATAAAGACGTACATAAGCCTTGCCGGACTTCGCGCTGTAAAATACATCAAGCCTCAGTCCGTTTCCCTTGTTTTCTTCAGACAAGTCGACCTTTCCCGGATCTGATGCTATCGCCGCCGAGAGACTGTCCCTCTTGCTCTGTGCGAAGAATGCCTCTTTCTTCTTGTATGTCTCTTTGGTACCGGCAAGCTTGTATGTTGTCTTGAGGACAAGGAAGAGAATGAGTCCGGTGAATATAAGGAAGAAACCTACGATGTTGACAGATGCGGATGTAGGGAGGGCTACCAGGATTACTCCAAGTACAAGCAGTACAGATGATAATATTATATCGAATGCAGAACGTACTCTGCTGAATTCTTTTTCCATTTTGTTGCAGTATTTGATTGTTTGACTTTTTTGCAGAAATATGTGTCCGGCATATTGCATGTCGGACTAAAATCAATTGATTACCAGATGATTATATATCAAAATCCGGTAGGGGAGTGTCTGCTAAACAATCAATACCCTCAGGAAATGTATTCGCTCCGAATTGGATGACATGCCTCTGTAGAGTATGTCGGAATTATGTCCGGACAGAGTGTATCTGCCTGGCATATGATGTATCGGAATGTTTTCGTAGAAACACCTTATGCCATTCTGTGACAATCTCTTGGATGATGCCGGATTGTATCCTGAAGGTCCGCCGGAAGAATTCCGGAACACGAATACCTGGCGGTCTGTGGCCTGTATCTTTTCTGAAGTGCCGTTCAGGACATTGTATGCGGTGAAGCCGTGAAAACCGGCCATGTCTTCGATGATACCGGCATCAGCGTCAGACGCGTCGGAAGCGGCGGCAGAAGCAGTATCATCAGACTGCAGCACAGGAAGTGTCAGCTCCAGTGCCGAGAATGACAAGGCCATAAGGATGGCCAGAAATATTGTGACTGCCGTCTTTTTCATAAAATCTTCCAAAGATATTAACATTTTCGGATTCCATGAAATAAAATATCAGACAGTCCTTATGAGTTTCCATAATCTCCATTTGTCATACAATTTATATTATGTTAAGTAATATGTACTGACCGCCCACCTATCCATCTGGCGGCCATATTATTTAACGTGAATTCGATGAAATGAATGGAATGAATTTCATAGAATTACCTCTATAGAGGACGAAGTCCGGCGTAAGAGGGTGAATTCTAAGTTAAGACCAAATTTATTTTAACTTTTTTCGTCCACGATTTAGAAGAGTGATTACAATGA
>CALVDP010000042.1 GCA_944326315.1 uncultured Bacteroidales bacterium
CTGATGTAATTATATTGTCAATGACAAAATATTGTTATATTTGTGTAAATATAACATAAGATGAAAGAGGAATGGAAAAATATTCCGGGCTATGAGGGTATTTATTTGGTCAGCAATTTAGGACGAATAAAAAGCCTTTCCAGAAAAGTCAAATCAAAAGGAACCGGATTCTATTTTAGCAAAGAAAGGCTCTTACGACAACAAATCCAAAGAAATGGTTATGCTACAGTAACCCTTTATAATACATCCGGGAAGCCAAAAATGTTTTTAGTACACAGATTGGTGGGCGTTGCATTTGTTCCCAATCTTACGAAAGGGGACATTATTGACCATAAAGATTGCAACAAATTGAATAATTCTTGCGAAAACCTTCAATGGACTACACAAAAGGGGAATTGCAACAACCCAATTACGCGTAAACACATTTCTGATTGGCAGGCTAATGGTAATTGCCCTCAATGCGGTAAATACGGCTCATTGCATCATAATTCAAGACCTATTTTAAGAATTTCAAAATCAGGAGAAATTGTAGAGTATGATAGTATAGCATCGGCAGGAAGAGATAATTTTAGTCCTGCTTCAATTATTAGATGTTGCAAAGGAGAAATTCCTATTTATAGAGGTTTTGACTGGAGATATAAACATAACGACAGCAAAGCCAAAATTAATATTCAATTAGAAATTGAAAAGATATGTAAAGAAAAGGCTGTACTACGATGGAATGATAAGGACCAAAAAGTTTATCATTCCATCGCAGAAGCAGTAAAAGATGGTTTTGAACGAGCCGCTATATCAAAGTGCTGCAACGGGAAAAGGACTATTCACAAAGGTTATTTTTGGCGTTTTTTACCATAAACGACCCAGTCTATTATTTCTCTATTTGCAACATCTACTTTTTTCATGTTGAAGTTTATATAAATTGCCGTGGTAGAGTTGCCCAATTCGTGCCCCAGTCCTGCCGCTATGGTCTCCTTGGGGATGTCGAGTTCCGCGGCGATTGTCGCCCATGTGTGCCGACACCAATACTGTGACAGGTCAGGGAACAGCGGATGCCGCGTCTTCTTTCCTCCGAGCCCGTGTCTTTCTACAGGTCCAATCTGTTTCAGTGCCTTGTCCATCCTGTGCAGGAAATCCACATAATTGGCTCTGTTATCCATGATATTGAGCAGGTAATCCGTTCCTCTATACCTGTCGATAATCTCCATTGCTTCCGGCTCTATCTTGACAGAGTAGGCCTTGCGCGTTTTTGCCCTGACATATTCAAGGCGTCCGTTGCATAATGCATCAGGACGGGCATTAAGAAGGTCTACGGCATTGATCCCGCACAGATAGAACATCAGCATGAACATATCCCGATAGACGGTCTGGTAGTCTTCGCAATCATATGAAGCAAAAGTGCGGAGCTGTTCTGCTGTCAGAGACCTTTTGCGCGTGGGCTGCGTCTTTATTTTGAATTTCCGAAACGGGTAGCACATCGTTATATCGTCATCAAGCGCGTCGTTAAATACAGCGCGTATGTTACGAAGGTGTATCGCCCTGGCATTAGCTGAAGGGCTCGTCTGTTCCAGAAATTTCTCGAAACGCATAAGCCATTTTTTGTCCACTTCTTCAAACGTAAGCTCCGCGTTGTCGAAAGCCTGGATTTTCTTCAGCGTGTCTATATAGCGTTCCCGCGTCCTCGGTGCGTTTCTGCTTTGTGCAAATTCAAGAAATCTTGACTGGAATGAGTTCTTTTTTTGCGGGACGGACTCAGGGTCGAGGTGTAACAGTATCATTTCCTTCAGTTCGGATGGCGATTTTGCCTTTTTTGCATCCCCGATTTCCGCGAGTTGCATAATAGCGATATCCCAATCCGATTTCAGCTTTGCCAGCTTTGCATTCAGATATAGCTTCTGCGGATGTCGGACGATTGTGCAGGTTATTTTGTCCCATTGATCCGGCATTACGGATATGCCGGTAGTGAAAAACGATGTTTTCCCGTGCAAACATATGCTCAGACGTATCTGGCAGGGCTTTCCCTGAATGTGTCTGCGTGTATCGAGGTAAAACTTAGTTGTCGCCATGTGTGCAGGTTTTTGTGCAAGCGACACATTGCAATCGGAGGCTTTTTTATGCAAAAAAGTGCAATATGTCGCTTTTTTTGAACGAAATATTGCACTTTTTGGAAAGTTTGCCAATATATTTCTGATTGTAATATGATGATTTGCAATCAGTTGACTATCAGCGGTGCGGACGGGACTCGAACCCGCGACCCCCGGCGTGACAGGCCGGTATTCTAACCAGCTGAACTACCGCACCAATATAAATCAGAACTTTTGCGCTGAGAGGTGTTTTTCTCGAACGCGGATGCAAAGATACGCAAATTTTCTGATGCTCCAAATTTTTTTTGAAAATAATTCCAAAAATCTGCAGATTCGTCTTGTCGCACGAAAAAAAAGCCGGGCAGGATTGCTCCGGCCCGGCTGGCGTTATTCCGCAACGAAATTATTCGATATTGATAACGCGCTTGCTGTCTTCTATTTTGTTTTTCTCCACTTTAGGGATTACGATGTTGAGGACACCGTTTTCTACCTTTGCAGTGATCTTGTCCTTTTCCACATCGTCAGGCAGGATCATTGTCTGCTGGAATTTGGTGTAAGAGAATTCGCGACGGAGGTAGTGTCCGTTCTTCCTGTTCTCTTCCTTTTCGTCAGACTTCTTTTCCATCTCTATGGCCAGATTGCCGTTTTCGTCTATGTGAACCTTGAAGTCTTCCTTCTTCAGTCCCGGTGCGGCAACCTCGATCTCATAGTTGTGCTCGTTTTCTAATACGTTGATTGCAGGTGCTGTGGCATTTGTCCTTGCCATCCAGTCATTGTCAAAGAAATCATTGAAAATGTCAGGCAACCAATTCTGAGTTCTTCTAACAGGTACCATAGTAAATATCTCCTATAATTTTAAATTGTTCTAAATATAAATCCTTGGACGTTAGTCCGTTGTACTTTTTCAAGTACGCCATAGAGAATATCAACTGGCGTGCCGTTCCTTTTATCGGCCCGAGAATCCGTCCAAATGGAAAATGTGTCATCCATATTTGCCAAAATGTCTGCCGTCTTGTGCCAAAATGTCTGAAAAACGTTATATTTGAAGTCGATTTTACGAGTGAACATGAGTGAAGAAGGAAACATACTGATAAAGGGTGCGAAGGTCAACAACCTCAAGAATATCACAGTTGAGATACCTCGGGGAAAGTTCGTCGTCATTACCGGTATTTCCGGATCCGGAAAATCCTCCCTTGCTTTTGATACATTGTTTGCCGAAGGGCAGAGGCGTTTCGCGGAGAGCCTTTCATCGTATGCGAGGCAGTTTCTTGGCAGGATGGTGAAGCCGGATGTGGAGTTGATTGAAGGAATTCCTCCCGCCATCGCCATCGAGCAGAAAGTGAATACAAGGAATCCGCGCTCGACTGTGGCCACAAGTACGGAAATCTATGATTATCTGAGGATAATATTTGCAAGGATAGGCAGGACATATTCTCCTGTATCGGGCGTGGAGGTCAAGTGCCATACGGAAAACGATGTCCTAGGATATATTTCCGAATCCGGAGCCGATACCATATATATACTTGCCGATCTGCAGTGGGACAGCCGGGAGGATAAGGTGGAGCTTATGCTCTCGCTTAAGGAAGAGGGGTATTCCAGATTCTATTCGTCAGGCAATGTCATGCGTATAGAGGAAATGATGCAGAGGGCGGAGAGCGGGGATTATCCGTCGGAACTCTATCTGCTGGTGGACAGGCTCAGGCTTCCTGCAGCTGACGGCACGCCGCTGACTGAGACAGAGAAGGAGGACCTTGACACTAGGCTGCGCTCTTCAGTGAAGACGGCTTTCGACAAGGGCGGCGGTATAATGTATGTGAAAGCCGGCAGCGAGGACCTGCGTCAGTTTGTCAACCGTTTCGAGGCGGACGGAATGACATTCCAGCAGCCGGACGAGTACATGTTCAGTTTCAACAGTCCTCTTGGAGCATGCCCGGACTGCGGCGGCCTCGGCCAGATTATCGGCATAAGCGAGGATCTTGTCGTGCCGGACAAGAGCAAGAGCATATATGACGGTGCTATCGCATGCTGGAGAGGGGAGAAGATGAGCTGGTTCAAGGACCTGATGGTCAAGAATGCCTACAAGTACGGACTTTCGGTTTTCGAACCATATTGTGACTTGTCTGCAAAAGAGAAGGAGCTTGTCTGGAACGGGCACCCTGCAGCTACGGAGGACGAATCAATAATAGGACTGAACGAGTTTTTCAAGTGGGTGGACTCCAACAAGTACAAGATACAGTACAAATATATGCTCAGCAGGTATTCCGGGAGGACAGTCTGCAGGACATGCGGGGGAAGCCGTCTCAGAAAGGATGCCTTGTATGTGAAGGTCGGTGGCAAGAATATCCATGAACTTCTCTGCATGAATGTGGATGAACTGTATGGATTTTTCTCCGGTCTCGAGCTTTCCGGATATGAAAGGAGCATTGTATCCAAGGCTGTTGAAGAGGTCATGTCCCGCCTTCAGTACATACGTGATGTCGGGCTGTCATACCTTACTTTGGACCGGGCTTCAAACACGCTTTCTGGAGGTGAGAGCCAGCGGATAAACCTGGTGACGGCTCTTGGCAGTTCCCTCGTAGGCTCTCTCTATATCCTTGACGAACCGAGCATAGGACTTCATCCGAGAGATACGGGCAGGCTTATAGATGTACTGAAGAAGCTTCGCGATATAGGCAATACAGTCGTGGTGGTCGAACATGACGAGGAGATAATGCGCGCGGCCGACATGCTGATAGATATCGGTCCGAAGGCCGGTGTCAACGGAGGTGAAATAGTGTTCAGCGGAAAGCTCGGCCCTGACATCACTCCTCAGGAAATCGGAAAGTCACTGACACTGCAGTATCTGTCAGGAAAAAAATCCCGTTACATACGCGAGAAGCACAGTCCTGTATATTCCATCACTGTCAACGGTGCTATGGAACACAACCTGAAGAATATCGACGTGAAATTCCCTCTTGGCGTCCTGACGGTGGTGACGGGAGTCAGCGGAAGCGGAAAGTCATCTCTGGTAGGGGACATACTGTATCCTGCGCTTTTCAGACATATAAACCATACCGGCACTGCACCAGGCGTCTACAAAAGTCTTTCGGGCAATCTTGACAGGATCAGCCAGGTGGAATATGTAGACCAGAACCCGATAGGGAAGAGCTCCAGGTCCAATGCCGTGACATACCTGAAGGTATATGATGACATAAGGAAACTCCTGGCGGAGCAGCCTTATGCCAAGGCCAACGGATATACGCCTTCTCATTTCTCGTTCAACATGGACGGCGGAAGATGTCCGGAATGCCAGGGCGAAGGCTTTGTCAAGATAGAGATGCAGTTTATGGCAGATGTCACCATGGTATGCGAGGCATGCGGAGGCAAACGTTTCAAGCCTGATATCCTGGAGGTCCGGTACAAGGACAGGAATATTGACGATATCCTGAATATGAGTGTCGAGGAAGCTGTCGGATTTTTCTCTTCGCAGCCTGAGCCTCAGGTGAAGCGGATAGCGGAACGTCTGCAGCCGCTTGTGGATGTAGGGCTTTCATATATCAAGCTAGGACAGAGCAGCAGCACACTGAGCGGCGGTGAAAGCCAGCGTATCAAGCTCGCCTACTTCCTGTCCATGAATGACAGCTTGTCCAAGTCAAGGGACCAGCATATACTCTTCATCTTCGATGAACCTACCACAGGTCTTCATTTCTATGATGTAGAGAAGCTGCTCAGGTCTTTTGACGCACTCATTGCCAAAGGACATTCCATAGTGGTCGTGGAGCATAATCCGGATGTCATAAAGGCTGCTGACTGGGTGATAGATCTTGGTCCCGATGCAGGCGACCGCGGCGGGCGGATAGTATTTGAAGGGACTCCTGAAGATCTTGTCGCTGAGGGAAATACTTATACTGCACAATACCTGAAATAATCTTGGATATGTATACGCTATTGATTTATATGGCCTCGCTCTGGCTCAGGGTGGCTTCGCTCTGGAACAGGAAGATCAGGCTTTTCGTCAAGGGCAGGAAGAATCTGCTCCCGAGGATAGAGGATGCCGTAAGGGGACATGACGGCATAATATGGTTCCATGTGGCATCAATGGGGGAATTCGAGGATGCCAGGCCGGTGATAGAGGAGACCAGGAAACGGTATCCGCAGAGAAAGATACTTCTGACATTCTTCTCGCCTTCCGGCTACGAGCACATGAAGGGCTGGAAGACTGTCGACTGGGTATTCTATCTCCCTATGGACACTCGCCGGAATGCCAGGAGGTTCATTGCGGCCGTACGTCCGTCCAAGGCCGTTTTCACGATAGGGGAGTATTGGTTCAATTATCTTGAGCAGCTCCGCCTGCATGGCATCGACACATACATAATGTCTGTCCTGCTTTCGAAGGATTCCCCGTATGTCAAATGGTATGGAGGAGCATACAGGAGGGTGTTGAAAAACGTATACAGATGCGTGATGGCCAAGAATGCCGAGACCCGTGATTCCCTGCTTGGAATCGGGTGCAGGAATGTCGTATTGGCAGGTGATGCCAGAATAGACAGGGTGATGAAGATCGCGGCGGAGGAATGGCATGACAAGATTGTGGAGACATGGACCGGCGGAGCCAAGGTCGCAGTCGCCGGCAGTACCGGAGTCAAAGATGACGAACTGTTCATATCCCTTGTGCAGAAATATCCTCAGGACAAGTTCCTGTTCATTCCTCATGAGCTTGATGAGGCTCCGATAAGGCATATCCTGGCATCTGCAAGAAGAGGAGCTGTCCTCTATACGGATGTCGAATACACCTTGTCCTCAGGAATACCTGACAAGGCAAGGTCAGAGATGATGCAGAACTTGTCCAAGGCCCAGGTGCTTGTAGTCAATAAGATAGGTATTCTTTCCAGACTGTACCGCTACGGGTGGTGCGCCCTTGTCGGCGGTGGCTTTACCAATCTGCCGCACAGTGTGATGGAGGCCGCAGTGTATGGCCTTCCAGTAGCCATGGGACCGCAGTACCACAAAAATATCCAGTTCGTGGACCTTATGAAACTCGGGGCGGCCACACCTGTCGAAAATGAAAATGACATACAGAACTGGTACAGCCGTTACCGTGCGAATGAGGCGGAACTTTCAAATGCAAGAAAGATAATCTCCGAATATTGCAGAAAGAATTCCGGCGCCACGTCCAGAATCATGGAAGCCATGGACCTGTAGCGCTTCTTCCCGTTCCGTCAGTCTACAACTACAACTATCATTTCGGCCTGGTTGACCGGATATCCTGCTTCCATGTACAGGAGACCACTGCCGCGTGACTTTGTGACCAGGGTCACGGACTTTCCGTCTTCTCCTATGACGTAGTCATAAATTCCCCGGCCTTTGTCATATTCCAGCTCCTCTATCCCTATGTCAAAAGGTGCGTCTGTCGGAAAGTAATCGCACTTCAGATTCAGGATATCTCCCTTTCTGCACCTTATGAAATTGCCGGGGAAAACTTTCATGTAATACGGGGCGAAATCCACTGTCACAAGGCACTCTGCCTTACACCCGCTTCCGTCATTGACGTAGCATGTGACTGTGCATTCACCTTCTCCCGTCGCTCTTACTATGCCTTCGTCAGATACTGTAGCCACGGATTCGTCATCACTGTACCATTCCAGCCACTCTTCGCCCATGCCTTCCGGTGTCAGATATGGACATATTTCCATGGTCTCACCTATGTATGACAGCCGGATGTCAGTGTAGGACAGTTCGATGGCCCTTGTGTAATATCCGATGCCTGACTTGTCTATTCTCCAGCTGGTACCGTCCAGCCCTGATCCGGAAGGCGTGATGACAATCCGGTACTCGGAATTGCGGCATACATCGAAATTCCCGGGATTCTCACCTGGATAGAACCTGTATACAAGGTATTTCCCGGGGAGCGAGTATCCGGATAAGGACATATACTCGGCCTTGATCTCGATATAAGTGCACAGTTCCCTTGCCGGACTGTCTTCATCAAGTACCTTCAGAGTCTCGTCCGCATTGCTCGGGAGCAGGTCTCCCTGCATGTTTTCTAGTGTGTAGAGGCATGTTTCTCCACTTCTCCCGTCCGGATACACCGTATTCAGCATGTCCGTCTCATAGTCCTTGCGCAAGAACCCTGAAGGGAAAAAATCGAAGGGGTCGCGTATGTGGTTTCTGCTGAAAGGGGTGACAGACCGCGGACACCCTTCGACCTGTATGCTGCGCACATTGAATTCCACGTCATCGTCCAGCATGCTCCTGTCTATGGAAATGCTTATTTTGGCCATCAGCCTTTGGAGCGGGATTGTGACCTCATCTCCGGTGACGGTTATTTTACCGCTTTGCCCGCTCATCGGCAAGCCGGCCGAATAATCGTCCGGATATGCCATATAGTATTTCATGCTTTCCAGCTCCTCTGTATCTGCCGCGGAAAAGGCATATCCGAAATTGGCGCATGCATATATCGAATATGTCGCGTTCCTGACAAGGTCTGCATTCCATGATATCCCGCTTTCGCCGGCAGACTGTCCGAATGTCATGTATGTATGATCTTCAAGGACCCCGTATTCGTTGAAGACCAGTATGTTTATGTCGCTTATCCTTGCTTCGTCCGGATCCATGGCCCTGCTCTCTGCTCCCGAAACAGTCACCTTGACCAGGACATTGCCGCCCGGCATGCATTGCTCCGGCAGACAGTCCAGACCGGAACAGGACTGCCAGAGGATTGCACAGGCCAGCATGACCGGCAGTGCCGGACTGGAACGGTATTTTACTTTATGCCTTGTCATAATCACTGTACATTATCGGTGGTTTCAGAAACGGATCATGTCTTCCGGCAGGATATCCCACGGCCTTATGAGCCCTGACATACTTACTGTCTCGCCGGATACCGGTACCGTTGGATCTGTCACTCCGGTCTTCTTCAGGACGATGTCGAATACATATCTGCAGTTCCTTCCTATGCCGGGACATCCTTCAATATATCCGAATTCACCTCTGTTTATATTCATGGGATAATAGTATTTCTTCCCGTTTATCTCCCCTGATATGACCAGTCTGGTGAACGGTGTGCCTGCCGAGTCTTCATCGCTGCTGTTGGGATAGCAGAAGAGACTTGCTGCAGGATAGACGGTCTCGCTTCCGATACCTGTGTCCAGTGCCACGTGAACCATTTCGGGATGTTTCATGCATCTGTCGGATTCGTGCGGATAGCCGTCAGTGTTGACCGGGGATGCCGGGCTGGATATGTCCGAGTCCAGAATCGCTGCCATTGAATTCACGTTTGCAAGATATATGTGCGGATTTTCAAGTCTGCTCCCGGCGTATGGCCTTCCGCTGAAATCGCACCGTATGGACCTGACATGGATTTCCGACAGGAGAGGGGATACATCCATGGAGAATTCGGGCCCGTTGTCCGTATTGACCTGCATGACCCCGCTCATGAGAGGCCGCTCCGGGTCTTCCATCCTGAGGTCAGAGTATATTTCAGATATGCTTTCAAAGGAGGAGATGCTGTTCCAGTCATAATTCTCCTGCTGCGGATTGCAAATTATCACCGCTATTTTCCTTCCTTCCCGCGAAGCAGCGTCAAGGGAGTTGTCCCGTCCTATCTTCACCCTCTGGTAAGCATCTATTCTCTGCAGTACGTCATCATTGAACATGAATACGTCTGCAGTGCATCCGTGAAGAATACCGCCAGCTTTCGTCAGGCATGTCTGCCTGACCAGCACCTTGCTCCGGATACTGTCCTGTCCGCAAGTGTCCGGTCCAAGACTCTCCGCCGAGCATCCGGAAAGAAAAATAAAGGCCGGAAGAAATAAAAGCAAGGCGTTTGCCGAATGGCGTAATGTAGAAATTGGTGAAGTCCGGCCTTTATATGTTTTGGTCTCCGTATCCATGGTCGTGTCGTTTCTGAGCGCAAAACTATCATAAAGTCCCGGACTTGGATGACAGAAAAAGAAATTCTAATCCGGTTTTTTCTTTTTATTACAGTATTTTCTTTTTTTTATCTTTTTTATACTCTTTTCCATGACGCCAAGGGTGTTTTATTAAAAAAATGACTACATT
The DNA here is from genome assembly GCA_944326315.1 of uncultured Bacteroidales bacterium. GTDB lineage: Bacteria > Bacteroidota > Bacteroidia > Bacteroidales > UBA932 > Cryptobacteroides. The sequence goes on from CALVDP010000042.1 coordinate 10,122, forward strand.
TGGTAGAAGCAGATTTTAAGGACTATGACCATATTACGACGATTCAGACGTGTGTTTTCCCCGAGGACACACTTCCAGCCGATTTTTTCCCAGCAGGCGGCATATATAAGACAGGCATCCAAAGGCTTGTTGCAGATGATGAAGTCAGATGACATCTCAGAGCGGAAACGCCTTGAGAAGGAAGTCAAGATGTGTGAAATCCAGGGGGATGCCATGCTTACGGAGTTCTATGAGCAGCTTAATGACAAGTATTTTTCCATCCTGCATAGTTCTGATCTGCAGACCGTCGCGATGAACATAGACGATATTCTCGATAATATAAATGATTCCGCCAAGTCAATACTGAGATACATGCCTCAGAAGATTGATTCTCAGCTTGTGGAGCTTGCCGAATACATCTGTGCCGAGTCCGATGCGCTGACTCTGATTGTATCCGGCATGGATGAGATGAAGAAGAAGTTCTCGGACATGACCATCCAGTGCGACAGGATCACGGAGCTTGAGCATGCTGCCGACGAGACGTATGAAGAGTATGTCGGCTATATTTTCAAGAATGAGACTGACGCGATAGAACTGATGAAATACAAGAATATTGCGGAAATGCTTGAGGCTACTACGGATACGGCCAAGGTCTTCTCTGACCATATCAGAAAGCTTCTTCTGAGATACGTCGTGGAGAAATAGCGGCTTCCGAAGGGACCGCGACTGGAGGAAGCGAAACCGACGACAAACCGAATGGAATACCGGACTGGTACGGATATTCCTGAGGTGCGAAGGAGGAAAACCTGTCAAGGTTAATCCCCTGGAGGTACAGGTGTTGGAAGGGTCCAGGTTAAACTGAAGTTTTTCCATATCCTCACCTCGGCAATTTGTGCAGGCACAATTACACCTTAAAGGGGCTGCATCAAAACATTCATTTTGATACAGCCCCATTTCGTTTATCATTAAGGACCTGAATCAGCCTCCAAAGTTATCGAAGAGAATGTTCTCCGGCGGTACGCCGAGACTGTCAAGCAGATTGAGCACTGACTGGGTCATCATAGGAGGTCCGCACATCAGGTAGAGTGCATCTTCCGGTGCTTCATGATTTTTCAGATATGTTTCATAAAGCACGGTGTGTACGAAACCTGCCTTGTAGGTGACGCCGGCAGAGTCAGCAGCCGGATCAGGCCTGTCAAGGGCTAGATGGAAGCTGAAGTTAGGGAACTCTTTCTCAATGGCATGATAGTCATCAAGGTAGAATGCTTCTTTCAGGCTGCGTGCTCCATAGAAGAAGCTGACTTTCCTTGTGGTCTTCTCTGTCTTGAACAGGTGCATGATATGGCTTCTCATAGGCGCCATGCCCGCACCGCCACCGATGAATATGAGTTCCTGGTCTGCAGGGAGGTTGTCCGGGAGGAAGAATTCTCCGTAAGGACCTGAGATAGTCACCTTGTCTCCCGGTTTGAGGGAGAATATGTATGATGAGCATACACCTGGATTTACAGGCAGGAACTTGCGTGTAGCCCTGTCTACCGGAGGTGTCGCGATCCTGACATTAAGCTTGATGATGTCGCCTTCCGCAGGATAGCAGGCCATGGAGTAAGCCCTGATTGTCGGAGTGTTGTTCACCATCTTGAGGTCGAATGCACCCATTTTCTCCCAGTCTTCACGATATTGCTCGTCCACATCGATGTTCTTGTAGTCAACGGTTACAGCAGGCACGTCCACCTGTATGTAGCCGCCCGAGCGGAAGTGCAGATGCTCTCCTTCCGGGAGCTTGACTACGAATTCCTTTATGAAAGTGGCGACATTGTGGTTCGATACGACTTCGCATTCCCATTTCTTGACGCTGAGAGCGGATTCCGCAATCTGGATCTTCATGTCTTCCTTCACTTTCACCTGGCATCCGAGTCTCCAGTGATCGTTGATCTGTTTCCTGTTGAAGAAGCCTACTTCGGTAGGGAGGATGGTTCCGCCTCCTTCGAGCACCTGGCATTTGCACTGCCCGCAGCTGCCCTTTCCGCCGCATGCCGATGAGAGGAATATCTTCTGCTCGGCAAGTGTGTTGAGGAGAGACGAACCAGGAGTCACCTCTATTTCCTTCTTCCCGTCATTTATGCTTATCTTGACTTTTCCTGCAGGCGTGAGCTTGATTTTCACGAACAGGAGCACAGCCACAAGCAAAACAGTAATTACAACTATCGTAATTACAGCTGATATAATTGTAGTAAACATTGTCCTTTTCCTGCTTTAAAGTTGAATACCCATGAATGTCATGAACGATATGGCCATCAGACCCACTGTTATGAAAGTGATGCCGAGTCCCTTGAGTGCTGCCGGAACGTTGGAATACTCCATCTTTTCCCTAATGGCGGCCAGTGTCACAATGGCCAGGAACCAGCCGATTCCGGAACCAAGGGCATATACCGTCGCTTCACCGAGATTTACGAAATCCCTTTCCTGCATGAAAAGTGAACCTCCGAGTATTGCACAGTTGACAGCTATAAGCGGAAGGAAGATTCCGAGCTGCGAATAGAGCGTAGGCGCGAATTTCTCTACAACCATTTCCACTATCTGTGTTATCGCCGCCACTACCGCGATGAAGATGATGAAACTCAGGAAGCTGAGATCCACATCAGGCAGTCCAGCCCATGCCAGTGCACCCGGCTTGAGGACATGTTCGTTCAGCAGGTAGTTGATAGGAAGTGTCACAAGAAGAACGAAGATCACTGCAATACCCAAACCGGTAGCCGTCTTCACACTTTTAGATACCGCCAGATATGAGCACATGCCCAGGAAGTAGGCGAATATCATGTTATCAATAAAGATTGACTTTACGAATAAGCTTATATATTCCATTTCGATTTGAGTTTATGTTATTTTTCCTGCAGGTCTTTCTGGATGCTTCTCTGTATCCATACTATGATTCCGAGCAGTATGAGTGCCATAGGAGGCAGGATAATAAGACCGTTGTCCATGTAGCCTGCGTCATAGAAACACTGCGGGATAATCCTGAAGCCGAACAATGTGCCTGATCCGAGTATTTCGCGTATGAATGCGAGTGCTATGAGGATGAGTCCGTAGCCGGCCCCGTTTGCAAGTCCGTCAAGAAGCGACGGTATAGGCTTGTTGCCAAGAGCATACGCCTCGATGCGTCCCATGACTATACAGTTGGTGATGATAAGCCCGACATACACGGACAGCGACTTGCTTATGCTGTAGGAATATGCCTTCAGTATCTGGTCAACCAGAATGACCATGAGGGCTACGACAACGAGCTGGACGATGATACGGATACGGTTCGGTATCGTATTACGTATTATTGACACCACGAAACTTGAGAGACCGGTCACTATGGTGACTGAAAGTGCCATGACGAGGGCGCCTTTCATCTGTACGGTCACTGCAAGTGAGGAACAGATACCCAGTACAAGGACGGTAACAGGATTGCCCTTGAAGATAGGCTTCAGCAATACTTCCTTAAAGTTTATATCTTTCATATCAGATTATTCCTCCATTTGGTTAATTAGAACTGCTGCGCAAGTGTCGGCGGCTGTAGCCGTGCTGTCCGCAATCTGGGCGGCATCGGCAGGTTGTCCGCAGGAAGCGCCTGTACCTGAAACGGCAGCCTTTTCAAGATATGGCATGCAGTATTTTGCCCACAAGTTTATACCTTTTCCAAGAGCCTTGGATGTGATAGTGGCTCCGCTGATGGCATCTACACAGTTCGGATTGTCATCATGCTTGCCCTTCTCGACTGCGAAAATTGTCTCTCCGCTGCCGAGTGACTTGCCCTTGAACCTGTCTATATAGAACGCCGGCTCGGCTATCTTCGAACCAAGTCCCGGAGTCTCTCCCTTATGGTCGAAAATCGCACCGTCTATTGTCTTGCCGTCTTCGGCAAGGGCGATATAGCCCCAGATCGGTCCCCAGAGCCCTGCCCCGTAACATGGGATCACCGTTACAGCCTGACCGTTGATGTCGAATACGAATACCGGAAGCCTGAGGCTTTCAAGAAGTTTGGCCTTGCCGGCCTCGTCCTTGGCTGCATCGATTTTCTTGAGGATGTCATTCTGCTTCTTGAGGTCGGCGGTGGAAGGAACCTGGATATTGTTCTTGTTGTCTTTTCCCATTTCCATCTCACCGGCGATATTGCCGTTCCCGTCCACGTAGAATGCCTTGTCTATTTTTTCAGAGTACATTTCCAGTACGTCTGTGTTCTCGTCGATTGTGATGCTCGCATCGATCTGTGTGGCAGCGTTGAGCACCTTGGTGATTGTCTCTATCTTGACATTCTCGTTCTGCTTGTCCTGCAGGCTCATTGCCACGAAAGCAAGGATGGCTGCCACCAGCACTACGAGAACGACCGAGTATATGACAGTATATGTATTGCCATTTGTGTTCATACCTATTCGATTATTTAGCGGTTTTGACTTTTTTGGCCCTTCTGCTGATGGCTGCATCAGTCACGTAGTAGTCGATCAGCGGTGCAAACGTATTCATGAGCAGGATGGCCAGCATCATTCCTTCCGGATATCCCGGGTTGAAGAACCTGACTGTCACGGCAAGCGCACCTACGAGGAAGCCGTATATCCATTTGCCTGTCTCTGTCTGTGCGGAGGTTACAGGGTCGGTGGCCATGAACACGGTACCGAAGAGGAAACCTCCCATGAGAAGCTGGTAGTAGCCTGGCAGGTCAGTGACTCCGGAAGCAAATCCGAGATAGCCGATGGCCAGTCCGCCGACAACTGATGAAAGCATGATCTTCCAGCTTGCAACACCTGTCCAGATGAGGATTATGGCACCGATGAGTATGGCTATGACAGAAGTCTCTCCTACGCAGCCCGGTATTGTACCGGCGATGAGATCCCACATGGAGGTACCGGCGTTCTGGAGTCCGTCTACAGTCGGGTGTGCCAGAGGTGTGGCTCCCGAGTATGAATCCACAAGGCCGTTTCCGCAGGCGAATGCCTTCCCTTCTGAAAGGTATCTTGTGACTCCTGACGTCCAGATAGTGTCACCTGACATCATGCTCGGGTATGAGAAGAACAGGAATGCGCGGCAAAGAAGAGCCGGATTCCATATGTTCATGCCTGTCCCGCCGAAAACCTCCTTGCCGAGGATCACGGCGAATGCTACAGCTATGGCAAGCATCCAGAGCGGAACATCGGCAGGCACGATCAAAGGTATGATCATACCTGAAACGAGGTACCCTTCATTGACTTCATGCCCGCGTATCTGTGCGGAAATGAACTCGATTGCAAGACCCACGATATACGATACGAGATACAGAGGTATGACCTTGACAAGTCCGTAGCCTACAATATCCCAGAATCCCCAGTCGTCAAGCCCGAATGCGATGCTGTGCTGGTATCCTGTGTTCCATATACCGAAAAGCATGGCAGGCACAAGCGCCACCACCATGATTATCATTATCCTTTTCAGATCGACGCAGTCCCTTATATGCGATCCCTTCCTGGTCACAGTATCAGGGACATAAAGGAATGACTCAAAAGCATCGAATGTAGAATGCAGAAATCCGAATTTGCCTCCTTTTTCAAAGGATGGCTTGATTTTATCGATAAATTTTCTCATAACTCGCTATTGTTAAGCCATTTCTTTCATCATCAGACTGATGCCGTCCGAAAGTATTGACTGGAACTCGATCTTGGACGGACAGACATATTCGCACAGTGCGAGGTCTTCCTCAAGCACTTCATATATGCCGAATTTCTCCATCTTGTCAATATCTCCGGAAAGGCACGCCTTGATAAGGTATACCGGATAGATATCCATAGGCAGCACCTTTGAATACACGTCTGACATCACGAAGGCACGAGGTCCGCCGTGAAGGTTCGTGTCGAGGTTATACTGCTTGTTCGGGGTCAGCCATGAGAAATAAGTGTGCGAGGTACTGAACTGGCTAGTCCTGAACGGTTTTGCCCAGCCGAACAGTTCGTGCTCGTTACCTTCCCTGATCAGGGTGACCTGGTTGTCGAAGAAGCCGAGGAAGCCGTCCGGACCTACATTTGTACCGGTCAGTACGTCTCCGCTGATGAAGCGGATATTGTCTTCCGGCCTGAAATATCCCTTGAGGTCTTTCATGGACATACCCGCAACCCCTTTCACATAGGACGGGTCGATGGCTTCCGGCCCGGTGACAGCCACTAGACGTGTCATGTCATATTTTCCGGTGTTGAAGAGCTTTCCGATGGCAGCCGTCATCATAAGGGACACGGTCCATACGGTGTCACCCTTCATGATAGGCGAGATATGGCTGATCTGGACGCCTGTGTTGCCGGCCGGGTGCTTACCTCCGAAAATGTGAGGGATGATGTTCTCCAACTTGTGGAACGGAGTCCCTGCATAGTTTTCCTTGTTGAAAGACACATGCACTCTTCCGTTCGTCAGCTTGCCGAGGACATTGATACCTGTCTGGATGTTTTCAAATTCGTCCCTGAGCGCGAATTCGGGATTCGCGGCCAGCGGTGCCGTGGAGAATGCCGAGATGAAGATATCCTTCGGCTTGGCTGATGGGTCTGCGATGATGCCGTACGGCCTCTGGACAATGGCAGGCCATAATCCGCTCTTCAGAAGAAGATCCTTGATCTGGCCTTCGTCAAGGGAAGATACCTTCACTACTCCGAAATCTACGGATTTCTGCTCCTTGTCCGCCTTGATGCGGATCTCCAGAAGCTTTCTCTTTTCTCCGCGGACAATTTCAGCGACAGTCCCGCTTACTGGAGAAGTGAAAAGAATCTCAGGTTTCACCTTGTCGGCAAATACAGGCGATCCTGCGAGTACCGTGTCACCTTCCCTGACCAGAAGTTTCGGAATAAGACCTCTGAAATCGGTCGGTTTGACAGCCACAACATCAGGAGTTATCGCCATCTTTGCTTTCTGGACTGCCTTCCCTGCTATCGGAATGTTCAGTCCTCTTTTCAGTTCGATGATGTTAGACATTATATAACCGTTTTTGCGTATTTTCAACAAGCCGCCGCGAAGATACTTAAATTTTTCGTAATTTCGCGCCATTATGGAGAACAAAATAAGTACTATTTTAGACGGTCTTAATGAAGAACAGGAGAAGGCTGTGCGATGCATCGGGGGACCGGTGCTGATTGTAGCCGGAGCAGGGTCGGGAAAAACCAGGGTGCTGACAAGCAGGATTGCTTATATCCTTGATAATGGGTGTCCTCCGGAAAAAATTCTTGCATTGACGTTCACGAGGAAGGCTGCAAATGAGATGAAGGAGAGGATTGCAGCGATGGTAGGTGAAAGGCCTGCCCGCAGGCTATACATGGGTACATTCCATTCCGTGTTCATCCGCTTTCTCAGGGAATTTGCCGATAGCCTCGGATACAGGAAGGATTTCACTATTTACGATACAGGAGATTCCGTGAGTGCCATAAAGAGTTGTCTGAAGGAACTGCAGCTTGACGAGAAAGTCTACAAGCCGAAAGAAGTCCTCTCGCGCATATCCATGGCCAAGAACAACCTGACGACGGCAGCGGCGTATGCAAGGAATGCTCTTGCGATCCAGAACGATACCGCCGCGAGGAAACCGAAAATCTGCGACATTTACAGGCTCTATTCACAGAAGTGTCTGCAGTCCAATGTCATGGACTATGATGATATCCTGCTTAACATGAATATTCTGTTGCGGGACAATCCAGAAGCACTTGAGACTGTCTCAGGCAGGTTCAATTACATTATGGTTGACGAGTACCAGGACACGAATTTCTCCCAGTATCTGATTTTGAAGAAGCTTGCGGCCGGGCACAGGAATATATGCGTTGTCGGCGACGATTCCCAGTCAATCTATGCCTTCCGCGGTGCCAAGATAGAGAATATCCTGAATTTCAAGTCCGACTACCAGGATTGCCATATTTTCCGCCTGGAGCGTAACTATCGTTCCACCAGGACAATAGTGGACGCTGCAAATTCCCTTATCGCCAGGAATGCGGCAAGGATTCCGAAAAAATGCTGGTCCGGCGGTGAGGAAGGGGACAAGATCAAGCTGATAAGTGCGTACACAGAGCAGGAAGAGGCTCTGCTTGTGGTGTCGGAGATACTTTCCAAGCTGCATTCCGAGTCTGCGGCATATAAGGATTTTGCCATCCTTTACAGGACAAATTCCCAGTCCAGGGCGCTTGAGGAAGCTCTTAGACGCAGGAATCTTCCATACAGGATATATTCCGGGAATTCATTCTACGACAGGATGGAGGTCAAGGATGTCATGGCATATTTCAAGCTGGCATCCAATACGGATGATGACGAATCGTTCAAACGTGTGGTGAACAAGCCGGTGCGCGGTATAGGCACTACGTCTCTCGCCGCACTTCAGGCTGCCGCCATGGATAAAGGTACGACCCTCTTCAAGGCTGCATATTCAGGGGATCTGGACAGCTACGGGCTGAAACCTGCCGCGGTGGACAAGATCCTGGCGTTCTGTAACATGATTGCCGGATTTGCGGCACGTATCGCAAGGGAAGATGCCGGGGATCTGGCCGTGTCGATTGCAGTTGAGACTGGTATTCTCGGGCTTTACAAAGGCGACACAAGTATCGAAGGACAGTCAAAGGCTGCAAATATCGAGGAACTTCTCAACAGTGTGAAGACATTTGTTGAGGAGAGGAAGAATGAATATTTCGAGGAGATGCTTGCTGATGCGTCGGCTGATACCGAGATAAGGGCAAGCGACCTGCCTGCCGTCACTCTGGGAGATTTCCTGGAGAATGTGTCGCTCCTGAGCGCTGTGGACGTCGACGATGACGAGGATGCCGACAATAAGGTGACTCTGATGACTGTCCATTCTTCAAAAGGTCTGGAGTTCCCATATGTCTTTGTCGTCGGTATGGAGGAAAATCTTTTTCCATCCGGAGGATCCCTGGCTTCTGAAAGTGACATAGAGGAGGAGAGACGCCTGTTCTATGTGGCGGTGACAAGGGCACGCAAGGCTGTGTGGCTGTCTTTCGCGTCCACCCGAATGCGTAACGGAAAGCATGAATCCAATTATCCGAGCCGCTTTATCCGGGAGATAGACAGGAAATACATATTGAATCCGCTTGAAAGTCCTTCCGATGACTTGTGTGGACGCACAGGTCTTCAGGACAGGGTGCGGACTTCCGGCTTTGCAGGGACCGGATATTCCTCACGTCCTGTTTCCCGCCCGGTATCACGTCCTTCCTCGGTAGTGGCAGCCGGGCCGGAGCATGAGATATCCCGCAGTTCTGGAGTGTCGCCTTTCAGAAAACCTGCCCAGATAGTCAGGCCGAAGCATGATGACTATGACTTTGTGCCGTCTCCAGTCATGCAGCTCGCTCCCGGACAGCGTGTCGAGCATAACAGGTTTGGTTTTGGCTATATAAGGGAAATCACTGGGGATGCTGCCGGCAAGAAGGCCAGAATAGCTTTTGATGACTACGGGGAAAAGATTCTGATGCTTAATTATGCAAAAATACGTATAGTGGGTATTGGAAAGAAGTGAAAAATACATATATTTGTGCCGAAGTTTTTCATAGTTTAAGTTTAGGTTAAGTAGCGGGGCGGTCACCTGGTGTGATTGCCTCGTGAATTTTTATGGATTGTCATCTGTCCCGCACTATGTGGCCTGAAACACCGGATCATCACAGGGCATACGGACATATATACATACGAAAAGGACGGTGTGTCATAATTGCAAACTGCTTCGTTATTTTCGGAATTAGGGCTAAGTCATTTACTCCAGTAAACTCCTGTCGCCCTCATCCTCAATGCCTTGCATTTTGCTAATTCTTACACACCTTAAAGGGGCTGCATCAAAATATTCATTTTGATACAGCCCCTTTTCGTGACCCCAACAGGATTCAAACCTGTAACCTTTTGATCCGTAGTCAAATGCTCTATTCAGTTAAGCTATGGGGCCGTTTCCGGATTTTATTCCGTATATTGTCAGGCGTTCTCTTCCTTGACGAAAGCGAGTTTCTTTTCCTTTATCCTTGCCTTCTTGCCGGAGAGTTCCCTCAAGTAGAAGATTCTTGCCCTGCGTACCTTGCCGACCTTGTTGACCTCGATGCTGTCAATGAAAGGTGAAGCAAACGGGAAAATCCTTTCAACACCTATGCCACTTGAAATTTTCCTGATTGTAAATGTTTTTGTGGCCGGTGAAGCTCCCTTTATCTGTATGATGACACCTCTGAACTTCTGAAGCCTTTCCTTGTCACCTTCCTTGATCCTGTATGTGACAGTGACTGTATCACCTGCCTTGAATTTAGGATAGGTAGACATTTTCTCGTTGGCGAAAGCCTGTTCTACTACTTTTATCAAATCCATCGCTAATAAATTTTGTGGCAACATTACGTATTCGATACCCACCGCAAGAGGTTGCTTTGATTTTGGGACTGCAAAAGTACGAATAAATTTTAACTAAGCAAATTTTTTATTAAAAAATATGATATTTATACGTCATATTTTCAGAACATGTCTCTCAGCCTGTCGAAGAAACTCTTGTCTTCCTTGCTCGGATTCGGCTTGAAGCTTTCACTTGCCGCAAGCTTGGCCATCATATCCTTCTCGTCTCTGCTGAGTTTCTTTGGTATCCATACGATGAACTTCACGTACATGTCACCTGTACCGTAGCCGTTGACCGTAGGCAGACCTTTGCCCTTGAGTCTGATAACTGTGCCAGACTGTGTCCCTGGCTCCACCTTCACGTTATATTTCCCGTCGAGGCATGGAATTTCCACTGTCGCTCCCATGATGGCTTCCGGAACGGATATTATCTTTGTATATACAAGGTTGTTTCCGTCTCTCTTGATATCCGGGTGCTCGATTTCATTTATCACGACAAGCAGGTCACCGTTAATCCCGTTGTTCTTGGCACTGTGTCCCTGTCCTCTCATGGTAAGCTGCATGCCGTCTTCGACTCCTGCGGGGATTTTTACACGCACAGTCTCCTTTTTGCGTACAAGCCCTGTTCCGGAGCATGTGTGGCATGGGTTTGTGACAATCTTACCTTCGCCGTTACATTGCTGGCATGTCGAATATGTCACGGTCTGTCCGAAAAAGCTGTTGACGACTCTCTTGATCTGGCCCGATCCCTTGCAGGACGGACATGTCTTGATATCGGAACTGTTCTTTGTCCCTTTGCCGTTGCAGTCAGGGCATGGCACGTTTCTTTCGATCTGGATATCCTTTTCCGTACCGTTGGCAATTTCCTCAAGGGTAAGCCTGACTCTCACACGGATATCGCGGCCCTTGTACACTCTCTGGCCTCCCTGCCTCTGGCTGTCAGCCCCTCCGAATCCGCTGAAACCTCCGAATCCGCCGAAGCCTCCGCTGAAACCGCCTCCGAAAAGATCTCTCAGTATGTCGTTCAGATTTCCGAAGCCTCCGCTGAAGTCAGGTCCTGCCTGTCCGTCCAGACCTGCATGTCCGAACTGATCGTATTTTGCCCTTTTCTCCTTGTTGCTGAGGACATCATACGCTTCAGCAGCTTCCTTGAACTTTTCTTCCGCTTCCTTGTCTCCCGGATTCTTGTCCGGGTGATACTGGATGGCTTTTTTCCTGTATGCCTTCTTGATTTCCTCGTCAGTGGCATTCCTGCTCACTCCAAGGACTTCATAGTAATCTCTTTTTTCTGCCATGACAGACTCCTCCTCATTAGATGCCTACAACTACCTTGGCGAACCTTACGACCTTGCCGTTCAGTGTATAGCCGGTCTGCACGACATCATATACTTTTCCTTTCCTGTCTTCTTCCTGGACAGGGAACTGTGCCACCGCTTCATGGAGATCGGTATCGAACTCTGCCCCCATTGCTTCTATCTTGCTAAGCCCCTTGGACTGCAGATAGCCGGTGAGCTTGCTGAATATGAGTTCCGTGCCTTCTTTTGCGGCAGGATTGTCATCGGACTTTGACAGAGCTTCCATTGCTCTCTCGCAATCGTCAAGTACCGGCAGCAGTCCCTTTATCGTCTCTTCTGCCGCTACTTTCACAAGGTCGAGCTTCTCTTGTGAAGTCCGCCTTCTGAAATTGTCGAACTCTGCCATAAGCCTGACATAGTCGTCCTTTTCCTTTGCTATTTTGTCAGTCAGGTCCTTTATTTCTTTTTCAAGAGCCTCGATTTTCTTCTTCTCCTTCCTGTCTTTCCTGGAGTCCTGCTTTTCCCCGTCACCTTCATCCTTCCTTTCTTCGTTTTCAGCCTCCGGAGCCTCCGGTATCTCTTTTTCAAGTTCTTTTTCGAGCTCTTTTTCCTGACTTCCGTTATTTTCCTGTGCCATATTATGTTCTCCTTTTTCCGTTTTCTGATAATAAATCAGCCTGCCACGATACAAATTATCTGCCATTCGCCATATTCTGCCATTTTGTCATGGACGGTGGGTCCAATGTCCGGAAATCTCCGGAATCAGCCACCTTTATGCCGGACTTCGTCCTCTATAGAGGTAATTCTATGAAATTCATTCCATTCATTTCATCGAATTCACGTTAATATTAACGTCAGTTCGACGAATTATTCTGTTCAATATCAGAGATTCCGTCGAACTGACGTTACGATTTCTTCG
>CALVDP010000043.1 GCA_944326315.1 uncultured Bacteroidales bacterium
ACGGAAACAGACGGCTGTTGCCTGAAAGTAAATTGCAAAGTATACGAACGAACTTAATAATAATTACGATTATGCCGTTGATATTGCCTGAAGGGTACAAGAATGTACTCGAAAATGTTGAGAATACTGAAAAAGCGATAAAGTATGTGAAAGACATGTTCCAGGAGAACCTGTCGGCTCAGCTGGCCCTGCTCAGGGTGACGGCACCGATGACGGTATTGTCCGGAACGGGAATAAACGACGACCTGAACAGCATCGAAAGACCGGTATCGTTCCCTATCAGGGATATGGGGGAGAGGAAGGCTGAGGTCGTGCATTCCCTTGCCAAATGGAAGAGGCTCAAGCTGGCGCAGATGAATGTCGGACCGGGAAGAGGAATCTACACTGACATGAATGCGTTGAGGCCGGACGAGGAGCTTGACAACCTGCATTCTATATATGTCGACCAGTGGGACTGGGAAAAGGTCATCAGACGCGAGGACAGGAACATCAGTTTTCTGAAAGCTACTGTAAGAAGGATTTACGAGGCGATAAAGGTCACGGAAAACAAGGTGTTCGTGGAATTCCCGCAGATTGAGCCGCAGCTGCCGGAAGACATCTTCTTCATCCATTCGGAAGAACTTCTTCAGCTTTATCCGGACATGACGCCGAAAGAAAGGGAAAATGAGATAGTGCGTAAGCACAGGGCTGTATTCATCATCGGAATAGGGGCAGACCTCTCTGACGGAAAACCGCATGACGGACGTGCAGCCGACTATGATGACTGGAGCACGGAGGATTCTTACGGCTACGAGGGCCTGAACGGGGACATCCTGCTGTGGAATCCTGTCTTGCAGAGTGCCTTCGAGGTGTCCAGCATGGGCATAAGGGTGGATGAGACGGCACTGGAACGTCAGCTTGCCATAAGGCATCAGGAATGGAAAAAGGACCTGTATTTCCACAGGAAACTGCTCTCCGGGGAACTTCCGTGCACCATCGGCGGTGGTGTGGGGCAGTCGAGACTGTGCATGTACTTGCTCCGTAAGGCCCATATCGGGGAAATCCAGAGCAGTATCTGGCCGGAAGAAATGGTCGCGGTATGCCGCGAACATGGAATCGAGCTTGTGTGACGTCCGGTTTTTCATTATCTTTGCAGGATTGCGGAATAAACTTACAAGTTGATGATAACGTCAGAGCAGATTAGGGAACTCAAGCAGCGTACGGATACACTGTACAGATGCCTTGATATAGAAAACAAGCGCAGTGAAGTAGAGGAAAAGCAGAAAAAGACACTGGAGCCGGATTTCTGGGATGACCCGAAAGAGGCCGAAAAGTATCTGAAGGAGCTTTCCGGCATCAAATCATGGGTCACGGGCTATGATGAAGCCGCTTCCGCAGTGGCGGATCTGGATGTCCTGTATGAATTCGCGAAGGAAAGCGAAGACTCGGCTTCAGAGGATATGGAGACTCCTGAGATGAAGGAGCTCTCGGAAGGGTACGCGGCTGCATCCGCACTTGTCGAGGCTCTTGAACTGAAGAACATGCTTGGCGAGGAGGGTGACAGTCTCGGCGCTATCCTTACCATCAATTCCGGGGCCGGAGGCACCGAGGCAAACGACTGGTCAGCCATGCTGATGCGTATGTATATGCGCTGGGGCGAGAGGAACGGCTACAAGGTGACTGTCACGGACATGCTTGAAGGCGAGGATGCCGGGATCAAGTCTGCCACGGTGCAGTTCGAGGGAGACTATGCATTCGGTTATCTGAAAGCCGAGAGTGGCGTGCACAGGCTTGTGCGCATATCCCCGTTCAACGCCCAGGGGAAGCGCCAGACCACATTCTCGTCTGTCTTCGTCTATCCTCTTGTGGACGACACCATCGAGATAGAAATCAATCCTGCAGACCTGGAATGGGACACATACCGTTCCAGCGGGGCCGGCGGACAGAATGTGAACAAGGTGGAGACCGGTGTCCGTGTCAGGCATATCCCGACAGGTATAGTGGTGGAGAACACCGAGACCAGGTCCCAGCTGGACAACAGGCAGAATGCACTGCGTATCCTCAAGTCACGGCTGTATGACCTGGAGCTCAAGAAGCGCCAGGAGAAGCAGGCCGAGCTCGAAGGCCAGAAAAAGAAGATAGAGTGGGGCTCGCAGATCAGAAGCTATGTGCTTCATCCGTACAAGATGGTCAAGGATCTCAGGACAGGCTACGAGACTTCCGACACGCAGGGTGTCCTCGACGGTGACCTGAACGAATTCATGAAGGTCTATCTGATGGGGTCCGGGACCTCAAAATAATCCCGGCAGCACCGCAATGGAGAATGGTAAAGGTTATGTAAAAATTCAATAGCAATATGGTAGAATTCAAGTATGCACCGATGTTTCAGCTTGGAGAGGACAAGACTGAATATTATCTTCTGACCAAGGATTATGTGTCAGTAGGGGAATTTGAGGGGAAACCGATACTTAAAATAGAGAAGGAAGGCCTTACGGCCATGGCTAACGCCGCCTTCAGGGATGTATCGTTCATGCTGAGGCCTGCGCACAACGAGCAGGTCGCGAAGATTCTTTTGGATCCTGAGGCAAGTGACAATGACAAATATGTGGCCCTGACATTCCTCCGCAATGCCGAGGTGGCATGCAAGGGCAGGCTTCCGTTCTGCCAGGATACAGGTACTGCCATCGTCCATGGCGAGAAGGGACAGCAGGTGTGGACAGGATACTGCGACGAAGAGGCGCTGTCTCTCGGAGTCTACAAGACATATACGGAAGAAAATCTCCGTTATTCGCAGAACGCTCCGCTCACGATGTATGACGAGGTGAACACAAAATGCAACCTGCCGGCACAGATAGACATAGAGGCTGCGGAAGGAATGGAATACAGGTTCCTTTGCGTGACCAAGGGAGGCGGATCGGCGAACAAGACCTATCTGTACCAGGAGACCAAGGCCATCCTCAATCCGGCCACTCTTGTGCCATTCCTTGTTTCCAAGATGAAGACACTCGGTACGGCGGCCTGTCCTCCATACCATATCGCATTCGTGATCGGCGGTACATCCGCTGAAAAGAATCTCCTGACAGTCAAGCTGGCTTCCACGCACTATTACGACAGCCTTCCGACCACTGGAGACGAGACCGGACGTGCATTCAGGGATGTGGAACTTGAGAACAGACTCCTTGAGGAGGCGCACAAGATCGGTCTGGGTGCTCAGTTCGGTGGTAAATATTATGCACATGACGTGAGGGTGATCCGTCTGCCGCGTCACGGTGCAAGTTGCCCTGTGGGACTTGGAGTCAGCTGCTCTGCGGACAGGAACATCAAGTGCAAGATAAACAAGGACGGTATCTGGATAGAGAAGCTGGATGACAATCCGGGAAGACTCATCCCTGAGGAACTCCGACAGGCAGGGGAGGGCAACGCAGTGAAGATCGACCTTGACCGCCCGATGTCCGAAATACTCTCCGAACTGACGAAATATCCTGTATCCACCAGACTTAGTCTGAACGGGACCATCATCGTGGCCCGTGACATAGCCCATGCCAAGATCAAGGAACGTCTTGACAGGGGAGAGGAAATGCCTCAGTATCTGAAGGACCATCCTGTATATTATGCAGGTCCGGCCAAGACGCCTCAGGGGATGCCGTGCGGCTCAATGGGCCCTACGACTGCCGGAAGAATGGATCCTTACGTAGACTTGTTCCAGTCCAAGGGCGGAAGCATGGTGATGCTCGCCAAGGGCAACAGAAGCCAGCAGGTGACCGATGCCTGCAAGAAGCACGGCGGCTTCTATCTCGGCTCCATAGGTGGACCAGCCGCCATACTCGCCCAGAACAACATCAAGTCAATAGAGTGCGTGGAATATCCTGAACTCGGGATGGAAGCGATATGGAAGATACATGTCGAGGATTTTCCTGCATTCATCCTTGTGGACGACAAGGGGAATGACTTCTTCAAGCAGTTCGGACTGTAAGATAATTGCCGGATAAATTGTAATGACGGACGGAGGTCATAATGAGGGGGCTGGCTGGATTTTGGCCGGCCTCCTTTTTACATGACGGCGGGGCCATTGCAGTGACCGGGCCCGGCTCCCGGGGATGAAGGCAAAGGTATTTTGAGGGAATCTTCAGCAAATAACAGATCCAGATGAAAGAATTTGACATAGAAGACGCCATCAATGAGGATGGCAGATGGGAGACCATAAGCAGCGAATACCTTTTCAGGAGGCCATGGCTTACGGTAAGGCATGACAAGGTAAGGCTTCCTGACGGCAGGATCAATCCTGAATTCTATGTGCTTGAATATCCTGACTGGGTGAATATCATTGCCATCACTGCGGACGGTGAATTCGTGATGGAGAGGCAGTACCGCCACGGCCTGGACAAGACGTGCTATGAACTGGCTGCAGGTGTGGTGGAGGATGGCGAGACTCCGCTTGAGGCTGCACGCAGGGAACTGGAGGAGGAGACCGGCTACGGCGGCGGAGAGTGGAAAGAGCTGATGCTCATATCTGGGAATCCGAGTACCACCAGCAATCTCACCCATTGCTTCCTCGCTGTGGGGGTGGAGAAGGTGTCCGCACAGCATCTTGACAGTACGGAGGACCTCAGCGTATGTCTGCTTGCATTGGACCAGGTCCGCCAGCTTCTGGTCTCGGACAAGATACGCCAGTCACTGATGGCAGCTCCGCTCTGGAAGTATTTCGCCGAGAACAGGCTGCTCTGACTCCGGTGCCGGACAAAGACTGTACAGGGAAGACATCCGCAATAAAATCTTCGATAAGGGAAGACATCCGTAACATCCGTAATAAAATCTTCGATAAGGGAATACATCCGTAACATCCGTAATAAAATCTGCAATACAAGGCAATCGCCATTTCTGACTATTGCAAACAAGAATTTATTTTCCGACATTTGTCAGAGTATATAGAACGGAAATAAAACGAACTTAGAGACGGATGAAAAAATCTTCCCTATTGAAATGGGTTGTTGTATGCGCAATGACCTTTTGTCCTTTTATATCTTTTGCCCAGAGTCCGGGCAAGTATCTTCTGACAGGACGGGTTATGGACGAGGCCGGTGAGCCTCTGCCGGGGGCCAATGTCTATATGCGCGGAGATATCAGGAACGGCACTTCGACTGACGTTAACGGGTATTATTCGCTTGAACTTCCTGACGGCAAGGATATTCGTATCGAGGCTTCGTTCATCGGCATGAAGACCACTACCATCGAGTATATAGGTCAGTCCGAGCAGGATTTCGTGCTCAAACCGGATGACAACATGATGATGGAGGCTGTGGTGACCGGACGCCAGAACATCAATGATGTGGATATACGTGCAAAGGCCGGTGTCATCAATGTCGTGGATGTCAAGAGGATACAGGACAAGCCGATGATAGACCTCTCCCTTTCGCTCCAAGGATCTGCTCCCGGGCTGGTCGTCACGAACAGGGGTGACCTCGGCAGCAAGCCTGAGATCAGAATCAGGGGCAACTCTTCGTTCCGTGAAGGCGATACTGCCAATGAACCTCTTTATGTCCTTGACGGACAGGTGATATCGTCGGATGCTTTCATGACTCTCAACCCTCTTGACATAGCTGACATCAAGATTCTGAAGGATGCCGTGGCCTGTGCGTTGTACGGTACCAAGGCAGCCAACGGTGTGATAGAGATCACCTCTGTGCGAGGAACGGACGGGGAGACACTTGTCACGTACAGCTTCAACGGAGGTGTCACGATGAGGGGGCGCAGGGCCGTCCAGATGATGGATTCGGCAGAGAAGCTGGAACTGGAGCGCCTGCTGAAAAACGAAGAGGCTCCGGGCTACAGATACAGCGAAGACTATTACAGGCGGTATTATCCGAATGACCCGAATCTGGACCAGATGATAGCCGAGGGCCAGGCTATACTTGACAGGCTGCGCCAGACCAATACTGACTGGTTCAAGACCTTGCTGCGCAATGATTTCTATCAGAGACACAACCTGAGCGTGAGAGGCGGGAACAGCAAGACTTCATATTATGCTTCGGCGAACTACAGCTATCAGGGAGGCCAGATACCGGGCAATGACGTATCCAGGTTCACCGGCAGGATAAGCCTCGACCAGGCGCTCGGGAAGAGGGGATATGTGTCGCTCAGTGTCAATGGCGGATATTCCAAGGCGGACAGTCCGAACGGGTCTTCATATTCACCTTCTTCTCTGGTCTACGAATTGAACCCGTACGAGAGCCCTACGAGCGGAGAGCTGTGGTCTTATCCGAACAGGACTTATGATGACCTTGTCTATCAGTACGACAGGACATCCACGGAGAAGCGTTTCGGCACGACGGCCAGCATCAATCTTGAACCTGTGGACGGGCTTCAGGTGGATGCCGTAGCCGGAATCGACCTTGTGCTGTCGGAATCGCTTGAACTGATACCATCCACGGCTTATGAGGAGATCAACAGCGGTGCTGCCGAGAACGAGCGTGGAAGGCTCACCAAGGCCAAGAATACCAATACGAATATTACCACCAATGTCCGTGTCACCTACAACAAGGTGATCGGGAAGCATGACTTCACTGTCGGCGCCAACACGGATTATTATTGGGATGACATCGACAACATGTCCCTGACGGGATACGGCGTGGGCACCCAGAAGTCCGCCGCCGCGATAAACCAGTCCATTGAGGGATCCAGAAAGCTGAGTACAAGTAATCTGCACGAAAAGACGGCCCAGGTCGGCATCGGTGTTCTGGGTGGCTATACCTTTGACGGCACGTACGACATTTTCGGTACGTACAAGGCTGACGCCTCTTCCATCCTGCCGAAGGACAAGAGATGGAATGCCGCATGGGCTGTAGGTGCCGGCTGGAACGTGAAGTCTTACTTCCAGGACTGGCATCCGGTCTCTGCCCTGCGTTTCAAGGCTTCCTATGGACGTACTGCCAACCTGGCTGGAGTCTCACCTTCACTTGCCATGGCCACCTTCTCTTATCTGGATGACAGCTATGGAGATACAAGGCTGCTGGAGCTTATGTCCCTGTACAATGACACATTGAAGCCGGAGCAGACGGTGTCTACCGAGGCCGGCGTCTCCTTCGGGCTTTTCAATAGAGTATCATTCGATGTCGGATGGTACAACAGGGTGACTGAGGACGCCCTTCTGGATGTGCCGATACCGTCCTCCAACGGCTTCACGACGCTGAAGCGGAATATCGGAGTGCTGAGCAATTCCGGTATCGAGGCGTCGGTTTCAGCCAAGATACTGGACATGAATGACCTGAGACTGAATCTCCGGTTCTCGATAGCATATAACAGGAACAAGGTCATAGACCTGTATGACGGCGACAGACTTTATACGAGTGAAGATGCCATCATACCTGATTTTGAAGTAGGCGAGGCTTATGACATGCTTTACGGTCCTGTGTCCCTCGGACTTGACCCGATGACTGGCCTTCCGGTATTCAGAGGAGCAGACGGAAGGGAAATACAGGCGGACGAGACATTGACACGAGATGATATGGTGGCGCTTGGACATTCCGTGCCGCCGTACAGCGGGACAATCAATCTCAGTTTCACATGGAGGAATCTTGAATTCGACGCGGACTTCTACTATGTTTTCGGAGGCGTCAAGCAATATGCCTACTCGTATGTGAGGTATTATGACGATGCGAACAAGAATGCTGTCAAAGGCCAGGTGTCGAACATGTGGTTCAAGCCGGGCGACCAGGACAAGATGTATCACACCCCGTTCTATTCATCTTCCGTGATAGAGAACCTTACGGCATGGCCGAACAGCAAGAGCATAGGCAGCAGTGACTATCTTCGTCTGTCCATGCTGTCACTCAGGTACAGGCTTTCCGAGAAGCAGCTGGAATGGACCAAGGGGGCGATAAAATACGCCAATATTGCATTGCAGGCATCCAACCTGTTCACTATTACGAGATACCGGGAATCCGACCCGGAATCCGGATCACTTGTGGGACAGCAGCAGCCGATAGTGACATTGAGTCTCAGTCTTTCATTCTAAACCTGTGTCGATATGAAGAGAATAGCCATATATTTGTTTGCGGTGGTGCTGGCGTCGGGATGCCTTGATATCAAGCTTGAAGACCAGTATTCCGATCCGGATGCCATAAGCACGGTGCAGCGGGCGCGGGAGCTTCTGTCTTCCGCATACAATTCCATCCCGAGAATCCAGGTGCAGCTGTCCGTGCTCAGCGATGATTTCATACCCACCAATCTGTCCGGAAGCTATGCGGAGATGCTGAACCTGTACAACTGGCAGGAGCGGGCGATAGATGATTTTTCCTCCACAGTGTGGATGGACTATTACATGACGGTAGCCACGCTGAACGCCCTTATCCCGAGGCTTGACAATGTGCAGACGGAGGGGGCGGAAGACGAGGCTGCACTTGCCTGCATCCGGTCTGAGGCGTATGCCTTGAAGGCTTTCTGCTATTTTGACCTGCTCAGGCTTTACGGTCCCGTGTGGACTGACGACAATATGGACAAGGACGGCATCATTCTCAAGGACAGACTTGAGCTCCAGTTCCTTCCCCGTTCTTCCGTCAAGGATTGCATCGACGAGATAATAAGACTTCTGGATGCGGCTGCCGACCTGGAAAACAATGCCACCGAGGTCTACTATATGGGAAAGGATGCCATAAGTGCCATCCGTGCCGAGGTGGAACTGTGGAGAGGAGACTACGAGGCGGCCATATCCTACGGGCTTCCGCTGCTTGGCGATGCCGCGTCCAGGTGGACTCAGACGGACTATGACAACATGTGGAGTGCAAGCGACAGCCGGGAAAGGCTCTTCGCACCATACATTTTCGATACATTCTATACTGACTTGTGTTATGACAGGGAGTCTGGGGACTATTACATCCTGAACAATGACATAGTCTTTGAAGAAAGTGACATGAGGGAGGCCTGGACAGTCTATCCTTATACAATGGCTGCGGATACCGACAACCCTCGGCAGACAAGGAATCTCGGGAAGTACAACAGGATGTATTACGAGTCCATGGATGTGCGGTATATCAATACGATAAGATACAGTGGTGTATGCTTCACGGTGGCCGAGGCTTATGCCCGGAACAATCAGGAATCGGAGGCGGTAAGCCTGATGAACACCTATTTGGAAGCCAGGGGAGTGCCGGCATGGGACGAGACTGACCCTGACCTGACAGGCGATGCCCTGATCCAGGCTGTCCTGGAGGAGAAACGCAAGGAATTCGTCGGAGAGGGAACCCGCTGGTATGACCTCAAACGCCTTGGCGGAGACTTGTCGAGATACAGCAATTTCGGTAATTCCGTATCCTCCACGATAAGGGAAGGTGACTACAGGTGGCTTTTACCGATACCGAGGGCTGAATACAGGTATAACGAAACTGTGACTCAGAATCCTGACTGGCCTGTGATAGCTGTGGAATAGCCCATTTCTTTCACGCAAACTGGTCTGGCGGACCGGAAGGAGAACATCTCCATGGAAAGTGACACTAACGATTTATCAAATAGAATATGGACATGAAAAGATTTTTCCAGACGGGAGCGGCAGCCCTTATCGCCGCAACAAGCCTTGTTTCATGCGAAAAGCCGGCGGACAACGGCTATGAAGGCACGAATTATATTTATCTTTCGGCAGACAACACGTCGATGTACGGCATCGCGGGCAGTGCCATTACCGTGAATGTGATGCTGACGACTGCACTTGACTATGATGCGGAAATCACCTTTGAGGTGGAGAACGGCGACGGAATAGTGGAGCTTTCCGGGAATCCGGTATCCATCCCGGCCGGGTCCACGACGGCATCCTTTGAAATAGCGTGTGTGGATGATATTGTGCTGGAACAGAATGTCACATGCAATGTGGTGCTGGGCGAATCAGCTGCCAACCCCGAAGGGATAAATGTCAGGGATCCGTTCTCTTTTACCGTGATGGTGGCGGACTCTGGCATGCTTACCGATGAGCAGCAGGCCATAATAGACGCTTTCAGGGAGAGTACCGGCATTGACTTGTCAAAATATATCGGGCTTATAGATGTCTCCATGGTCTATACCGGTACAGACCCTTCGTCCGGAGAGCCGCTTGCCCCGGAAACGATCAAGGGACAGACACTTGTGACCCTTAGCGAGGCTTCTGAGACCGGAAAGCCGGTGCTGAAGATGCTTTCGAACCCGATGGGTATCCAGGACAAGATGTATGAGGCTCTGCGTACTATGACAGTGGATAATACGGACTACTGGTACGGTGAATACACATTGCCTTGCTATGGCATGCTGATGTCGGCGATCAACTGGACAAGTACGTCGGATGAAGTGTTTACCATGTCTCTGGACAACATCACAATCAATGCGGACGGTACTGCGGACTTCCTCGGTGAAGGCCGGAACCAGTACGACGACCCTATAACGATAGTGCCTTTCGGGTATTCGTTCAGCGCGTATGACAGGGAGCTTGCTGCTATAGCGGACGGTACCCTGGATATAGAGAATACTCCGGAATGGGCCGGAGACTGCACTGCGAATCCGGCTTATCACCTGAATTGTGACGATATTTCGGCGGATGCCTATGAAGTAGGCAACTGGACCGAGGCAGACGCCAGTGTGTCAAATGAAAGCATGGTATTCACATTCTGTGTCTACAGGTGCAACTTCGACTATGACTATACCAGGGTAGTGGCTACATACACCCCGGCCGAATGACCGTGATTTCCGTTATTGACGATTTATTCCTAACTTTCACGGAGTAATTTTTGACAAGATGAAATATTCCCTTTTGAACGGACTGCTGTGGCTTCTGGCTGCAGCAGTCGTTTTGCCGGAGGAGGCTTATGCACAGGAGGTGTCTGCGGAAGATGAGGTGAAGCTTCCGGACGGACTTGTGACAGGCACGCTTGACAACGGCCTGAGTTATGTGCTGATGCATAATCCTTCGCCATCCAAGATGGTGGAATGCCGCCTGATGTTCAGGGCCGGATCTGTCCTGGAGACGGACGGCAGCAGAGGCGCGGCTCATTTTCTGGAGCACATGGCTTTCGGAGGCACCAGACATTTCCCGGACAGGAAACTGGTCGAGTATATCGAATCCACTGGCGTCCAGTATGGCCTGGGGCTGAATGCCTACACTGGCTATGACAGGACTGTCTACATGTTCTCCGTCCCTACCGACATTCCTCACAGTATCGACAAGGCCTTGCTGATAGCCGGAGACTGGCTGACAGGGATTACCCTGGACCCGGACGATGTGGAGGAGGAGAAGGGAATAATTCTGGCTGAACTCGGGAATTATGATGTGGGTGACGATTTCTACAGCCTGAAGATGGGCTGCGGAAGATATGCCGAAGGTATTCCGCTCGGGACAGCGGACGATATCCGGAACATCACTCCCGATGCTCTTGCTGACTTCCATGCCAGGTGGTACACCCTCTCCCAGGCTACCCTTGTGATGGTGGGCGACATAGATACCGGCATTGTCAGGAAGAAGCTGGAGAAAAAGCTCGGGCGGCTGGCGCCGTCGTCTTCCCCGGAATACAGGGAGTATCCTATGGAATATCCTGCAGGGACTTCCTATGCACAGCTGGAGGACACTCTCAGGAGAAACGTGGAGATGGAGCTGTATATACCTCACCCTACTGTCCGGAAGAACACGATGTCGGATGCTCTGGAGGATGCAAGACGCTCTCTTCTCCTGCGGGCCATTGACCGCCGCCTTGACGACACAGGTGTCCCTGCATCGGTCCACAACAGCTGGTATCTGGCTGATACTGACCATTTCACGGTCTCGATGAACGGCAAGGACCGCCAGGAGGTGCTGGATGCCTTTGCCTCAGCCTTGACAGAGCTGAGAAGAATGGCGGAGCAGGGATTGTGTGACGAGGAACTGGCAGAGGTCAGAGACAGATATGTCGCCGGCATGCGCAGGCAGCCGCTGGACGGCAATTCCACGGAGATCTGCGCTTCGGTGGAAGACATTGTGCTTCTTCAGGACAAGAATGTGACTGATCCCGGGCAATTTGCCTGGCTGAAGTCTGCTGTGGAGAAAACATCCTCGGAAGATCTGCAGGAAATACTTTCCTCTTGGCTGGAAGCCGGGGAACAGAGCCGATTCGTGACCTATGTGTTCAATCCGTCATCTTCTGACGGGGCTTCTGCCGGACTGGCGGATTCCGTCTGGGCTGCCGTTTCGGCTGCAGAATACGGCAGATATGATTTCGTGCCTGAACCCCCGGCTCCGGAACAGGCCAGGACCGAAATACCTGCATGGCTTCTGAAGGAGAGGCCCTTTGACGAGAGCATGATAGTGTCGAGGGTGCATTATCCGACAAGCGGTATCGAAGAAGTGACCCTTGCCAATGGTTTCAGGTTTGTCCTGCGTCCGACTGAAGATGCGGAGGACAGGATACAGATGCATTTTTTCGCGCCTGGAGGGCTGTCCCGTATTCCGGAGGAGGATTTCCCCTTGTATGAAGGTATGGCCGGCTATATGGAGCTTGGCGGGATAGAAGGCCTGGACGATGATGAGTATGGTGCCATTCTGGCAGAGAACGGACTGGGAGTGCTTGCGGCAATGGGATCTTACTGGCATGAAGTGATAGCTTCCGGCCCGTCGTCGGACATGAGACTGATGGTGAATCTTGCCGAGAGGAAGATGACGTCCCCGAGGCTTGACTATGAGGACTTCGAGGAGTTGCGGCAGGAGGAAAAGGAGAATTTCGGTGAAGAATCATATCTTTCACGCCTGATGGGGATTGACTGGTCAAGACAGCTTGCCATGAAGACAGACAGCCTGATGGGACGCCTGATGTACGGACGAAGGCAGGTGCAGACGCTGGAGGATATAGAGAGGATGTCCCTGGATTCGATGGCTGTCATGTACCGGCGCCTGTTCTCCAATCCGGACGGGATGACCTGTGTGGCATGCGGCAGCTTCAATACGGACAGCCTGCTGCACGAGGCCGTGCCGGTTTTCGGTGCCATGAAGAGTCAGGGCCCGAATTATATGGGAGAATCGCATTTTGCCTTGCCGGAGGGCCCGCTTGCAGTGACGTTCCCTGAAGTGGCTGAAGGACAGGTGACATTCGACTACCTCCAGTATGGCAAATACGGATCGTCTCTGCGGAATACGCTGATACTTAAACTGATGAGGGATGTCGTGCGGGACCGCCTCATCACAATACTCAGAGAAAGGGAATCCCTGGTGTATTCTCCGTATATTTCGTTGAGCTGCATGGCATTGCCTGACAGCCTGTATTATTTCGACATAAACGCATCCGTGGACAGGAAGAATACGGCGGAAGTCTACAGGATACTTGACGGCATACTTGCAGACCTCCAGAAAACCAGGATTACTGCAAGGGAACTGCGGACATTGAAACGCATATTCAACGTGAACAAGAGGACATGGCTGGAGGAAGACGCCACATCGAACTGGAAGGGCTATCTGGTCGACGAGATAAAGAACGGCGACTCCATGGCGGATTTCGAGAATTACGAGAAGGTGCTTGACAGCATCACTCCTGAAGATGTGCGCGACGGATTCCGCAGATATATCGACAGGGACAATTTCGTGATCCTGTCCCTCGGCCTTTTCGACTATGAGGGCCGCCCGGAAAATGCTGCGGAAGTGACTTCGGATACACGCGGTGCCGCCGCGTGCGGGAATCCTCAGGCATACGGTATTTTCAGCGCGGACGGGACTGCGGCATCATACAGTGATATGATAGGTTTCCTTGAGGATGCGGAAATAGTGCTGATAGGCGAGACTCACAACTGTCCTATCGCACACTGGCTCGAACTGCAGATTACCGGAGACTTGTGGAAGAATGCTCCTGAAGGCTTCGTCCAGGCTGCGGAAATGTTCGAGACAGACAACCAGCAGGCCGTGGATGATTATGTCGCGAGGAAGATAGGCTCGGACGAACTGGTGGAATGTGCCAGGGTATGGGATAATTTCTGGACAGATTATGAACCCCTGCTGTTTTTCGCACGCGAGCACGGGCTGAAGTTCGTGGCATCGAATGTCCCGAGACGATATGCCGCTTTTGTGCGTGAAAACGGACTTGAAGCCCTTGACACATTGCCTGATGCAGACAAGGTGTACATGGCCCCGCTTCCGATATCCTTTAAGGCGGATGAAGACACGGATGCCATGTTCGACATGATGAGGCTTGTCGCGGGCACACATTCTGACGGTCCGTCCTATTATGCTGAGGCACAGGCGCTGAAGGATGCCACAATGGCGTGGTCCATAGCCAGGGCATTTTCCGGTACGGATGCAGACGGTGCTCCGGTGAAGAAGCTTGTCCACTACAACGGCAATTATCATTCGGACGGGCGTGGCGGCATTGTGCCGTATCTGGAAGAATATCTGCCAGGCAAGCGTATAGCCACTGTCTGCTGTATAAGGCAGGATGACGTCTCGTCCCTTGACGAGGAGAATGCGGGACGTGCGGATTTCATAATAGTGGTACCTACCGATATGACCATGACTTACTGACAGGCCGTTCCAGGCCTTCCGGCATCCCCATAAATGGTGATTGACCGGACATTGTCCAACCTCTATCTTTGCCGCTCGGATTTAAGATAGAGGTTTTTCATGAAATACAGGAAGCTGGGAATTTATTTCTATCTGGCTGCGGCTGCAGCTGCGGTGCTTTCCGCTTTCCTTGTGTGGGAAAGATGGGGAAGCCGTACGGAAGTCGCCCTTGTGAACTTCAATGTCATCACCCAGATGCAGATGTCAGGGGCCAATGACTGTTCTTCGGTCGTCCTTGAGGCGGTGGAGCCGGGGGACTTCCGCCGTCTCGGGCGCTTTGACATGGTGCTTGTCAGCGGTATGGGGCTCAAACTTACCGGAGAACAGAGGACAGAACTTGCAGGTATTTCCGAAAAGGTGCCTGTACTGACTGTGATGGCGACAGACCCTGCAAACAACATCAACTCGCTTGACAGTGAACGGGATTCTCTTGTCCGGACTTATCTTGACAACGGAGGTGCCGGCAACTACGGGAATCTTTTTCTGTACATACGCAAGGAAATAGACAGGAAACGGTTCCGTTCCCCGGAGCCGGGAGCTGCCACTGCATTTGCCGAAGGACTCCTGTATGACCCGACTGCAGGAGGAAAGGAATATTTTTCTGTCCGGGAATACGAGGATTGGCTTGCATCCCGCGGCGGCTGTGACGGGAGTGCCGGGAATATTGTCCTGACAGGCAGGATGGGGGAGCCGGCGGCATTGGCGGAAGCTTTTGGCAAGAAAGGGTATAATGTCTATTGTGTCAGGGATTTCAGGACATTGGTAGAGAACGGGCACATCGACAGCATTGCGCCTGTGGCTCTCGTGAACATGGCTCATGGCAGACTCGGGGACTATGCGGTGGAGTATCTTGAGAGGGCGGATATCCCGTATTTCGCGCCTCTTAATGTGAATGAGACTGAGACTTGGTGGAGGTCGGATCCGAGGGGAATGACCGGAGGCTTCCTTTCCCAGAGTGTGGTCATGCCTGAAATAGACGGGGCGATAAGACCTTTTGCGCTGTTCGCTCATGTCCAGGGTGAAGACGGACTCCGCAGGGTGGAGGCCATGCCGGACAGGCTTGATGACTTCACGGAGACGGTGGACAGGCATGTCAGGCTGTCTGCAATGCCTGAAAAAGACAAGAAGATAGCAATATTCTATTATAAGGGACCGGGGCAGAATGCCTTGTCCGCAGGAGGAATGGAGGTGGTGCCTTCACTCTACAATCTTCTGTCAAGGCTGGCCGAAGAAGGGTATGACGTAGGTGAGATGCCGTCTTCCCCTGAGGAGCTGGGCACGATGCTCATGGAGAGAGGTCCTGTATTCGGGAATTATGCGGAAGGGGCCATCGCGAAGTTCCTTGCAAGCGGATATCCTGTATTTGTCACGGAGAATGAGTACATGTCCTGGGTGGAAGATGCTCTGGAGCCTGCAGCATTTGCAGGAGTGGAAGCTGTAGACGGGAAGTTCCCGGGACATTATCTGGCTGCGGATGACGGCAGGCTTGCGATAGCTGCGCTCCGTTTCGGGAATATAGTGCTTCTTCCGCAGCCTGCGGCAGGATATGGCGGCAGTTCATATCAGGTGGTCCACGGCACGGAACAGGCTCCTCCACATGAATATGTAGCCGCCTATTTGTGGGTGCGGTACGGCTTCGGTGCTGATGCCATAGTGCATTTCGGTACGCATGGAAGCCTGGAGTTCACTCCTGGCAAGCAGGTGGCGCTGTCTTCTGCGGACTGGCCGGACAGGCTTGCAGGACCGCTTCCGCATGTCTATATCTACTCCGTGGCGAATGTCGGGGAGGCCATGATTGCCAAGCGGCGGGCATACGCCACTATAGTCTCGTATCTTACTCCTCCGTTCATGGACAGTGGGGTGGAGAAAGACTATGCCGTACTTGAAGCTGCCGTGAAGCGTTATGGCATGGCGGAAATAGACGAGGACGGCGATGCCATGCAGGATGCGGCGCAGGTCATCAGGTCGGAGACGTCCCGGCTGGGCATATACAGGGACCTCGGACTGGATACGGCATCCGTCTTGTCATCGGAGGACATGGCCAGAATCGGTCATTTCGTGGAAGAAATAGCCTCGGAGAAGGTTACGGGGCAGCTTTATGTACTTGGCCGCCCTTATGCAGATGACCGTCTCGCAAGCACTGCGGCAGCCATGTCCACGGCGTATCCGGACAATCCTTCATCAGCTGCCGGATTCCGGAAATATCTTGAGGAGAGTCCGTCCATGGAACTTGACGCAATAGTCAGGGCTCTTGACGGCGGATATGTTGTCCCTTCGCCTGGAGGTGACCCGGTATCCTCTCCGAATGTCCTGCCTACAGGAAGGAATCTTTTCGCTGTAAATGCCGAGGCCACACCGTCGGAAGCCGCATGGGAGAAAGGTGTCAGGCTTGCACGGAATACGTTGGACATGTACCGCAGGGAGCACGGAGACAGTCTGCCGCGGAAAGTCAGCTATACTTTCTGGAGCGGGGAATTTGTCGAGACTGAAGGCGCCACGGTAGCCCAGGTGCTTTACATGCTCGGCGTGGAGCCGGTAAGGGATGTATTCGGCAGGGTGTCCGACATCAGGCTGATACCTTCCGAGGAGCTTGGCCGCCCGAGAATCGATGTGGTGGTGCAGACCAGCGGGCAGTTCAGGGATATTGCGGCTTCCCGTCTTGCGCTTATCCAAAGGGCCGTAAGGATGGCCGCGGCGGCAGGTGACGACAAGTATGTGAACGAAGTGGCGGCTGGCGTAGTGGAGGCGGAGCGTATCCTCGTGGAAAAGGGAGTTGCTCCGGAGCAGGCGCGCAAGATGGCGACTTACAGGGTATTCGGCGGAGTCGGCGGCAATTACGGGACGGGAATCACATCCCTGGTGGAGACCGGAGACAAATGGGAGGATGAAGGTGCCATTGCGGAAGCCTATATGGAGAACATGGGGGCGTATTACGGGGATGCCGGACAGTGGCAGACATACAGCGACCATGTCTTCGGCGCGGCTCTGTCGCGTACGGATATCGTTGTCCAGCCGAGGCAGAGCAATACTTGGGGCGCGCTGAGCCTTGACCATGTGTATGAATTCATGGGCGGCCTGAGCCTTTCGGTGCGTAATGTCACCGGCAAGGATCCTGAAGCCTATATGAGCGACTACAGGAACAGAAGCCACGTCAGGATGCAGGAGCTTCGTGAGGCTGTGGGCGTGGAGAGCCGCACCACCATATTCAACCAAAGGTATATAAGGGAAAAGATGAAAGGCGGTGCAAGCGCTGCAAATACATTTGCGGAGACTGTGAAGAATATCTACGGATGGAATGTCATGAAGCCGGAGAGCATTGACGATGCATTGTGGCAACAGACTTATGAGACTTATGTGAAAGATGCCGGAGGACTTGGAATCCGGGAATTTTTCAGGGAAAACAATCCTGCCGCACTGGAGGAGATGACGGCTGTCATGCTTGAGTCGGTGCGAAAGGGCCTCTGGTCTCCGGATGAGGCGACCGTGGCGGAAATCGCGGAGCTGCATACCGGACTCGTGACCGAATTCGCTCCTTCATGCTCCGGTTTCGTATGTGACAATATCCCGCTGCAGAATTTCATCGCTTCCAGGACGGACAGGTCTGCGGCAGCAGAATACAGGGCGCGCATATCATCCGTCAGGGAGGCTGTACAGGCCGACGGGGCGTCCGGCGTGGTGATGGAGAAGGAACGGATGGAAATGGACGGCAGACAGCAGGACAGCCGCCGCAATAAGGGATCCCTGCCTGTATCCCTGCTTGCCGTAGCCGGAGCCGTACTGCTTGTCGCCTATGTGATAATGAGACGTAAAAGCTGGGAATGATGGAATCTCTGGTGACTCTCATGATAGTCTTCGTGTGCCTGGACTTCGTAGTCAGACTGTCGTTTCTCAGGCCTGTGTATGTAATTGGAGCGGCTGCCGCATGCGCTCTTTTCATCGGACTTATGTGCCCTGTGGCTACTGCTCAGTCTTCCACGTCATTGTCGGGCTTCATCTCCGATCCTGCGCTCATGCTTGACGTGGCTGTGATCCTGAGTGTCGACGTCATGCTTGGCATCACTTTCTGCTGGCTGTCTGTGGGCAGCCTGGACTGCGGAGGGGAGACAGGATTCTGGCACAGGTTCATGACGGGCCTGACGGGGTATTTCCCGGGGCTGATGATTTTTATTGTATTGTTTTACCTTCTTGTGAAGGTGATTTTCGCTTTTCCGGGCGTATCTTTCCACCTGTTGTCATGGGGACTGGCCGCAGTGGTGCTGCTTGCTGTCCCTCTCCTTGTCTTCATTGTAAGACGTATTCTGCCACGGGTCAGGGGCAGGCTGGACCTGATGTTTATGGCGTATGTCATTACGGCCATGATAGGGGTTGTGGCCACGGCATAGGCCTGTCCATGACCGGATTTCATGCCGACGGATATTGTTTTGAACAGTTAAAAGAATTGATATGAAATTTATTTCTGACGTACTTTTCTGGATTTCCAACGGACTTCTTGTACCTGTTGTCGTCCTTCTTATCCTTCTCTTTGTCAGGGCACTTGTTCTGCTGACAGGTTTTTTCGGGCAATACGCCGTTTCATCGAAGACGGCATCATCAGTGGCCAGGGAGCTGAAGACACTGACTCCGGAGAATCTTTCCGGTCTGAAAGACAGGCTGCCGGCTTCGCGTGCCCTTGTCGTGAAATATATGCGGCTGATGCTTGCCTCGGAGGGCAATATCCCGGCCGTGCATAAGTACATGACGGATTTCGAAGTAGATGCGGACAAGGATCTTTCCGTATCCAAGACATTGTCCAAACTTGGACCCATGCTCGGGCTTATGGGAACGCTGATCCCTATGGGGCCTGCACTTGTGGGTCTTTCGTCCGGGGACATTTCATCCATGGCCTATAACATGCAGGTGGCCTTTGCCACTACGGTGGTCGGGCTTTTCTCCAGTGCGGTGGGCTTTATCACGCAACAAGTGAAGCAGAGATGGTATCAGCGGGACCTTTCATGTCTGGAAATGGTGGCGGAAATGCTTGAAAAGAAGGCCGGTCCCGATTTGTCACCAACATTCTTAAACACGACCGGCAAATGACAAGAAGAAGCAGTTTTCTCAGGAAAGAAGAGGACAATGACCCTATGAGTGTTGTCGGCAACCTCTTCGATGTGGCAATGGTTTTCGCGGTGGCCCTTATGGTCGCACTGGTGACACGGTACAGCATGACTGAAATTTTCAGCCAAGAGGATTTCACCATCGTGAAGAATCCTGGCAAGGACAATATGGAGATCATTACCAAGGAGGGGGAGACCGTGAACAGGTACACCCCTTCCGAAAACCAGGATGCCGCATCCGGCTCGCGCGGCCGTCGGGTGGGTATTGCGTATGAACTTGAAAACGGTGAGATCATCTATATTCCGGAGACGGAATAGATAGGTCTTGATTACAGAGGCTCATGCGGCAAGGCATTTCCTTGCTTACGGTTTTTTGTCAGGATGATTGGTAATGACACAAAGATACTTCAAATCAATTGTTCGTCGATTAACCGAAACGGATTAAATCTTATTGGAGACTGTCTTGCATGCGCATGCAGCGAAATATACGGGAGATGCATCTTATCCGTGTTTGCAAGAATTTACGGATATGAAGTATTTTACGGCGATTATGGCGGCAATGTTGCTTGCGATGTTCCAGGTCCGGGCTCAGTATATAGATGCTGCTGGCCCGCAGGTGGAAAGACAGGGTAAATACCTGGTAGTTGACGGTCAGAAACTTTCACAGGATACGGCCGCTGCCATGATAGGCAGGGAGTTGGGCGAATCCTTTGCTGCCTCGTGGACAGAAGCGAGCAGGAAATATGACAAGGGAAAGGATTTGCTTATATCCTTCGGAAGCGTGACGTTTGCCGGGGCTGCCCTTATTACGGCAGGGGCGGTATGGCTTTCCAATTATGACAACGGCACGTGTATCGTGGGTCCGGGACCGTTCATCACCGTATATGCCGGTGTCTTGGCATCTCTGACAGGTATCGGCGGTCTGATTGCAGGCACAACGATATACGTGAAGGCTGCGAAGCGGCTGGACAGTATAGCCGATATGTGCAATACCCCTTCATCCAGGCCTGTGCTCGTATTGGGCGTGCAGCCTCACGGTCTTGGCCTGTCTCTGAATTTCTGACAGCGGAGGCGGTAATTTAGTCCATTGTCACCCGGAATCGCTCTTCAACAGACATACCGGGATTTCATGTATCAAATTAAATGGATACCATATCCTCTCAGAGACTATTTTTTCAGTCTGGTAACATATCTTATCTCGTGCAGGTTACCGTCATATCCAATCCAATTATCGATAGGGTCGTAATTGAACATTTCCCGGAACTGATAGCCGAGAACTTGTGCGGAGTCTGTTTCTATGTCTATGTATCCGTCAGATACGCTGCCTAAAGATGCTGACTCTCCTTCTGTATTCGTGAGTATCAGTTCTCCGTTCTCATACTTCCATTTGGCGACTTCCGTCCCCATGATATACAGGCTCCCGTTCTTGTCAAAGTTAAAACTGATCAATGCACCGAGACCACTGCCAAGGGGGTCGTAGAATTCTTGGGTGGAATTGTCTTCCATCAGGCAATAAATACCAAGTTCCGTCTTGTTGAATTCTATCGGCTTGTCATCGTAATAGAAATCATAGCTGGCGACTGTCCAGTTTCCGGCAATGTCGGGAGTGATGTTTATTGCAGTTGTTGTATCCTTGTCGCAGGATATAGCCGCTACACTCAGACTGAGCATAAGCATGGCTGTCCGTAATGTTTTCATGGCTGCTTTGTTTTATATGATAGTTCTTTCACTGTATTCTATTTGGTTATCGTCTTTCGCAAATATAGGTACAAACCGAGAGCAGAGCAAATGAAATTTGTTTTACTGAGGTGCAGTCCTAGAAATGTCCGTCAGGACAAATATAGTCTTTTTAATTGATACTTTGTTAATGACTTGAAAAGAAAAAGGAGTTGCGAGATTTTCGTAACTCCTTGATTTTAAGCTGCTCCTGAACCAGGACTTGAACCTGGGACCCTCTGATTAACAGTCAGATGCTCTAACCAACTGAGCTATTCAGGAATTTATTTTTGTTCCGCGATGAGGTTTGTTTCTCATTCGGGATTGCAAAGGTACAACAAATTTTCATTGCTGCAAATTTTTTTGAGCTTTTTTCATATATTTGTGCAAATATTTTTTCAAAACAGGTTTTAACAGTCGCAGAAGCCGGGAGTTTGACACTTTGAGGAAATAGAAAAAGATGCAAATAATTGAGAGACTTTCTGATGAAAGTCTTTTTTTT
>CALVDP010000044.1 GCA_944326315.1 uncultured Bacteroidales bacterium
TATTTCCCACAACTGCTGCAAGGAATCTGAAATCATCCTGTGTCAGAGAACCTGATGACATGTTGGTCAATGCAGGAACACCAACAGTGACGGATTTGCCGACGATCAGGGAGCTGGCATATTTCTCCGGCTCGGCAGGGACTGCCTGCACGTTCACGGTGTATGTACCGCTCGGGAAGTTCTCCCATGTGTATGAGGTAGCCGTCACGTTGTCGATGATGTACTCGTCCTCTGCGTATTCGGCATCAGGCTCCTTGGCGCCGAAGCTTATGATGTAGCTTCCGGCATTCTCTACAGGCTGCCATGAGAGGGTCAGGGCACCGGCTGTAGCTACATCTGCTGTCACTTCCGGATCGGCAAGTGCAGAACTTCCGGTGTTCACATCATCCGACCATTCAAGTCCGGAGAGGACTACAGGACCGCAGGCGTAGAGGTAGACAAGAGACTCTCCGTCAATGTCGTCAAACACCACTTTCTGCTTGTATGCCCCTACAGGGATAGCTCCGACGATTGTAGCGGACGAACCGTCTGCAGGACCTACGGCCACGGTGATATGGTCGTTGACAGTACCGCTGCCTGACTGGACGGCGGATGCGAAGATCGAGCCTGGAGTGTCAGTCATGAATGCTATGGCGCAGTCCACTGGCACGCCGCTGTACTCGAGTGTGGCCTCGGCACTGAATTCCATACCTTCGTCCACGATGTTTATAGGGCTGGAGGCAACGATGAATTTCATGTTTTCGATGACCGTGGTCTCTTCTATGCTCTTGCCGTATGTGCTGGTGCTGTTCAGAGTCCATGTATCACCAGGCTGTACAGGCTCAAGGTCTGCCATCGGCTCAGGCACGTATTCCACAAGCCATCTCGGGTCACCGGCAGCGGCATTGAGCACCGATGCATCGGTAACATTGAATATGCCTCTGGCGCTGTTCTCGCAAGGGTCTGAAGAGAGTACGGCACCGCCTCCTGCAATGGCCTTCTCCTCAGAGAAGCTCGTAGAGGCCTGGTCTCCCGCGAAGAATGTCTCGGAGAGGTTGTAATAGAAATTGCCGGAAACCTCGGTAGGCACCTTGGTCTTGTCACTCATCAGCACTGTGTAGGTGTTGTTGCCGTTGCAGTTCAGGAACAGGTTGTCAGTGAGCTTGAATGTCGTGCATGTAGCCTGGATATGGAAGATACCGTTGTTGTTGCTGTTGTCGACATAGCAGAGGTTATTCACCGTGTTGTTCGAGAAGGTCAGCGACCCTATAGTACCGACATCCCAGCGTACGAATGTCCTCATACCGTCATTGAAAGTGTTGTTTTCAAAGACGATGCTGTTGACATTGCCTGTCGTGGCATCTCCTGCAGCACGTGTATCGAACGCGTCCCCGCCGTCACCGGCTATGTCGGAAATGATGTTGGAATCATACCTGATATCGCCGAAGTTCACGGCGAGCTGGTTGGTGTACATCAGGCCGCGCTTGAAGCCGCTGATGTCGCAGTTGATCACAGTGTATGATGAGGTGGCGTCTGAAGGGAATGCCCCGGCGTAATTGATATGGTGATTGTATTCGTAAGCGTTGCCTTCGAATGCAAGGGCCTCAACCCTGAGGGAAGTGGCTCCGAGAATGTCGCTGACAGTCACTTGCGTGCCGGTCTCAGAATTCGGGTCGGTCCATGTGTCGGTGTAGGTGTAGTCCGAACCCGGCACCTTCATGTCGAAATAGCCTATGATGACAGGGCTGTCTCCGTCCACTGTCTGCGCTCCGTAGATCTCCACAGGTCCGAGAATATCCATCTGACCGATCTCATACGGGATGCCGTCGTTATAGGCGACTTCAATCTGGAGAGGAGGATTAGTGCAGTCGGCAGCCTCTATAAGTGCCTGTTTGAGTTCATCGACACTGGCTACCTTTATCGCCTGATCGGCTGAAGGACGGGTCCATACGAACATCTGTCCGCGGTTCGCACTGTTGTAGTGGAGAGCTACGGTATATTTCTCTGAAGGATTCAGTGTGGAAATTGTAGCTTCCGTAGCACCTGCTTCCACATCCACGCGCAGGAACGCCTGGGATGCATCAGTAGGATGAGGAGTCACACGGATCTGGTTGATACCGTCCGTATCGCCCTCTGCGACTGTCCACTGTACGGTAATGGTAGTGGATGTCCTTTCCTTCACGCTGAATGAAGGCAGCTGATCCATCACACTGTATGTATCGATAGGATAGACATAAGCCCACTTGGAATCACCGGCCGTCTTGGTTTCCGGGTCTGCGCTTGACTGGGCGCAAACACGGGCATAGTAGCTCATTTCCGGCTCAAGATCTTCCTTCGTATAACTGGTGGAACTGCCGCTTTCGGACGGCTCCACATGTGCTGTGAATGCCGGTTCCATGCCGGCGAGCATCTCTTCAGTGATCTCGTCCGCGGTAGCCGGAGTATCGGCATCCCCTGTCTTGAAACCGTACACCTCAAGATAATAGATGACGGCATTGGAGTTGGTCCAGGTGAATGTCACCGTCGTACCGGTAGAAGAATCTACCAATCCTGAAATACTGCTCGGAGTAAGCATGTTCGACAGCTCAAGCTCTTCCACTACTTCAGGAATCTCTTCGACACAGCCCGTAGTCAGGGATGAAAGGGCAAGCATCGAAAGCCCGATGGACAGAATTGATAATATCTTTTTCATACAAATAATGTCTAATTGAATTTCAAAATAGGCCCCGCATTACGATCAATATCCATAATCGTTGTAGAGAGTTCCCTGAGAGTTGATGATGGTCGTCTGAGGGATAGGCCAGTACTGCTTGATGTTAGGGTCATCGGCGCTGTTGTCGTAGAAGCCGTCGGATGTCGCCTTGTCAAGCTTGTTGCTGTCGCTCGTGAATGACTCTTCATCAATATATTTCGACACGGCTCCTTCCGAATTGGTGTACGGCTGCCAGCCTGTACCTGAAGCCGGACAAGATGTCTCGGTAGCTCCCGTCTCTCCCAGATGTATACCGTACATCTCTATGGCAGGAAGTCCGTCGGCAGTAGTGTGGCGGTACCAGAGGTATTCACCGAGAGTGCCGTAGTTCTTGCCTGTGATGGAACCAGTAGCGCGGGTACGCATCTGTACCAGCTCGCCTGCGGCGGCATCCATGTCCTCCTTGAGAGTGTTCCACCTTATGAGGTCAGCCTTGCGGAGGAACTCACCCACGAATTCAAGGGCACGCTGCTTCTTGATCTCGTTGAACACGGCTTCCTCCCCGGAGATTCCGGCAAGCTCTTCTTCTGCCCTGGAGCGGCTGCCGTACGCCCTTTCAAGGACATCGGCAAGACATTCCTTGGCATAAGCTTCATCCCTGGTCAGAGTACCGGTATCATTGCCTTGCTCGCCCTGTCCGGAACTGTTGGCTATCTCGGCCGCCATCAGGAGTATGTCTGCATAACGCATGTAGACAGGCTTGACGCCATCGTCGTTCCCGCCTCCGTAAGGCGCAGTGGTCATCCATTCGAAACGGTATTTCCCGAAATACCAGTTCGCGATTCCTGCAGGATAGGCGAGAGTACCGTCACCCTTGTTCTCCCACTCGTAGTTCACACAGCTGATATCACGGCGGGTATCGTCGTCATCATACCAGTAGTAAAGATAAGGGACCGGGCCTGCCTGACCGCCACGGTCGGATGTAGTCGGCGACCAGTCGGTCTGTCCGTTGTTGCGGACAGCGAATGTATAGTTCCAGCGTCCTCTGGAGTTGCTGAACGGTATCACCCAGATGATTTCCCTGCCGGCTGTAAGGTCCATGTTGTTGACACTCTTCCAGAGTTCCTCATAGTCCATCAGGGAAAGCCCTGAATTGGAAATGACATCCTTGAGGGCCTCAAGGGCCTTCGGATAAAGGACATTCTTGGAAAGCTCCGGATCGAGAGAGCGTCTCACGGATCCCGTATTGCCTGTACCTACCTGTCCGTCATCAGGCCTCTGGGAATATCCTGAAGCCATCAGGGCAATACGTGCATACATACCTTTCGCGAATGCCAGACCCACGCGGTCCGTACTTGCGGCAGTGGTATATGTGAGATAATCGAAGGATTCCTCAAGGTCGGCAAGAAGCTGCTTGTATATTACGTCCTTGTCAGACTTGTTCAGATAGATGGTATTCGCATCCACCGGAGCGAAACGTGCGGGTACTTCACCATACGCCTTCAGAAGCTCGGTATAGAGGACGGCACGCAGGACGAGGGCTTCACCCAGAAGGGCGGCCATCTCCGGACGTGTCTCCGGATTTCCGTAGGTGCGTATGCCGTTGATGGCGAGATTGGCACGTTCGATTCCTGAGAACAGCTCGTTATAAGGGCCGTTGGCAAGATTGAGCTGGCTGTTCGTGGAGATGATGTCGTACTTCACGATATCAGCCTTCTCGTCATCAGTATTGGATATATACCATTCGATGTCGGTATTGTAGCCGTACCATGGAAGATAACGTCCCCTGTGAGAGTTGGTCTCGCCGAAGCACTGGGAAATGGAGTATATCTGATACTCGGTAAGTGTCGGGTCAGAGAAGACCTGAGTCTCGTCAAATGTGGACTGGGACTCTGTAGTAAGGTCACAGGAAGCAAGGGAAAGCCCTGCTGCAAGTCCTGCTCCGATGATAATTCTTCTTATGATGTTCATATCTCAGTCTTGTTGGAAATTAGAATGTAAGGTTGACTCCGACCACATAGCCGATGCTCTTCGGGTAAGCCGAGTAGTCTACACCCGGAGTAAGAGGTGTGGCACGTCTTGTATCGACTTCAGGATCATATCCGGAGTATCTTGTCAGGCAGAAGAGATTCGTGCCCGTCACATAGAAACGGAGCCGTGATATCTTGGCCTTCATAGTAATATGCGACGGAAGGGTGTAGCCTATGGTCGCAGATGACAGGCGGAGGAACGAGCCGTCTTCGATGGCCCAGTCTGAAAGCACTGCATTGCCGACTGCCGGAGACCAGAGTGTCGCGTTCTCGTTGACGGCAGCAAGCTGCTCCGGATCAGTGATGAGCTGGCCTGTAGACCAGTCGATGTTGGTCCATCTCTGCTCGTCCGTCTTCATCAGGTTGCGGTTCGTGTACTTCCTGGATGAAGTGAATTCTATCTTGTTGGCGTTGTAGATATCGTTGCCGAAGACATAATTGAAGTTGGCGGAGAAGTCGAAGCCGTACAGGTAGCCCGTGAGCGTGATACCACCGAATCCCTTAGGCTGTGCATTGCCTATGATAGTCTTGTCGTTGGCGTCGATTTTCCCGTCAGGGACACCGTCAGGACCGCTTATATCCTTGAGCTTCATTGCTCCCGGACGCATGTATGTCTCGCCGATCACGCCAGATGCATCAGCTACGTCGCTGTTGAGTGTCCATCCGCCGTTGCCGTCGGAGGTGAAATCATCCACGGTATAGAAGCCGTCGGAAAGATAGCCGTACATGTTGCCGAGAGGCTGTCCTACCTCCACTACATAATCGGTACCTATTTCCGTAGAGGCCCACTGTGTCTCCGATTCAATCCTCGAAAGGCCTCCGAGATCCGTGACCACATTGTCGTTCATGGAAAGGTTGGCTCCGAGAGTGAGTCCGAAATTCTTCTTTTCCACAAGTACGGCATTCAGTGACACCTCGAAACCGCGGTTCCTCACCGAGCCCATGTTCCTGTACTGGAACTCATATCCGGAACCGGCCGTAGGGAATTGTATGAGCAGGTCTTTGGTAGTATTGTGATAGAGCTCGAACGAGCCGCTCAGACGTCCCTTGAAGAAAGAGAAGTCCAGACCGATGTTGTGAGAAATGGTGGTTTCCCAGCTCAGGTCTTCGTTAGGCATGATGGTGTCGCCGCCGTCCGTCACAGGTGCCCAGTATGTGTTGCTCTGTGAGATCCATGTCGTGGAGAAAGAAGCGAAATTCAGCATGGTCATGCCGGCAGGGATGTTGTTGTTTCCAGCCGTACCGTAGCTGTAGCGGAGCTTCAGGTTGTCAAGCCATGACGATGCGCCTGACATCCACGGCTCGTTGGAGATGGTCCACGATGCCGCTGCTGACGGGAAGTATCCCCACTGGTTGCCCTTGGTGAACTTGGACGAACCGTCGGCACGCATTGTAGCGGATACGGAATATCTGTCATCGAATACATAGTTCACACGACCGAAGAATGACAGGAGTTTGTCGTTAGGGTCGTAGTAGTTGTTCGTGGAGATGGCCGTACCTGTCGACATAAAGTTCCATGCCATTTCGGAATCGAAGAAGTCAGGGAAGTTCTCGATTACGGATGTCAGCTCGTTGGATTTCTTGAAGATGTACTCCTGTCCGACGAGCAGGTCGAGCTGATGTCTCTTGTCGGAGAATACCTCGGCGAAATTGTAGCTGAGGGTATTCGTGTTGCGGATGGTCTGACGGTAGGTGTCCGTATATCTTGTAGCAGGCTTGTCCTTGTATTGTGCCGTGTTGCCGACATAATAGGTGGTCATTCCGTAGAAACGGTTGTTCTCCTGGCTGTAATCCTCCAGACCGCCCTCGACACGGAGGTTGAGATTCTTGATGATGTGCCATGTGACGGCACCGTTGACTGTCCAGTTCCTGCGGACACGCTTGTTGTCGTTGTCGGCTACGGACTGGAGTGGCGGTGCGTTGTCACCGTAGTCTTCCTCAAGGTCAGATCCTGACACAACACCCTGCGCGATAGGTATCGGAGTGTACTGCACGGAATGTTTCAGACGGCCGTTGCCGGAAGTGGAGCCTGCGTCATTCATCGAATTGGACCCTGAACCCATGATGGTGGTATGTGAATACCTCGCGTTGATGTCGAATTCGAGTTCCTTGATAGGCTTGTAGTTCGTCTTGAAATTGAGGTTGTCCCTCTTGTAGTCGGAGCCCGTCATGATGGCATTGTCCCCGATATGCGAATAACTTGCCGTCCATCTTACCTTGTCAGTGCTTCCGGAAACGGAGACATTGTGGCTGAAGTTGGTGCCCGTATTGCCGAATACCTGCTGTATCCAGTCATTGCCCGGGACATCCTGATATAGGCTCATGTCATCGTAAATGCCGAAATACGGAAGATAGTCTTCCTCGTAGCGGTCCCTGATCATGGAAAGTTCGTACTGGTTCTTCACGAAATCATACGGGCTGTTCACTTCGATGGCATCCTTGTTGGCCATCCATTTCTGGCCCCAGTAGGCGTTGTAGCTTACGGAGAATTTGCCGCTCGTTCCGCCCTTGGTAGTCACGAGCACTACGCCGTTCGCACCTCTGGATCCGTAGATAGCGGTGGAGAATGCATCCTTCAGGACATCGATGCTCTGTATGTCAGACGCAGGAATGTCGGATATGCTCTCCACCGGGAAGCCGTCCACTATATAAAGAGGTGAACTGTCCTGTGTGATGGAGCCGGATCCGCGGACCCTGATCTTGATGTCGGCGTCAGGATCGCCCTCGGTAGTGGTGACCTGCACACCGGCCATCCTACCGGTGAGGGCTTCACCGACAGTAGTCACAGGCATGGCTGCAAGGGCCTTGCTGTCCACTGATGATACGGAGCCGATGAGATCCTTTCTCTTGACCGTGGCATAGCCTATGACCACCGTCTCTTCAAGGAAGTTCGCGTCTTCCTCCATGATGACGTCATAGACAAGGCTGTTGCCTATACGGACTTCCTGTGTCCTCATACCTATAAAAGAGAATACAAGCACTTTTCCGTGGGCATTTTCG
Source organism: uncultured Bacteroidales bacterium (assembly GCA_944326315.1). Lineage (GTDB taxonomy): Bacteria > Bacteroidota > Bacteroidia > Bacteroidales > UBA932 > Cryptobacteroides. The sequence goes on from CALVDP010000044.1 coordinate 7,702, forward strand.
ACATCAAGGACATATTTTCCGTCTATGTCGGTAGATGCTCCCGTAGTGGTGCCGTCCACGAATACCGAGACGCCGGTAAGAGGCTGTCCTCCGGTATCCTTGACCACACCTGTGATCTGCTGGGCAGAAACCGCCAATGTGACGAACAGCCCTATGACCACCAGATAAATTTTAGAAGTCAGATTGTCCATACAACTTATTAGTTAGTGTTATTGAATATGCGAAATTACGCAATAGGCAGCCGCACGGCATTGAATTATTGTCGTAATGATTGTATTTTTTGACAATATGCGCTACAGGCTACAGAGCGGTGTAGACAGCCCCGGAATTCTGTGCCGAGATGATATCACGGACAAGGTAGTGGAGGTACATTTCAAGGTTGGTGTATCTCCCGTGACTGTCGAGACTGACGGAAATCCCGTCATTCCCGTCGGCAGGATCAAGTCCGAATTCCGTCTCGAAACAGTCCGGCATCCCATCACCGTCAGTGTCCGCCGCCAGAGCCATCTCCTCGTCAGACGCCTCATATTCCGGCCATCCTCCGACCTCGGACGGAAGGTCGATTATCTTTCCCGTCCCTGCCCTTGCATCTTCCGCCGCACGGATATCCACGGCATCCCTTGCAAGTGAAGCTCCGCCGTAATCGCAGACCGCTTCGAATGCGTCAGCGGCAGAATGCGTGCTTGTGTAGACAGTCTGTCCGGACGGTCCCTCCAACGTCAGCGGAGATGAGAGTATCACGGCATCGTCCGGTGTGGCATTGGACCCGTCATCGTGCCAGTACAGGCCGAGAAGGTTGTTTGCTTCATACTGAGGGTATTCCACATAAACATTCCCTGAGACATAGAGTTCAGGATATCCGTAGTCAATGTTCTTGGACGAATATATTCCGTTGACATCGTAGAAATAGCTGCGGTCGCGCGAGTCGTTCCCCTGCCTGTAATAATTGTTGACAAGATTGAACCAGCCGCCTTCGCCGCCGTAGGTATTGTTGTTGCCCCAGTTGAAAACCACGTTGTTGCGGTAGTCCACATGCCCCCTGCGGGCCGGATTGTCAGGGTTCTCGTATATCTGAGGATGGTCGAAGCGTGGGTTGCGGCTGTCATGGTTGGCAAGCATGTTATGATGGAAAGAAGCGTTCTTGCCGCCCCAGATGCCTCCATAGCCATGTTCGCCCTTCGGGTGGTTCGAATCCTTGAGACTCTCCGTGAGTATGCACCACTGCATGGTGAAGTTCTCGTTGCCGTAGAAAGACGCGCATTCGTCAATGGACCATGACATCGAGCAGTGGTCCAGGATGATGTCCCTGTGCCTGCGGCCCCAGATGCAGTCTTCACCGTCAGTGTCAAGTACCTTGTTGCCGAGGCGGAAACGGACAAACCGGATGATGACATTGTCGGCCTCGACTACCGTAGAGTAGTTCTTTATGCAGATTCCGTCTCCGGGAGCAGTCTGTCCGGCGATGGTCAGATTCCCCTCCATTATCCTCAACTGGGATTCGAGTTCGATTACACCGGCCACATCGAATACCACTGTTCTCGGGCCGGAAGACTCTACAGCGGCACGGAGTGACCCTGTTCCGCTGTCATTAAGGTTCGTGACGTGTATGACCTTGCCTCCACGGCCACCTGTGACATACATTCCGCCGCCTTCGGCACCAGGGAAAGCCCGGGCTGTCCCATCCTCTTCATCAGACGGTATCATGAAACTCTCATATACGCCTGACGGGACATCAGGGTCGTCGGGATCAGGGTCTGTGCCCGGTTCCGAGACTCCCGGCGTCGCCTTCAGCGGCTGTGAGAATTCGGAATCCCCGTCCGCTGTCCTTACGCGCACCTTGAACTGGTATTCCTTGCCGTTCTCAAGTCCCGTGAATTCCGCATTGTTGCTTTCTGTCTGGAACTGGAGATGATAGGTCCCGTCCCCTTCTTCGAGACGTGCCGTATAGTTTTCAGCCCCTTCCACCGGATTCCAGCCGAAAGTCAGGGAGGTCTCCCCACACTGGACAAGGCGGACGTTCTCCGGAGGCAAGACTGTCACGGGAGTCTCAGGAGCAGCTTCGGGCGAGCATCCCGCAACAACTGCCGCAATCAAGAAAAACAACGGTGCGGACAACCTGCACCGTCTTGAATTGATCATATTTTTCATATTCTGCATTTGTTCATTTTTTTACTACAGTACATCGTCTTCAGAATCTATGATTCCGGGAAGCCCCGTCACCGAGCCGAACACTGCAATCCTGCCTGTCTTTATCTCTTTCACTATTCTCTTGTCCACATCGTCACGCGACACTGATGCCCCGGCATCCTTCAATATGGCCATGAAAGCCTGCTCCGGAGCCTCTGTCATGGCAGGAGACTTCATGAAAAACGGTTCACCGGCAGAGATCGCCTCATATTCGGAGGCATACTTCCCTATCTTGCCGTAGTCAGGCATCTTCCCCTGCCAGTTGCCTTTTTTCACATATCTCGTATCGTAAATATTGTCTTTTATATAGAATGACCCCGGTATCATGGATGTTGACTCTGAAGTGTACACTTCCAGATATCTGCCGTCAAGATTCCTTGTGGCAGGGCCGGGCATGAAAATATTGCCGGCTACGTTGAACCAGCCTTCCTCGCCGCCATAGATGGCCTTCATCCCCCAGTTGAACACTATGTTGTTCACGAACTCGACCGTACCCCTGTAGAAAATCCCGTCAGGTCCGGAATAGATTGCAGGATGGTCAAAGCGCGGATTCCGACTGTTGTTGCATGCCAGGATATTATGATGGAAGGAGACATTGCGCCCTCCCCATATTCCGCCATAACCATGCTCACCCTTGTGGTGGATGGAGCTGTTCAGCGCCTCGGCGATTATGCACCACTGGATAGTGGCATCGGCAAGGGCATAGAAGGATGCATTCTCATCAGTGGCCCAGCTCATCGAACAATGGTCGATCATGACATTCTTCACATGGCGCGCTCCCAAGGCATCATTCTCATCCTTGGCCGCAGAGCCCATACGGAAGCGTATATACCTGATTATCACCTCGTCCGCTCCTATATACATGCCATGATCCCTGAGGGTAATGCCTCTTCCAGGCGCAGTCTCCCCGGAAATCGTGATGTACGGGTCCTCTATCTTGAGCGTGGAGTTCAAATGAATGTCGCCTTCCACGGCGAATTCGACTATTCTCGGGCCTTCGGATTCGACTGCATGTCTCAGAGTGCCTTCCTCATCACTGTCTTCGAGGGATGTGACTACATACACCTTCCCTCCTTTTCCGCCACGGGTGTATTTGCCTCCTCCGTCAGCTCCGTCGAACGCCAGCTCCCTGACCTGCGGCTCTTCAGTCTTCCTGCCGTCACGAATGGCGCGCCCGCCGCTGAGATATTCCACATTGGTAGCCGCCTCATATTCAAGGGAAGCCCAGATGAACGGGCCCACACCCTTGCAGTCATTGTCGATGACAGGTTCGCTGAGATAATATTCATATGTACCGCTTCTCATATCCTTCCCTCCAAGTCCGGCTACAGAGCAGCAGGACGTAAGGGATATGGTGCCGTCCGGATTCTCCTTCACGAATGTCCTGACGAATTTGCGGTACAGCTCTCTTGACCACTCCCTCCATTCAGGGGACAGCCAGCCCATGCGCACCCCTTTCAGATAAGAGTACACAAACATTGACGATGCCGTAGCCTCAAGATAATTTCCCGGCTGTCCCGGTCTGTCGAGCACCTGATACCACATTCCGGTCTCAGGGTCAGCATAGTCAGGAAGCAGCTCCATCATGTAGCGGAACTTCTCTATCAAGTCAGCCCTGCCGGGATGTTTTTCAGGCAGATAGCAAATGGTTTCCGCAAGCGCCATCACATACCATCCGCATGCCCTTCCCCATGCATGGGCGGACTGTCCTGTAAGCGAATCCGCCCAGAACATGCCGCATGATTCATCCCAGGCATGTCTCGGGAGGCCTGTTTCCGGGTCAAGCGTATGCCTGAAGGCCACGTCGAAATGATTGCAGATATCGCTGAACAGGGAATCCCGCTCCTTCTTGGGCGTGAATTTTCCGGTATATTCCGCATAGAAAGGCTGTGCCATATACAGGCCGTCCAGCCATACCTGGTGAGGGTATATCTTCTTGTGCCAGAAAGCGCCTTCCTCCGTCCTCGGCTGTGTGTCGAGCTGCTCCCTGAGCTTGCGGAGCACTCTGCGGTATTTCTGGTCTCCTGTATCATAATACAGCCTGTAGTATATACGGCCGGGGCATATATGGTCCAGATTGTAGTTTTCCTTCTTGTACGTCACCACATTGCCGTTTTTGTCAGCCATCGTGTCCGCCCATTCCCTGACATAGTCCCACGGGTATGCAAGGCTGTAGCGTTCGGCCACATCAAGGAATGACAGAAGCTCAAGGCCTGTAGTGTAATTCCATTTGAGTCTGCCCTGTCTGCCGTCAAGCCACGTGGCATCCGGATTCCTGAGCATCTCGGAATCCATCATCCTTACGGAATAAGGAGGGTCGCTCACTCCCGCCGCCATGGCCACGGACATCGGCAGGAGGACTGCCGCTATGCAAAACTGCTTTTTCATTGCTTGTCTGTTTTGTGTTCTTTTATATAGTCTACAGGAGAAACACCGAAGTGCTTCTTGAACGAGCGGCTGAAATAGCCCGGATCGGAAAAGCCGACCTTGTAGCAAGTCTCAGACACGGAATACTGGCCGCTCTTGAGGTAATAGGTGGCCTTCTCAAGCCTGAAATCCTGTATCAGTTCCACAGGAGACTTGCCTGTAAGGCCCTTTATCTTGTTGTACATGGATGTCCGCCCCATCCCCACGTACGCCGCAAGCTGGTCTACCGTCACTTCCGCATCAGAGACATTCTCTTCAAGCCATGCCATCACTTTCTTGATCAGGCTTTCGTCCCTGTCGGTAATGACGATCTCGTCAGGCTGGATCTCCACCCTGGCACCCTTGCCCTGAGAGGCGCCGGACCTGGAGAATGTGGAGATCAGTGCACGGCGGCGTTCCATGAGATTCTCTATTCTCGCGGACAGGAGCTCCATGGTGAAAGGCTTGGATATATAGCCGTCGACACCATATTTCATGGCCTTGAGATGGGTATCGTTCTCATGTCTTGCAGTAATCATTATTATAGGGATATGGCTTGTATTGAAATCCGCGCGGATATGGTTGACGAGGTCTATGCCGTCCATCTGAGGCATCATAAGGTCGGTGACGATAATGTCCGGCATCCATCCCTGGTCGATCAGTGACAGGGCTTCCACTCCGTTCGAGGCATCCCTTACCTCATATTTGTTGATGAGAGAATTGTAAATGTATATCTTGAGCTCGGCATTGTCTTCCACTACCATCACTTTCAGCGCATTGTCCGGATAGGTAGGCTTCACCTTGTACTTGCTCAGGCCGTAGGATTCCTGCTTGTCCGAAGAGGAGTCCTGCTCCACTATCCTTGCCGTTTCTGCACTGAAATGCTCCTTGCCGAGAGGCAGGCGCACATAGAACCTGGAGCCCTTGCCCTTTTCGCTCTCGACCCAGATCTTACCGTTGTGGACATCGGCTATCTCCTTGCAGAATGACAGGCCTATACCGCTGCTGGCCACGCCGTTGAACGAATTTTCGCCATTCGATATGAAAGGCTCGAAGATGGCTGTCTGCCTGTCCTTCGGGACTCCTATGCCGTTGTCCTTGACCATGATGGTGAAATCCTGGTCGCCATCCTTCCAGTATACGGCCACCTCTATACGGCCTCCGTCCGCGGTATATTTGAAGGCGTTGGATATAAGATTGTATATCAGGGCCTCTATCCTGACCGAATCACCCCATATTATCAGGGAATCCACGGAACGCGTCAGGCGCATCTCCATGTGTCTCTCGATGGACATGTCCTTGAAGTCATCGTACACTTGCTTGACGAGCTGCACGATGTCTATCCGGCTGACATTGAGGTGTATCTTGCCCCTGACTATGCGCCTTATGTCCAGAAGCTGGTCCACAAGGGTCATCATCCGCCTGGAATTCTTGTAGACCAGGTTCACGCTGTACTCATCCGGAGAGCCTGGCTGCATCTTGCTCTTGATGTCCTCGATGCCTCCCAGGATAAGGGTCAGCGGCGTCCTCAACTCGTGAGATATATTGGTGAAGAAGCGTCCCTTTATGTCATTCAGGCTTTCCTGCAGAGCCACATCGTTTTTCAGCTTGACGGATGTCACGAACATACGCACAAGCATCAGCACGACGGAGAGAGCCGCTATGCAGTACAGACACACGGCCCACCAGGAAGCCCACGGATGAGGAAGCACCCTCAGATCCAGCGATACGGTCTGAGGATCGGAATATCCGTCCTCGGTGGAAGCCGACACCATGAACGTGTATCGACCTGCCGGTATCCTTGAATAGGAAACAGAAGTGTTGCCGTTGGCGGCAATCCAGTCCTTGTTGTACCCCTTAAGCCTGTACGTGTATTTCACATTCCCCTGTATCTTGAAATTGAGGGACGCGAAGTCGAAGCTGAAGAACGAATAGTCATGAGGAATGACCGGTTCTCCGGCGACAGGCAGCCTCTTGCCGTCGACAGTAAATCCCGAGATGACCAGATGCTTGTCCTCCGGCTGGTATGTGAACATGTCGGGATCTATATGGTAGATATTGTTCAAGGTCCCGAATATTATCGTCCCGTCCAGGAGCCTGGCACATGTCGCCTCGCTGAATGTCGTGGAGACGACGCCGTAGTATTTGGAATAGTTCACTACGGACTTGTCTGCCTTGGAGACCTTGGATATGCCAGTCTCGGTGGAAAGCCAGATATTGCCGTTGTCGTCATCGACTGCAGCGAGCACTATATTGCTTCTGAGCCCGTCAGCCCTGCTTACTATGTCGAATACAGGGCCGTCAGGTCCGAAACTTATCCTGTTGAGACCTCCGCCGAAGGTGCACAGCCATGTGTCAGACGACCTGTCCGTGAACATGTAGATGATGTCGTTGTTCCCGAGAGAATGCATGTCTCCAGGTATTTTCTGCACCACATGGAATTCTGTCAGCTCCGGAGTGTCGTCCGGCCGGAACCATATCAGTCCGCTGACCGTAGCCACAAGCATCCTACCGTCAGGCATGCAATGCAGGTAGCGCACTTTCTCGCCCATTTCCAGAGGATATCCAGGGAAATCCCGGTAGACATTCCTGAATTCAGTGCTGTCCGGATGCTGGAGCATGGAAAGCCCACCTCCGTATGTACCTACCCAGATACGTCCGGACATATCCTGGGCGACTGAATATACATCGTTCGAACTCAGGGACGAAGGATCGCAATGCCTGTGGCGGAAACGCCTCGCCACCCTGTATTCACCGTCTTCCGGGACAAGCTTGAGCAGTCCGCTCCCCTTGGTACCTATCCAGATGTTGCCCCCGTTATCCTCGAATATGGAATATATCACTCCGAAACTTTCCGATCCGCGTATTTTCCGGCAGGAAGACAGGTCAGGTGAATAGACATAAAGCTCCATGCTCTTCGCGGCCACCCATACCTGTCCCTTGCTGTCGGTAAGGGCAGCCCTTATTTCAGAAGAAGACACAGGGTCATCGGAAGTCGTAGGCGGGACCACCACCTCCACTTTGGGTGTGATGACAGTGGCACGCTCAAGTCCCCTTCTTACAGTCGAAAACCACAACACGCCGGAAGCATCCACCGTATAGCAGGCCACTCCGTTCATGAAGCGGCAGTCAGGCTGTTCCTTGACGTTGTTCAGAGGAATTATGGCATCCGTATCCCGGTCATAATAGCCGAAGCCGTAGTTGTTCATCTTGATCCAGAGCCTGCCGTCATGTTCAAGGACCCGAGCGAGGGTGTCCGCATAGTATGACATGACATTCCTGCTGTGTTCATAATGGCGGAAAGACCTGCTGGTGTTGTTCCAGGCCGTAATCCCGGTCCTGTCGGTCACTACCCACAGAAGTCCCTCCGGATCAGGGAATGTGTACCTCACCCTGCCGATATCCCCGCGGTGCATATCTATGGAGAAGTCCGAAGTGTCGACAGATGCGACGGCCCCGCCGGAAAACCCTGCATAAAGCACTGAGCTATCCTCCGGGCCTGTGACTGTCAGTGACACCACCGGTCCTGATGACCTGTCACCGAGATCGTGGTGAATCCGCTTGCCTGTCTTCTTGTCTATCGCCAGCAGCTCGTTGCCCGAGGCAAGCCATATCCTGCTTCCGAATTCGGCGAAGCCCGTGACAGCGAAATCCCTGGCTATCGCCGTGACCTTATCGTCACGCACTGCGGCCACTCCGTTTTCGGATACGGTATATATCGTGCCTTCCGAATCCTCATATATCGCCGTTATCTCCTTCCCTATCGCATTGTCAGGAATATTGAAGAATGTCCTGGCCTGAAGATTCCTGTCAAGCTTGTAGAGGCCTATCCCCGACAGGGATATCCAGGTATTCCCGGCCTTGTCGCAGTGATACCTGTCCACCCTGGCATTTGCAAGCTCCGGATTGATTTCCCCTGGCACGGACAGGAAGGTCTCTGTCTCGGAATCGAAACGGTAGATGGAGCGGTCGTAGGTCGTGACCCACAGATAGCCTGCAGCATCCTCGCTGAGCGAGAGGATACGGTTATGGGACAGATTGGAATAGTCCCCGGGCTGCACGGTATAATTCACGAAACGGTTTCCGTCGAACCGGTTCAGGCCATACCATGTCGAAATCCAGATATAGCCGTCCCTGTCCTGGAGAATCTGGCTTATATAGTTGTGCGAAAGCCCGTTCTCGGACGAATAATGTTCAAACAGGCAGTCCAGCGGCGCAGCTTCCGTCCGCAGCACGGCCAACGGCAATATCATCAGTGTCAGCAGTATCTTGTGCTTCATCTCGGGCACTCCTGTCAAAATACCTTGAAATACCAGTCTTCGGCAGGGCCGAGGACATTTTCAGTCGTATAGTCCTTCAGGTCCTTCCTGCTCAGGAAATGCGACCATGACACCCTTTCCTTCCTTGAGGCGGCCCCTGGACCGTAATTACCGTACTCGGCATAATATGATGTCCTCTCGGCGTCCTTCTTGTTCCAGTTGTGCCATCCCTCCTTCAGAATATGGTCACCGAGCTCGCACTCTATGAATACAGTCCTGGCATAAGGACGCCACGGACGGCCAAGATATACCCGGGTGGCCTTTTCGTTGTGAATCAGGCGGCAGTTTTTGAATACATAGCCCCATTCCTGGCCCTGCGGCGTGGATGCGGCGGTGACATAGCTGTTCTTCTTGCTCATGATGACACAGTCCTCGAACCATGCCGTGGAGAAGCCGAATATGAAATCCGTAGTCCCTTCAATATAACATCCCCTGAACAGCTGTCTCTGGCCGGGACCGAAAGTATAGATTGTATCCTGGTTGGCTATGAAACGGCAATTCAGGAAAGCCACCCTGTCGCCGTTCACCGTTATCGCACAGGCCTGTGCAATATCCTTGGAATCCCCTGCCGTGTTCTCGAAGGTAAGATTTTCGGCAAGGAAGTCATTGGCGTGTAGAAATACCGTAGAAGTGGCGGATGTACCCATCTCGTAGCCGGTGGACCCTTTTCTGAGAGCATAGTCATCCCACGTGATGACAGTCGAATCAGGATCCTCGCCGACAAGATGCAGCTTCTCCTTATTGGCAGGTATTGTCAGCTTCTCACTGTATATCCCCTTGCGGATAAGGATGCGTGTCTCGTCCTGTTTGCAATAGTCGGGGGCGGCGTTGACAGCATCCTGCACGGTGAAGAAATCTCCGCTGCCGTCCTGGGCCACCACGAAATCATAGTCTGTCACATGTGATGCAAGCTCCGGTATGACCCTGACAATCTCCGGGAGAAGAAGTTCGACGATTTTCCTGGCACCGGCCACATTCGTATGCGTATTGTCCACAAGCCCGTCAGGATGTCTCGGGCATGTACCCGGCTCGATCCACATGTAATATTTCCTCGAAGCCACGTCACCGGCGGATTCCAGCCATTCCTGAGTGATGGAATTGGCATCTATGACAGGCACCCCGTATTCCTGCGCCACCTGGAAGACAGCCGCAGGATAGTCTCCGTGGCAGTCCTTGCGGAGTTTTCCCCCGTCATCGAACCACCTGCGTGAGACAGGAGTGAACAGCACAGGCCGTGCCCCTGTCCGGAGCGCATATTCCACGAACATCCGGAGATTTTCCTGATATGCTCCGAAAGCAGGTGCATAACGCTCAGGATCATCGGCCTTGGCATCATTGTGTCCGAACTGGATGAAGAGCCAGTCACCGGGCTGAAGGTCCGATTTCACCTTGTCCCACAGTCCCCGGCTTATGAAGCTCTTCGTACTTCTTCCGTTCTGGGCATAGTTCACTACACACACGGATGTGTCAAGGTGAGACGGAAGCCTCTGTCCCCATCCCCTTTCAGGATTCTCTCCGGAAAGGTCCTTGTCAGCCATGGTGGAATCACCCATGAGGCGGAGTGTAAGTTTTTGTCCCTGTTCCTGGCCTGCAGCCTGAATGCACAGGCACAGGAGCACGGACATGACTAACGCAAAAAAACGGTTCATTTCAAAGTTACATTTTCATTGTTGTACTGAAACACTTCGGGCGTATCCCCGGAAGCATCGGAACAGCCTTCAAGCAAGACATCCCTGCAGTTCGCTATCACGTACCCATTGCCCCTGGACTGTCTGATATGGATATTCCGCAGCACCACACCATCCGAATATCTGATGTCAGCACCTTCGTCAGACACTATGCTGCAGTTCTCGACATGGATTCCGGCAATATTCTTCTCCGGTATGCCGTTGAAATACATGGCACGTCCTGCTCCGTTGCAGGTAATGTCACGGATGTAGATATCCCTGAACTCAGGTGTGGTCTCGTCGGCCGGCACATACTCGATGTCATATCCTGACGGCTCTTCATCCTCTGCCGCCTCAAGCGCTGATTTCCCGCCGTAATGAAGGTCGAAAAGCAGCGGTTCCGTAGGGATGTCTGTCATCACTATATCCTCGATATGGATGTTCCGGACTACACCTCCCCGTCCTCTGCAGCTCTTGAAGCGCAGGCCGACATCCGTTCCGAGGAACGTACAGTTTGTGACCGATATGTTCTCGACGCCTCCGGACATTTCGCTGCCCACCACGAAGCCTCCGTGTCCGTGGAATACCGTACAGTTGTCCACTATCAGATTCCTGCACGGCATGGCTCTCTTCCTGCCGTCCTCGTCCTTCCCTGACTTGATACATATCGCATCATCACCAACATCGAAGGTGGAATTCACAAGGAGAACATCTTCGCACGAATCTATGTCTATCCCGTCCCCGTTCTGCGAGTACCACGGATTACGTACCGTTATATTGTTGATTATCACATTTCTGCACATCAGAGGATGTATGTTCCAGCATGGGGAATTCTGGAAGAGCACATTCTCCAGAAGGACATTCTCACAATTCTTCAGGCCTACAAGCACGGGCCTGAGGTATGTTTTCACTGATTCCCATTCCTCGTCAGTCTCAAGTCCCTGAGGTACATTGAAAGCATCACTCACTATCGAGCCCCTGTATGAACTTGAATCCGGATACCATACTGTGCCTTTATCGTTCGTGAAGCCCCCTGAAGCAAGCAGTTCCTTCCACTGGTTGTCCGTCATCTTGGACCGCTTGACCTGCCTCCAGGCATCTCCCGAGCCGTCTATCGTTCCTCCGCCAGTTATTGAAATATTCTTCGCCCCGTTGGCATTGAGAGGGGGAAGGCACCTCCTGGTATCCAGCCCTTCGAAGACAGTCTCTATGATAGGATAGAGATCCCTGTCAGGGGAAAAGCGGATCACAGCATTGGGCATTACATGCAGGTCGATATTGTCCTTGAGAGTGACTGGTCCGGTAAGCCATATCCCTTCCGGCACCACAAGATGGCCCCCGCCACGCGAGAAAAGATGACCGATAGCCTCCCTGAAAGCATCGGTATTCATCGTGATGCCGTCACCCACACCGCCGAAATCCAGAATATTCACAGACCTGTCCGGTATGGAAGGACGGGATATGACGCCCATCTCGAAAGGAAGGCCTTCGTACAGATACTCGAATTCAGAAGTCCTCACGCCGGATCCGGAACATCCTGACAGAAGCAGGACAGAGGCAGCGGCCGATATGGCACTGGCCATTAGTTTTTCTATGCCGGTGTTCATAATTACATGGTTTTGGTTTATGCAAAAATAAGATACGGCAAGGAATAGACTGTGGACTTTTTGTCATAAAAAGATAATTTATCGTCAGTATCCGACGTCTCAGGCGTTATGTGGTCCGTCAGCGGCTGCTGTATCGCGGACTCCCGCCGCAAATGCAGATCATGTCCGCAAAAAAGAGGGACCACCCTCCCGGAAGACATCCGGGGTGGCAAACATCGGTTAGTAATAATATTATTAGTAATAATGTTGTTAGTAATAACATCTTTCCGGCACGTGACGGCTGAACACCAGCGTGTCATACGCCTCGCGCCCCAGACTTGATACAATATTCCAGATTTAGTCAAGATAATCTACCAT